>JAAYRV010000121.1 GCA_012518595.1 Bacillota bacterium
CCTGCCATAACCATTTGCCCGACCTTTTCTTCAATGCTCATGCGCGCAAGCAACGCATCTACATAATCCTCTCCTCTGGTGACACAAGTATCCATTTTAAGTCCCCCAAAGATAAGAATCATCCCACCGGCAATTACAACCACGGCTATTACCGCATGCCGTGGAAATTTGGAGAATATCCTCTCTATGGAACTTCGCATTCTAGTCATTTTGTTTATCCTGTGCGGAGGATATGGAATTTGAACCCGGGCAGGTCATTACCGGGACTACAGCCCGTCTGCTGAAGGGACCTAAGGCCAAAGCCTCCCAATAGTCAGTCCTGTCCTTGATAGAATCATATGAAAACAGGACTATCCCGGGTGTTCCAAGTTCCCTTGCAGATTCAATCTTCTCTATACAATCAGCGGGATCGTCCAACATAAGATAGACGCCGACACCTGCCAAAGCCTTCCCGCCCGGCGGTGATTCCACAGCCTTTTCAATATGGCCTGTGAACCTCTGGGTATTTGGAGTGTAGGCCATTGGCACGATAAAGTCTACGATACCTTCTTGGATCCATCTGCGCCAGTCCTGCAGCCTTTGGTTATAAGATTCGTCTATATCCGGAAACACGGCGCAAGATACTGCCACATCCGGTTTTATCCGCTTAACATCCAGATAGACTCTGCGTACCACCTCAGTCACTTGCCTACGGCGAAACTCGTCCCACTTATCGCCGAGACTCTCAAAAAGGTCCTTTCCCTCTACGGTTTTGCCGCGCAAGGTCTCGGGCTTCTTAACAAGATCAAGCGGGTCATAGCCTGTAAGATTCCTAAACGCTTCCCTTGCCTCGTCGCTGTACCCGTACTTCCTACCCGGATATCTAATGTAGTCAAAATGGACACCATCCACATCGTATTTGGTGACTACCTCAACAAAGACCTCACGGACATACTCCTTCACACCTTCTATCGCAGGATCCAACATCACTGAAACAAGTTCATCCCTCGCCATTTCCGGACTGTAATCGAAGGTTGATACTTCATGTTGGTCTACCAGCGACCACTCAGGATGCCGGGTAAGCACGTGTTCATCTTGATACTCACTGCGTCCTATCTGTCCAACGGTAAAAGCGTTAATCCATGCGTGCACCTCTATCCCGACAGCATGTGCCCGCCGGATACAAAAGGCCAATGGGTCGAATCCCTCGGGGACATCAGGCATCCGAGGCACGATGTCACTTTCATAATACGCTTCTCCACGCCCGTTAACCTGCACTAAGAGGGCATTGAAATTGCTCTCTGAGGCCCTCTCGATCACTTTTTCAATTGATTCTTGAGACTTCATACTTGTGCGCACAACCCACAACCCGCGAAACTCATTGTCTACTTTAGCTTCCGGCGCCACATCGGTTCCTACCATGACATACATCGCCCCTCCCACTAACAACAAAATAGCTATGAAGAAGCTCGTCCGGTTAAAAGATCCTCTCACTGTCTCAATAAGCTCTCCCTTGTATTCTTATGTAGCCTAATACATGTCAATAAAGCAATTTCAATACGGAAAAGCAAATACCTGCTAAATTACACAGTAGATGTCGCAGGGAGTATCTGAAGATATAGCAGCAGACTATGCCTGCCCATACCTTATTTTCGAACAAATACATTTATAATGAAATATTTGCACTTATATGAAGTTTATGGAAGGATATATCGGATCTTGGATGAATACTTTTCTTAGTATAACGACAAGGGAGGGTTTCTTTTGGCAAAAGAAAAAGCCGATCTTGGCAAGCGAGTTGTTGCAGGGCTGATTGATGGATTAATAGGCGGAGTCTTATCAGTAGTCATTCCATTCTTAGGGATCGGGTATCTAATTGGCGGCGCCTATATATTGACTAAAGATGCGATAATGGTTGAATTGCTAAAGGATCCGGCATGGAAAGGCCGGAGCGTCGGCAAGAAAATCATGCATCTCAAAGTCGTAGGGCCTGAAGACAGTGACGTTGACATAGAATTGTCCGCTAAGCGTAATTGGCCCCTGGCTTTAGGTCAACTCCTCTCGTTTATACTCGCATTGATTCCCCTTAGAAGCATGGCATGGTCCACCTGGTCTCTTATCGGTAGCGTGAGTTCAATAATCGGTATTATTGAGATTGTCTTGGTGCTTACGGATCCACAAGGAAGAAGACTAGGCGATAAATTGGCCAACACCCGAGTAATAGAAGTAGCGGAGGAAGGGCCTTCAGCCGGCCAGAGGCTTTAGAATACCAAATAACGCACGGATTGAAGGCAGCGCTTTCTTCTTATACATAAAAGCCATGGCTTTTATGTCTTTGATTTGGCATAAAAAAGGGACATCCTCACTATACTGGTAGTATAAGCCATGTTAGGAGAGGATGGGCTGTATGACCACCTTGTTGAAACTCAGGCAAAAAGCGGGAATAAGCGCCAAAGAGCTTTCAATACGTACGGGAATTCCCTTTGAACTCGTAGTTAAAGCTGAATTAGGTATTGTGAAACTCCGTCCGCAGCAAACAAGGAAAATCATGAGCGCGCTTAATCGTGCGACATCACAGAAATAGAAAGATATTAAGATGTATCTGCTATCCGGTAGGAAACTCTTACTAGGCCTAATTGCTATCATCAGTATTCTAGTGACATTAAAAGGTGTTCCTCACCGACCGGTCGGAGGAATACCTTTATCTTTGGAAAGACTTATTAACATGCGCCTTGACATGCTACTGTCTGAACGGGCTGAGTCTATCATCAAGGGTGATACAGATGCGCTTATGGCCCATTATGATTTTGATTCCCACTATGGCAAGTGGGCTTTTGAGCATGAGACCAGAAGGTGCGCATATCTCAAAGCATGGAGTGCAGCACGTGGTATCAACCTCCTCGATACCCAAGTTGAAATCAGGATCTCCTCAATTGAGCTCAAAGGCACTACTGCATGGATCGAGCTGGATGAAAGCGTTAAGGTTTCGTACAGGCATGAATCTCAGTCCGCGTCCGAGCCGGACCGGTTCGGTATTGGCGCAGATCACTTGCTGGAGCTTGTATTCAAAGAGGGGGACTGGGTCATAAGGAGAGACTGGTACTTAGATCCCCTGGACGTAGATGCCGATTCTGTAAGCTCTGCAACTGCACCTTATTCACCCTTTGAGATCTATGTTTCATATTTGCCGGAATTTCTCACCGTGACTGCCGGAGGAGATGACGACAAAGGATATGCATACCTCTATAACAGAGAAAACGCAGTGGCTTATGCTAACAAGTACTGCGGATTGGCATGGGGTTGCGGCAATAACCGTAAATACAATCCTGCATACAAAAACTTCACAGGGCTCGGCGGTGATTGTACGAATTTCGTCTCCCAAGTCTTAGGTGATGAGGAGGCCGGCAATCTACCTATGACCTATACATGGAGGTATGTTCCATATGGACCCAGCGCAGGAGCGACACAGGCTTGGGCCCAAGCATCGAGTTTGCTTAGTTATATGCTCAGCAGCGGACGAGCTGTAAGACTCGCCCGCGGCGCCTATAGCGACCTAATAACACCTAGCGAAACATATCCGCAGGGAGCCATAGGCGCACTTAACAGAGGAGACCTCATAGCCTACGAGAAAAACGGACGGATTGAGCATTTCGCAGTAGTCGTCGGCGCAGATTCCGGCCTATACTTACTAGTTAACTCTCACACAGCTGACCGTTACCATGTCCCATGGGATTTGGGATGGGATCGCAGCGCCATATTTTGGCTGCTGAGAATCGTTATGTAAGTCCTCCTGTCTACTGATAGTCTAGTAGTCCTCGTTGGACATCTCAGATTTCAGAGTGTCCCACGTGCTTACCGTTGATCCGCAAACCGGGCAAGACACCATCCCTTCTCCACACGACATACCGCTGACACTTACCATGTTTCCACATTGCTTACACTTTACGCTACTTTCTGCGTTCTCAGCCATATGAGGACATTTCCCGCTTTCCTTGTTCTTCATGGTAATCTCCTTCCGTACATTTCTTTTGGCGCTATGCGTTTTTTCATTGTGGATCACAATTGTATTGTTTCCCTTATATGAGTTTCTTAAGACTCCTCCGGTAAGGGTTTTCCGGCAAATTTCCATAATGCTCTTAATATAGGGAGAAGTGACTAACGTGAAGGATTTATGGTTACGATGAAGAAGAATATTTTCGTACTGAAAACAGTATATGTTAATTAGTGGTATTCTGGGCAAAAGGAGGGTGTGTTATGAACCCCATCAGAATTGTAACGGACAGTACTGCCGCCTTGCCCGATGATTGGCTTGAAGTTCATAAGGTTGCGCTTGTGCCTTTACTTGTTAACATAGAATCAGAAGTCTATAAAGAAAGCATAGAAATCAGCAATCGTGATTTCTATGCCAGATTAGTAAGGGCAAAAGAGCTGCCCACTACTTCACAGCCATCATCAGGTGACTTTCTCACAACTTACAAGCGCCTTTTGGAAGAAGGCGCAAAAACTATTATTTCCATACACATTTCCGCCGGAATCAGCGGGACTGCAAACTCCGCCCGAACCGCTGCGGGAATGATAGAAGACAAAGACGCTGACATAGTTGTTATTGACTCGAAGCAAACCGGGCCTGCCCTTGGTTTTATAGTGAAAGAAGCTGTAGAATATGCTGAATCAGGCAAGAGCAAAGAAGAAACCTTGAATCGTATTTACCAGGTTATGGACTCAATGAGAACCCTTTTTGTCGTGAATGACCTTATGTTCCTGCATAAAGGAGGCCGTCTTTCAGGCGCCAAAGCAATAATAGGATCTCTCTTACAGGTTAAGCCCATTCTTCACTTTGTTCGTGACGACGGACGCATCGAAGTTCTTGAGCAGGTCAGAACTGAAAAGCGGGCCTTGAGGCGAATCACGGATCTCATGATAGCTGAAGGAGGCGGCGACAGGCTGCCCACAAACATTGCCATACCATACGCGGATAACATCGAAAAAGCTCGTGAAGTCGCAAGGTCACTGGAGGAGGAATTCCCTGGTATTGGGGCGCAGCCAATAGAAATCGGACCTATAATCGGAACCCACGTTGGGCCTGGACTTATCGGATTCCAGTTTTATTACTGTTGATTATGCCAAACTGCAGGCCGTCTCCAAAGGACGGCCTGCTCATATATCTCACTGCCTCAAATATTCATGAGTTATACAGGCTGGATAGGTTGATTATAGCCTGTCTGCCCCACTCCGTAGCCGGTCTGAGTAAAGGCCTGAGTGGTACCGGGCTGGGTAAGGCCAGCCTGGAATCCTGCTTTGACTCCGGCCATGGTTCCTTCTATCAGCGACCGCTGAGCAGCCTCTATCATCCTGCGAACCATCTGTCCGCCGACTGCGCCACATTGAGCTGAAGGCAAGTTGCCCCAATAGCCCGTGTTTATGATATTGCTAGGCAGGTTCAGTTCGTTTGCAATTTCGTACTTAAACCTATCAAGCGCTGCAAGGGCCTCAGGAACAACCGGGCGATTCTTTCTACGTGAGCCACGTGCCATTATTTTTCACCACCCTCCACGCTTTTCTGCTAATAGTGTCACACAAACACATAAACGTATGCTAGGAAACGTATGGAGAGTCTCGGTTATAGTTAGTATATCTGGTTGTCTCTATTGGATAGCAAACGCAAAGAAGCGTAACCCGGCAGCTAATGTGAGAGATTTCTTTTGTGTTGTCATTATCGACATTTCGCGACTTTGAATAAATTGTATATTAATGAAAAATAAGCCATAATGGCTATAGTGCTTGTAACTTCGTACCCTTAGCCGGCAAATCCGAATCAAAGCAAGGGAACCGGACACAAGCTGAAGTTTGCGTGTCCGGCCCTTCTATATTTCTACACCTCAGGTGATATCTCTGTGTCTGTTTCCGGAGGAAGCCCTAAACCGGATCGGAATCCTGCTATGGCTTGAGCGGCTGCTTCCTCAGCGATGGCTTTTTGAGCAGCCTCTATCATCCTCTTAACCATTTGGCCACCTACAGCTCCACACTGTCTGGAAGACAGATTCCCCCAATAACCATCCTCACAAACCTCTTTGGGAAGGTTGAGTTCTTTCGCAACCTCATATTTCAGCGAATCCAGCGGGCGTCTAGCCCGAGCTTTAGCAGGTCTTTTCTTCCTGGCCGGCACTAAAAGTCCCCTCCTTATTCACCTGTTACCTTTTATATTTCCCTAAGAGGCTTTGCCATATGTGACACGGCCGGGAATCCGGAACTGACATTTGTGAGCCAAAGAGCCAACATCTATAAGGCAGGGAACAATGTCATTCCGCCTGATAAAGCCCATAAGGCAATTCCAAGGGCTGCTGCTAAAAAAATGCAAATTATCGGATGTATTTTCATTTTAAATATTCCTAAAACGACCAATCCGACAATTACTATGTCCCGGACATCAGCAACAGATGCTTTTGCCATTGACAAGGCTGCACTGGCTATCATTGCGGTCACTGCAGCCCTGAGCCCTTTTGAAATGGCTTTCACAGAGGGAGTATCCTTGTATCTTAAGAAGAGAGAAGCAAGGGAAATGACAACCACAAATGACGGTAAGATTACACCTATTGTCGCGAAAGCAGCGCCCCACACCCCGGCCATTTTATAGCCTACATAGGTAGCGGCGTTGACAGCAATAGGCCCGGGAGTCACTTCGGCAATGGCGATGATATCTACGAATTCATTCATTGACAACCACTTATTCGCCTGTATGATCTCCTTCTCTATCAGGGGAATCATGGCGTATCCTCCGCCAAATGTGAAAAGACCGATTTTTGCAAAAGTGAAAAGCAACTTAAATAAGATGTCTGTCATGATTTTGTCAACCCCTAATAACGCCTATTGCTTATTCAGTCCGGTTGTTCAGCCTGGAAGCTTCCTCATCTTTGAAGAGCACGTAACCTAGGATACCTGAGCCGATAATCACCGGTATAGGGTGCACGCCTATTATAGCAACAGCAAGAAAAGCAAGGACACAAATGGTTATGCCTTTAAGATCACGAACAGCCGTTTTACCGATATTAATGGCAGCGCTTGCCACGAGTGCAACCACTGCAGGCCTTATTCCGGAGAAAGCCGCCTGTATGACAAGAGAATCCGCAATCCTTGTGAAATACATGGCAATAGCAAGAATTACCATAAAGGAGGGTAATACGGTTCCTAAGAGAGCCCATACAGCGCCTGGGACGCCAACAAGCTTATACCCTACAAAAACTGATGTATTAGCAGCTACCGGGCCGGGAGCGGTTTGAGCCAAAGCCAGTATGTCTATAAAGTCTTCTGCCTCAATCCATCCCTTTTCATCCACGACCTCTTTTTGTATGAGAGGAACCATGGCATGGCCCCCGCCAAAGGTGAAAGCGCCTATTTTAAAGAATGCTGAAAAAATTTCCAGTAAAAACCCCAACTTTGCTGCAGCCCCTCTCCTTCTTGACTGTTTCTGTAAACTTCCGATCCTGTTTCGGCAAATATTAATAGCATTCCTGCCTGGTGCAAGCGCCTAAGTACCTACGTCATAATACCACACATTGTCTTGTATACGGGAATTGGAACGGGTTATACTAGCTTTTGGCAGCCATTAACATTATCTCAGAAATCATTGACACCAAGAAATAACCAAGATGTGGCCACGGTCAACAGGCGGGATTATTCGTAAAGCGCTTTGCGAAAGCCTGGTTGACCGATGATGATAGGAAGCAGGGAAATAATACGCATATCCCTGCTTCCACACATTCAGGCTACCTAATGACTAATTGCAGAGTACCCAGCGACTAACCGAAGGCTACCCGGTGGCTACCTGGATTCAGAATCCTTGGCTTGTTTCACAATCTTGACGCCTGCGCTTGCTCCGATTCGGCTAGCACCTGCTTCCAGCATTTGAAGTGCGGATTCGTAATCTCGGATACCGCCTGATGCCTTTACGCCCATTTCAGATCCGACTGCCTTGCGCATGAGTCTGATATCGTCGACAGTAGCTCCCCCAAATCCGAATCCTGTGGATGTCTTCACAAAGTCAGCCCCTGCTGATTTTGCCACTAGACATCCTTTTACCTTTTCTTCATCTGTGAGAAGGCCTGTCTCCAGGATTACTTTGACTAAAGCTTTACCGCGAGCTGCATCCACTACAGCCTTAATATCCCGCAAGACAAGATCATAGTCGCCTGACTTCAAGGCACCGACATTAATGACCATATCCACCTCGGAGGCGCCATTTGCAATTGCATCTCTGGTTTCTACGGTCTTAGTCACAGGAGTATTCGCGCCTAACGGAAATCCTATGACTGTGCACACTTTTACCGGTGTGCCATTAAGAAGGTCCCAGGCCAAGCTTACATTAGTGGGATTGACACAGACTGACGCAAAATTGTGTTCTTTTGCTTCTTCACACAACTTGATAATTTGCTCACCGGTGGCATCAGGCTTAAGCAAGGTATGATCAATGAGGCGAGAAATTCTCTCTGACTCCTGTAACCCATGTGACACTTGCGGTCTACCGACACCGGCCTCGGCCTTGGCGTCAGCCGGACTTACATCGGTTCGATTCTTAAGTTCCTTCATGAGTTCATCCGTAACCTTTCTTATCAGCTGATCAAGTTCCATTAAACCACCCACTTACTGCACTTATTCTCCACCGACATTTGTTCTCCACAGAGAA
>JAAYRV010000122.1 GCA_012518595.1 Bacillota bacterium
AAGAGAGGCCACACATAGCAGTTACCACTTCAGGAGCTCCCTTAACATATGCTACCTCGCTCCCACGCACGATGTTAACTGTGCGCATGTACCGTATTTCGCTGGAAAACGGCTCCTCTTCAATACGCTTTGAAGTCTTCGCAAATTCTTCCGGATCCTCGATCCCGTTTTCTTTCGCAAAGTCCCAAAGCGCCACCTCAAGAGAATCTTCCAGATTATTGCACAATACTAAGGCTTCAATACCCCTCTCGCGCATTGCAAAGTCTGCCTTTGAGACCTTCATTACGCCATAAGTCAGTGTGCCGGTTTTGTCTGTGCAAATGGTAGTCACCGACCCTAACGTTTCTACAGCCAGTAATCGTTTGACGAGTCCCTGGCGCTTTAGGATCCTTCGCATTCCTATGACCAAGATGACAGTTACCGCAATCAGAAGTCCCTCAGGAATTGCAGCTATCGCAAGTATGACTGCTACACGAGCCATTTCCAGAAAAGGCCTGCCTCCGGCAAGACCTATAAAGAACAAAACAGCTGTAATAACAATTACAATACGCGTAAGCGTACGACTAAAGTCAGCAAGTCTAATCTGGAGGGGAGTAGCTTCATCCTCAGTTTCGGAGAGGCTGGTGGCTATCTTGCCTAACTCAGTATCCTTGCCGATATGGGATACCTGCATAATCCCGCGACCGGCGAGGACTGTCGTGCCCATGTAAAGAGCATTCTGACCCGGAGTAGTGTCCTTACGTATAGATTCGCTCTCACCGGTGAGAATAGCCTCGCTGGCTGCCATTCTTACGCTCTCAAGCACTATACCGTCAGTAGGTATCCTATCCCCTGCAGTCAGAATCACGACGTCACCGGGAACAAGGCCGGTCACGTCTACTTCTTTGCGATGTCCGTCCCTTACCACAGTCGCTGTGGGCTTCACAAGCTTTCGCAGGCTTTCGTACGTTGCTTCTGCCTGGCGTTCCTGAAAATAGCCCAGTACTGCATCGAATATCACAACAGCCATGATTATATAGAAGTCTTTGAATTCTTTTAGCAGCAGAGATATCACAGCTGCCCCTAGAATTACGTAAACAAGGGGGTTTGTGAACTGTGATAGAAATATGGCAATAGGAGATGGGCGCTCCCTGGCCGGCAGAGCGTTCATGCCGTATTTCTTTCTACGTATCTCTACCTCGGTCTCTGACAGACCGGCAAATTGCCCTGAATATGCCTGATAACCTTCAACTGACATACGCCTTTCTCTCCTTTAATCCGGTAGACAGTCATTCCCGCCGTTCCATACAGCTATTGCTGCAGCCTCGCTTTTGGCGAGGTTGACCTCTTCTCTGACTTAGGCGCGTTCGGTCAAACTCTGCTCGAAGCCGAATCCAGCAGTGGACGCGAACTTCGGCATTGGAAACCGACTTGGCTGTCACATAGATCAGCGCCTAACTTATGAACCGAATATGGCCTGCCTGATTTCGCGAACTCAACGCCTGAATTTTGCCTGCCTGATTTCACGAACTCAGCGCCTGAATATAGCCTTCCTGACTTCACGAACTCAACGCCCGAATATTGCCTTCCTTTCTTCAGGCGTTAATTCACAAATCAAGTCCTTACCAAGCCTTTCCGATACTTTCTGTGTGAACATCTCCTGCCATATATACTGCATTGAGATAAAGACCAAATGACGATTTCCGGTCCATACCGCAGTATCGTCGCTTCCAACGCCTCCCACAAGCGCATGAGCCCCGTCAGCTACTACGACGATGTTATCCTCAATCTGCTGAAGCGCGCTTTCAGCTTGTGGATGCCTCACGACCTGCCCAAATTCAATCTCCGCCTCTCCGCAAATCAGAATACGAATGCGTACTCCCCTGTCATGAGCTGTTCGAAGCTCCGGTAGGAGCGCAAGCAGTGTCTCATCACTTACTGATAAAGCCACCTCATCTTTTGAGTCGCGGATCAACTCCCGTGCGCAACTGAGTATTGCCTCTCTTCCTTCAATATTCCATACCTGCTCTGAAGGCACGGGCTTCTCGTATTTGGACAGGCTTTCAAGGGCTCTGTCCAACGCGTCTTCATAGGTATGCCTTAGACTGTCAAGCAAAGCGTTAACCGGGACAGGCGCGTACCGTGTAGTATCCCCCTGTGGCAAAGCGAGAATTGCGCCGCGGTTTAACAGACGCCCGAGGGCTTCATACACCATAGACCTAGGTATACCCGCTTCTTTACTGATCTGGTATCCGGTAGCGGGATTTACCTTTAGTAGGGTGAAATATGTCTTTGCTTCGTACTCAGTAAAACCAAGATCCAATAGCGGCTTCGTAGGACCCATTTCATTCACTGCCTTATCATAGTAGTCTTCCAGTCGACAGAAATTACCCTCGACTGAAAGCAAGAATACACGCGAGCTTGCCCGCGGAAAGGCAAAGCAGATGGTAGTCTATGGTAGTCTTATGTTAGCCAGCAACTGTCTTGCCATAATCCCCCAGTTGATAGTAATTGCCCTCGTCTCGCAGAAAGAATCGATGCAAGCTTGCCCTGCAAAGAGGCAAAGCAAGCAATAGTCTTCCGGTAGCTTGCAACTGTCTTACCATGACTTCTTGCTAGTAGATGGCAATCTCTCTCGACTGAAAACGAGGATCGATGTATGCTTGCCTCGCAGAGAGGCAAAGCAAGTAATAGTCCTCTGGTAGTTTGTATTAGGATAACGTAGTTCTATATAGAAACACTATCATAGTGTGCAGTTTATATCATCATGTTGCAGATGTCAAGGGAGTCATAGGCGAGTCATAGGACAGGGAGTCATAGGCGAGTTGTGGTTGTTCTGTGATAATGTCATGCTGAATGTATTGTGGGTATTCGTTCCAACTGGTACCCTACTTGTAGCTGCCAAATAAGATCGAAGTCTTGCCCATCTATGAAAGACCATATAGAGCCCCCTTATAGGGGGTCCTAAGTAGAAGCTCATAAGTAATCGACAGGTCACGGTTCCCATGTATAGTCCCGGCTAGATCTACCCACTAGATGCTCTTATGGACACAGCGGAGACGTTTTCCAAGGAACTGACAGCATCAAGAGCCTTTAGGCTGGCAGCTCAAATCCGCCGGGAAACTAATGGGACCTTACTTAGAGAACATGGCTCCGCAGAAGAGCCAGTCCAATTGATTTACGGACCATCCAGTGGGCAATTGGCTCACCCAGTGAGCCAGTCAAGCGGGTCTGAGGTCCTTCCGACTGTCAATTGGCTTACCCAGTAAGCCAATCAGGAGGATCCGACGGCTTACCGGTGGTTGATTGGCTTACCCAGTAAGCCATTCAGGAGGATCTGAGGGCTTCCGTCTGGTCGATTGGCTCACCCAGTGAGCCAATCGGACTGATTCGATGGCTTCCATACGATCGAGTGGCTCACCTGGAGAGCCAGTCCCAAGGTGTGCCAAGGTGTCCCGAGGTAGTATGCCTTACATGCGTAGTCCCAAAACTGTTTTGCTCTGCTTTTCATGTTTCTTGCGTCCTTTTGTCCTCTCTCATGCATTTGTCAATTAGCTCGACTTGTAGGGCTTCTGCTAATTACTTCCATAAGCCACCTAATATACGCGCCTGGCGGTCGAAAACCAGCCACTTCCTCAACTATGGCTTTTCAAAACTAAAGACCTCCACAACTGAAGTTCTCCAAGGCTAAAGACCTCCAGGCCTAGAGTTGCCAGGCATCGCTGACATTTCATCAAGAGCTTCCTGCACTTTTGCCCGAACTCCGGTCGATATTTCATCGAGATGCTCGGGACTCGCAGCTTCAAACCGGAGAACAAGCACAGGCTGGGTATTTGAAGCTCTCACAAGGCCCCACCCATTCGGAAACTTGACTCTTACCCCGTCAATTCGGTAAACATGAAAATCCTTTGAGAAGTCGGCTGCTACTCGCTCCACTACAGCCTGCTTCAAATCCTCAGGGCACTCCAGCCTAATCTCAGGGGTGTTATACATCTTCGGAAGAGTCTCGGCTATTTCTTGAAAAGTCATCTCCGAACGGGATAGCAGTTCCAAGAGTCTCGCGCCTGCATATATAGCATCATCGTATCCATAATACCTGTCGGCAAAGAACAGATGCCCGCTCATTTCACCTGCAAGCACAGCATCTTCCTCTTTGAGTTTAGCTTTGATGAGAGAATGACCCACTCTCCACATGATAGGCGTACCGCCTGCCTTCTCAACCTCTTCGAACAAAGCCTCTGAACACTTCACCTCGCCGATAATCTTTGCCCCAGGCTGCCTCGGAATAATATCTCTGGCAAAAATGATAAGGAGTTGATCACCCCAGAGAATATCGCCTCCTCCGGTTACCACGCCGATCCTGTCCCCATCCCCGTCAAAAGCTATGCCCACTTCTGCGCCTGTTTCTGACATTTTCTCCATAAGGTCTCTAAGATTCTCAGGAACCGTCGGATCAGGATGATGATGAGGAAAAGCGGGATCAGGCTCTGAATACAATTCGATGATATCGTGACCCATGCATCTATAAAGATCAGGCCCGACAATGTTGCCTGTTCCGTTGCCTGCATCCACAACTGCCTTTATCTTGCGTCCCTCCGGCTTGATACGAAGATCTTCGCAAATTTCATCGACATATTCCTCATTCAGGAGCACCGAAGAGTAAGAGCCCTCCCTCCCAGAGATGAAATCCTCATTTACCATTATGTCTCTAATCTCCTGAATTGCCCGTCCGTAAATTGTGGACTTGCCAAGGCATATTTTAAAACCGTTCTCATTTGGAGGGTTGTGGCTCCCTGTAATCATCACGCCTCCGCCTATATCAAGGTTGAATAAGGCATAGTAAAGGACAGGAGTAGGGACAAGCCCAATATCATAGACATCAATTCCGCTTTTTGTAAGCCCGCGGACGATTTCATCGCGGAATCCGGGAGAACTGGCTCTTGCATCTCTTCCCACGGCAACAGCGCATACATTCTCACGTGCATAAAGGCGTCCAAGAGCCCTTCCAAGCATGTAGACGAATTCCCGCGTCAGATCCTTATCCACTACTCCGCGTATGTCATACTCCCTAAAAACATGACCAGGGATACCGACAGTGTCTTTGCTCATAACAATATCACCCGTATGAGTCATTGTCTTTCCCCCCAAACATCAACATTGGCAAACAATAGGTTTAGATCCTTTAGACACCGCTACTTCATTATCCTTCCCAAGCTCCTTAAAGAAAATGTCCTAAACGTTTCCTACGAAATTCTACGCGGTACCTACAACATCCCAAACAGCGCCTAGAAGATCCTAAGCAGTGTCTACAATATCCGAAGCAATGCCTACGATATCCTAAACGGTGCCCACGAGGTCATAAGCAGTATGTACAAGGTCCCAACCAGTGCTTACCAGATTCCTATGACGCTCTTAAGATCTCGCGCATTGTCTCCGAGATCCTGAGCATTGCACCTCATAATCCCGAACACCGACTCACAGATCTTAATAATATCTTAACATTTTCCAGGCTAAAACTTGAAAATCCCGAGCTATAATAGGTTTTGAAAGGAGGCGAACATACTCATGAAAGTCACATCGAGAATTCGTACTGCCGGTATCACAACGATAATCACCGCCCTAACTGCCCTATTAGTAATAATATCTGCAGTAGGTCTCACTTTCGCGGAAGGAACTCCGCAAGCTGCTACCGAAGCGACTTTGCAATCCGCTGTCCAAGGAAGCTCGCAAAGCAGTGTCCAGGAACCTTCGCAAACAGGTGTACAGGAAGCCCCGCAGGCTACTGTGGAAATCATCCCCCCGACTTCAAAGCCGTTTGGCCCAGGACAGCACACACCGTCGGTAGCACCGATGGTAGCCAAGATCGCGTCGATCGTCAACATGAAAGTTGAAGACGTGATCGCTGCCAGGCATGAGGGCAAGTCCTTCCTGGAAATCGCTGCAGAGAATGGCATCAGTGAAAGTGAACTCGTTGACGCTCTCATAAAAGAGCGGAAGGCGTTCCTGGACACCCAGGTCGCTCAAGGAAGGCTCACATCTGAACAAGCAGCGACAGTAATCTCCAAAATGGAAGAGAATCTCAAAGTTGCGCTCAGCCGCCGAGAAGTCGGCCCACCCGAAACCAGACCGAATATCGGTCAGAACATCGGTCGCAAAAACATGTCCCGTATGCATGCAGTTCGTGGCCGGGCCGCAGACGGCAAGGATGGCTCTATGAAGGGCTTTTCCCAGGGATTCCAGGCAGGACGGAGAGTTGGCCTGAGGCAAGGTCTCGGGTTCGGAAAAGGACTCGGAAAAGGACAAGGGCCTGGACAGAACCAAGGCCAGGGCCAGGGAGTTTGTCCCTTCTGCGGGCAAACCTGTCCCTTTTGCGGACAAACTCAGGAACCGGCGGATTAACACCGGAACTACCTGAACTACTGCACCATGAGAAATACGCATCCCAAGAAGTATGCATTTTCGGAGGCATGCATCTTAAGAAATGCAGTAAGCCGTGGCATTCAGGACTCTTGACACTTCACGATTCCCACGCAAGGGAAGGCTGTATAACCTTCCCTTGCAAGTTTTCTTGGTATAAGCGAAAATAAGGGCAAGCAACGGGAATATGCGCATACACCACATGATGTACGCAAATAAGAAATCAGAGGTGGATCCTTCATGGAAAGCGTAAGAATCCTCGTAATCGACGACGAAGAGGCAATCGGAAACGTCATTAAGGATTATTTGGAAGCCCAGGGGTACGAGGTATTCTGGGCGGAAGACGGGCTTTCCGCGATTGACATGTTTCAGAGGATAAACCCTGATCTTATTATTTTGGACCTGATGCTCCCGGGCAAGAGCGGATTCGACGTTTGCAAGGAACTCCGCAAAGACAGTAATGTGCCTGTGATTATGCTGACAGCGAAGTCAGACGAAATTGACAGAGTCCTCGGATTGGAACTCGGAGCTGATGACTACGTGACAAAACCGTTCAGCCTAAGAGAACTGGCCGCGCGGGTCAAGGCAGTCCTCAGGCGCGTGGGTAAAGGAGTAGAAGACCAAAGAGATGTCTTAAAAGTCGGAGACATAGCAGTGGATGTAGAAGGCCATCAAGTGACAGTATCGGGCCGTGAAGTAGCTCTGACACCCACCGAGTTCTCCATCCTGCTGTTCCTTGCGGAAAGGCCGGGACGAGTAGCCAGCCGCCTTCAACTGGTCAACGCATCCCTGGGAGAAGCTTATGTAGGATACGAAAGATCCATTGATACACATGTCAGCAATCTACGCAAGAAGATTGAGGATGATCCTGCTAATCCTAAGCGCCTTCAGACGGTCTACGGCGTTGGGTATAAACTGGTTCCTTAGAAGTCCTCCCCTGAATATGGGCAACGACTCTCGCCTGGCAGAAGTGGATGGACTTGGAAAGAGCGCCTTACCTACATAGAAGGCCACAAGAGAGGCACAAGACCGTAAGAGAGGCGGTATGGCAGCTGTGACAATTAGGCGGAAACTTCTCATAGCGTTCCTGTCCATCGCTGTGTTAACTTCTGTAGTAACAGCCATCCTTTGGAGTTTCACCACGCGCTCACTATTTGATTGGTATGTGCGCAGCAACACAGAGGCTCGAACGACGCAATGGCAAAGGTTGCTTGCTGCTTATTATACTGAGCGAGGTTCATGGGACGGTGTCAGCGCTCTGATAAGAGCTACCCAATTCGTGCGAGGGAGAGGGTCGCCCAGACACCTTATGATGCCTCCTGCAACAGCCGGACCTGAAAGAATCATCCTGGCAGATAAGACAGGCAGAATCATAGCTGATTCCGATGGGACAGACATCGGACTCTTTCTCAACGAGAAGACTACCCCTTTTAAGCTGCCTATTACAGTTGACGGAGAAGTCGTAGGTTCAGTCGCGATAGTAACCGCGTTTCAGCGAGGACTCATGACTCTGGAAGCAGCGTTTCTACGCCGTATGACCATGGCTTCTGCAATCGGAGGGGCTATTGTCGCGCTAATCGGGATAGGATTAGCATTTATCTTCTCTCGTCATCTGTCTCAACCCCTTAGCAAACTGGCGGTAGCAGCCCGTCAAATAGCGTCAGGCGACTTCGACGTCGAACTCCGGGTTCCAACCGGTGATGAGATGGAAGAAGTAGCTCATGCCTTCAACTTCATGAAGGAGAGCCTCAAGACCAATGAAGAGGCCCGCCATAAGCTCGTAGCTGATGTAGCCCACGAATTGCGAACCCCTTTATCGGTGCTTCGCGGCAATCTTGAATCTATACAAGAGGGTATTATAGAACCCACTCAAGAGATAACAGTCTCTCTCCATGACGAAGTCCTGAGGTTGTCCAGGATTGTCGAGGATCTGCTCAATCTCGGACAAATGGAATCCGGGGCATTTCCCCTCAGCCTACAGCCTACCGGCCTCGAAGAGGTAATAACACGCGTTACCTCAGTTTTCGCCGCAGAAACTGATGCACGAGGGATCCACTTGGAGATGAACATACAAAGGGTCCTTCCTAAAATTCAGGCAGACCCGGATCGCATAGCTCAAGTCCTCGTAAACTTGCTGGCAAACGCAGTCCACCACACTCCGGACGGTGGAAGGATCTCCGTCTCAGCATCCTGCCTGGATAACAACATCGTAGTGTCTGTAACAGACTCAGGACCGGGCATCGCAAAAGAAGACTTGCCCCATGTCTTCGACCGTTTCTATAGGACTGACAGAGCCCGTGACCGGGCCACAGGCGGCACCGGATTAGGCCTTGCTATCGCAAAGGGAATCATAACTGCTCATAAGGGGTCAATCTGGGCGGAAAGCGAGGCAGGCCTCGGCACTACATTCGCATTCAGTCTGCCGATTACCTCAT
>JAAYRV010000123.1 GCA_012518595.1 Bacillota bacterium
AGATCTACCATACGTTTAGCTGTAATAGGCAATGAGCACCTGGGCACAATCTTGGGTTTTCCGTCCTTTCTCGTATGTTCCATGGCGACGATAACCCGCTTTGCGCCGACTACCAGGTCCATTCCCCCGCCTATGCCGGGTCCTCCCCTCCCCGGGATCCAATAATTCGCCAAGTAACCTCTTTCATCTACTTCAAGTGCGCCTAGGACAGTGACGTCTATATGGCCTCCCCGAATTATGATAAATGACATGGCAGTATCAAAGAAAGCTGCCCCCGGCATCAGGGTGACCCATTGACCACCTGCATTTGTCAGGTCCGGGATTTCCTCGCCCGGCTTGGCCAATGCTCCCATTCCTACAAAACCGTTTTCTGACTGGAACGTAATATTCATTTCAGGACTTATGTAGTTGCTCACAAGAGTAGGAATCCCTATTCCGAGATTGACTATTTCCCCGCAGTTAAGTTCTTTGGCTACGCGCCAAGCTATCAGGTCTTTAGGCGAGCTTGGTACAGTCATCAACTACACCCCCTGACAACAACATCCACAAAGATTCCAGGGGTCACGACGTGCTCAGGGTCAATCTCCCCTGCCCCAACCAGATGGTCGACTTCTGCAATAACAAAGTCAGCCGCTGTGGCCATGATAGGGTTGAAGTTCCGAGCGGTTCTTCTGTATACAAGATTACCTTGGGTATCTCCTTTGAACGCATACAAGAGGGCTATGTCCGCACGAAGCGGAAGCTCTAACAGATATGTAGAGCCGTCCAGTTCCATGACAGTCTTACCCTTTTCGACACCGGTTCCTACTCCTGTGGGTGTCAGGATTCCTCCGAGCCCAGCGCCGGCTGCTCTGATCCTTTCTACGAGAGTGCCCTGGGGCAGCAACTCCATTTCGATTTTCCCATCAGCTACAGCCTTGACCAACTCCGGATTCGTCCCTGTGTGCGTAGATATCATTTTGCGCACCAAGCCACATCGGACAAGTTTTCCAATCCCTACTCCGGGGAACGCCCCGTCATTGTAGATGACTGTAAGGTTTCCTACTTCTCTCTCACAAATGGCATCAATAAGCGCCTTTGGTGTCCCAACACCGAGAAATCCAGGTAGCATTACGGTCATTCCGTCCTTAACAAATTCCATCGCTTCCCGGATGGTCTTCACCTTGCTCAAACTACACACCTCCTCGGTGATTCATAGCATCATGCCCGGCCGTAAGCGTCTGAATACACGGTAGTTGGTAATAATATTCTGATAACTCCAAGCGCAGTTGCCCTTTGGTATCAGGGCTTACTGCGTTTCATCTATAGTGTGCGCCTTGCGGGCAAACTGAGTGTGCGTCTCAAAAAGAACCGGCCTTCTACAACCTTCCCAGCTTGCGCTTTCAGGGTCTAAGCGATCACGCCTTCTTGATTCCCAAGATTTCTCTGGCTTCATCAGGAGTCGCCACTTCCCTCCCTGCTTCCCCCGCAATGCGTGCAATCCTTGCTACAAGCTGCGCATTGCTCTCCGCCAACACGCCCCTGGAATAGTAAATATTGTCTTCGAAGCCTACTCTCACATGCCCTCCGGCCGCAATTGCAATTGCGCCGAGTTGAAGCTCGAAACGTCCGATTCCTGCCACTTGCCAGATGGCATCATGAGGTATCTCACGTGTCATATGTATAAGATTATGAACTGTCCCCGGCATTCCTCCTGGAACCCCCATAACAAAGTCGAAATAGAACGGAGGTTCAATGAGACCCTTTTTTACAAGGCGCATTGCATTTGCCACGTGCCCAAGGTCAAATATCTCCAGCTCAGGCTTGACGCCTAGCTCCATCATTCTTGCTGCGAGTTTCTCTATGAGCGGCTGAGGGTTTTCAAAAACGTCGTCTCCGAAGTTCACGGTGCCACATGTAAGAGTTGCCATTTCAGGCAAAAGATCAAGAGGAAGGAGTCTCTCTTCAGGCGCTGTCCCTACTGCCCCTCCGGTGGAAATTTGCACTATCACATCGCTCATCTCACGGATCAGGTCACAAGCCTTTCGAAAGATGTCCATGTCCTGTGTAGGGTTGCCTTCCTTGTCCCTAACATGAACATGGACTATGGATGCACCTGCATTTCTCGCTTCAAGGGCTGCTTGGGCTATCTCTTCAGGAGTTATGGGAAGGTTCGGATTATGTTCCCTCGTGGTCTCTGCCCCGGTCAGCGCCGCTGTAATTATCAGTTTGTCCACGCTTATCCCCCTTTCTTCTTAGACTGCCTATCTTTCGGCACCACACAAGTGCCACTGGCTCTTAGCGCAAGTTGAGGCTCATCTAACACTTTCGCGCTGGAAGAGCCGGGTGATGTAGATGAGATAACCTTATGAACCGTGAATTCCATCTTCCGTGAAGTGGTCCCGACTTTCGTAATTGTCCCTTTAGCTTCCAGGAAATCACCTGCATAGACCGGAGCCAGGAACTCCACGTTATCATATGCCCTAAACAGGCCTTCATCACCGTCATGCCTTATGAGAAGCTCAGTTGCTACATCACCGAGGAGTTCAAGGAGCTTCGCTCCGTCCACAATTCCCCCTCCGTAATGTGCGTCCTTTTCACTCATTCTGACTCTTATTAAGGATTCGTTTGACACGGATACACCTCCCTTGCTTGCTCTCGCCGATTTCTTATAGATTGCGCCAAGGCTTGCGCAATAAAGGAACCTACATGTGAAGGCAAGGTGCCTGGTCCGAACCCGGCGTCATAACCCAGTTCGATGGCAAGCTCATGAGATATTCTGGGACCGCCCATAATAAGCAAGACCCTGTCGCGAATGCCTTCTGCTTCCACCAGCTCCGCCAGATGAGTCAGATTGTCTATATGGATGTTCTTCTGGGTTACTACTTGGGATACGAGAATTGCGTCTGCATTCACTTGAATAGCCTTTGCCAAGAGGTCTTCATTAGGCACTTGGCTTCCTAGGTTATACGCGGTAAACCATGGGTAACGCTCAAGACCGTACTCACCTCGATACCCCTTCATGTTAATGATGGCGTCAATTCCAACTGTATGGGCATCAGTTCCTGTGCAAGCGGCGACAACCACGATTCTTCTGCCTATACGGTTTTCAATGAACTTATTGATTTCCTCATATGACATGAAGTCTGCATCCACTTTGGGGATCTCAATCGCTGTCATGTCTACGGAATGGATACATCTGCCGTATACCACAAAGAAGGAGAAGCTGTCAGCTATGCTATGGGCGTATACTACTTTAACATCTTCCAATCCCATCTTTTCTGCGAGGATCTCAGCTGCTTTTCTTGCTTCAGCGCACAGCGGAACCGGAAGCGTGAAGGAAAGCTGCATGTATCCATCATCAAGCGTATCTCCGTATGGCCTGATCCTTGTCATATTGACGTCCATTACCTGGGTCCTCCTCCCTATCCCTTTACCTCGTCACCCCAAAGCACCGGTTGGAAATCGGAAGATGTGAGTTCCTTCATGAATATCTCAGGGAACGGGTTGTAGTATCTTTCACTCTTTCTTATCACGCCGTCCAGTCCCCTGCCCCCTGTGCGCTCTCGCTTGACGGACGCGAACATTCCTTCTTCAATAGCGGACATCAGGCTGATCTCAGCCACCTGCTCCAACATGGAAGTGGCCTTTGCCAAGACTTCATTTGCTCTCTTCTCCATAATTCCGCCTTTTCTATACGTGATTTCCTCCCGTAAGTGTCTTGCGTTATTCATTATGTACTTGGCGTTTTCTATTGCCAGATACCTGTCTTGCAGATGCGGAGTGTGTACATGCTCAGTCAAGATCCCCAGAAGTTGGATGGTCTGGCCTGAGATGACTCCTGCAAGGTTAAACATTGCGTCCATGAGGTGTCCCTTGAATATATTGCCTGTCATATGTTTGGTGGGAGGCATGTACTTAAGCGGCGCCTCCGGGAAAATGGTCCTTGCCATTTCAGCTTGAGCAAGCTCATATAAGAACCCATCTTGCATGTGAGGATTCATTTCATAAGCATGGCCTAAACCGATCTGCTCCGCCCGTAATCCTGAGCGTTGCGCCAAGGCTTCATTTATGACTTGAGAAGCCAGCACAGTATGGGCTTCCTCATATGCGTCAGCAGTAGTCAGGTAATTATCTTCTCCGGTATTGATTACAACACCTGCATATGCATTGATCATCCTGGAGAAATGCTGGTCGATGAAGGTGCGTTGCATGTTTATGTTTCGGAACAATATGCCGTACATTGCGTCGTTAAGCATCATGTCAAGGCGCTCTAAGGCGCCCATGGCTGCAATTTCAGGCATGCACAATCCTGAGCAGTAATTGACAAGACGTATGTATCGTCCGCATTCCCTGCTTACCTCATCCAATGCCTCTCGCATTATTCTGAAGTTAGCCTGGGTTGCGTAGGTTCCCCCGAATCCTTCGGTTGTGGGGCCGTACGGCACGTAGTCCAGAAGGCTTTGGCCCGTGCTTCGTATAACTGCAATTATATCTGCTCCGCATTTTGCCGCTGCTTTTGCTTGGATTACATCTTCATAGATATTTCCGGTGGCGACTATTACATAAAGGTACGGGGGAACGCTGGAATTGACTCCTGTAATCAGACGCTCCCGTTCGAGCCTTCGTCCTTTGATGTAAGAACATACGCGAGTTGCCTCATGCCAAATTGCGCGTCTTACAGTTTCGTGGTCAAAAGGGTGAACCTCGTCAAGACTGACCTTCTCTGACGACAACTTTGCTGTAATTTCCGGCAAAGAAACTCCTTCATGAAGCATGGCTGAACCCAGCCAATATGCGATACCGTCCTCCAGTAATCCCGCAGCCAGAGCCTGATCAACAATAATGTTAGGCAAAGGCACGTCATTTTCGTCAACACCGTTTACACCCAGTAACCTGAGGACGCATCTCTCAATGGAGGTCGTGGTATATGCATCTATTATCGGCTGAATACCGTCGGCAATCCGTTTTGCAGCACATCTGGCCCGATCAACAAGGGTCATGTCTATATCAAGTCTCATCATGCAACACCGTCCCCATCTGTTTCGTCTCTTGCTTTTTCGTGATATGTGGGCAGATTACGGGTTTTGCCGGCAATTACATCAATAACAGGAATAGGCCTGACTGTTCTGGCTATGGCAGTAAGCAGGGTTTCTGCATCAAACATCCTGCCGTCAGGTGAAACAGGGTTTGTTGTTATCGCTGCGAGGCGTATCTTTTGGAGGACTTTGATTCTTCCGCCTCCGGATTTAAAGAGAGAAATATCCCGATGTCTCGCAAGAATACGTGTAGCGTCATGGACCACGACTGTGGAACCGCGGGCCACTCTACAGGTTATCAAATCCCTCAAAAGGTTTCCCGGGAGAGCCCCGCCCAAAACAATTGTACCACCGGGTCCGGGCAATTGCCGGACAATCTCAGCAGCGGAAACAAGCACGCTTTCAACTTTGACACTTTTTGGCTGTTTACCCATGGCAGCCCATGAGATTATTACTACGTCTTGATTTGTCAACGCTTCCGGGTCAAAGGTTTGCCTGCTCGGATCCGACCACTCTTCCGTGGTAAGAATTTCAACTACATGGGCTGTTCGTGAAATTACCCCTTCCACTGTAGGCGCGACAACTGCCCCTGTCGAGAGAATTGTAGTGTCTGCCAGGGACGGAGCGGACGAGAATTTTCTCCCTGCAGCGCCGTCAATGAGAATAAGCTCCGCTCCGAGGTGGCGCATGAGCTCTGTGACATTCTTGACCACACTGGCTTTGTTACCGCTGGCGACTTCTACGCTGCCGGGAGAGCTGACTCTGTAGATGATAAGCCTTCCCAAAACGGTTGCATGTTTAGTCTTTATGAGAGGCTCTAAAGACGCAGATGAGTTCATGGCAAGTCGTTCCGTTGTTGCGACGAGCGCCCCTTTTTGCAGCGTAATTCTGGGCTTTGGAAGGCGTGTCACAGCATCCAGCTTCTCTCCGTCACGACCTGACGATGCGACTCCTATGCGGATTTTCAAAGCTTGCGCTTGTTTGATTATGGCATTTAGAGCAACGGTTTTCCCTGAATTCTTCGCAAGGCCTACTACCGCAATGTTTTCGGCTCCGGAAGAAATCGCTATATCCAAAAGTCTTACTGTATCATCGCGGGTTGGTATGACCGCGGTCTTTTCTCTGGAGACACTTGGGTTCAAGACTTATAGCCTCCCCACAGAGAAGAGATGCGACACCTATGGACTTCTCTTCTCCGCCGTCACATATCGTGCAGCTGCCACACCATTCACTTTTGTAGTCTTCAGGCTCTTGATAGACGCTGATAACCCCCTCGTAATTCCTGAGCGCGATTTTGTTATGGCTTTGAGAAATGAGGTATGCAGGGCCTACCGGGATCTTTCCTCCGCCTCCCGGCGCATCTACGACAAAAGTAGGGACTGCCAGGCCTGAAGTGTGCCCTCTGAGATGCTCGATAATCTCTATGCCTTTGGACACCGGAGTTCTAAAAGACGCAAGTCCTATGGACAAGTCACACTGGTATATGTAATAAGGCCGTACTCTGATTTCGAGAAGGCCCTGGACAAGTTTCTTCATAATTAGCGGACAGTCGTTGATTCCTCGAAGCAACACAGACTGGTTGCCAAGGGGAATTCCTGCGTCTGCCAGGAGTTCGCATGCACGCCTCGATTCATCCGTAATCTCATTTGGGTGGTTGAAATGGGTGTTTATCCATAAGGGATGATATTTCTTCAGCATAGAGCAAAGACCAGGTGTTATCCTCTGAGGAAGCACAACCGGGGTTCTGGTTCCGATACGGATGATCTCCACATGTTCAATGGCTCTAAGCTCACTTAAGATGTATTCGAGGACATGGTCTTCGAGGATGAACGGATCCCCGCCTGATACAAGCACATCCCTGACAGCCTTGGTCTGCCGGATATAACAGATTGCCCTGTCTATGTCATCTCGCGTTACAGGTTCATCCTCATGTCCTGCCAGCCTTCTTCTGGTGCAGTGACGGCAGTACATGGAGCAGAAGTTGGTCACGAGAAAGAGCACTCTGTCCGGGTACCTATGTGTGATGTACCGAACAGGCGAATCCTCATCTTCAGCCAAGGGGTCGATCATATCGGCAGGTGTTGTTATCAGCTCTTTTGCCGTAGGGACTCCTTGCCTTCTGATTGGGCATTTTGGATCATCGGGAGACATCAAGCTCATGTAGTATGGGGTAATCGCCATACGGAATCTGGTAAGACATTGTCTTATACCTTCTTCCTCATCGACAGTCAGATTAAGAGCCTCTTTTAGGGTCTTAACATCTCTTACCCTGTTTTGCACTTGCCAGTGCCAATCATTCCAGTCGTTGTCACTGACTTTCTCAAAGAGGGGGATTTCTCGGAAATGTCTCATATCAATGTCATCTCCTTTTTTGAGTTACGACATTGCCCACCTCTCAACAAACATCTCCATGAGTACAGCACTTTCCCTAAGTACAGAGAGTGCGATTTCAGCATGGCCTTTGGTATAGCCATTGCCGATAATCATGTTCACATCTTTCCCGATGCCTTCTGCGCCAAGGGCACAAGATGTGAAGCTCGTAGCCATGCTAAAGAAATAGACAGTTCCCTCGTCCCTTGTAGCCATTATTGAAGCCATTTCAGTTCCGGGGATATTAACGCAGTTAATAGTCACATCAGCCAAGCTTCCTGAAGTGAGTTCACTTACTTTTTCATAGACTTCCAGGGGTTTTGTGGCATCCAAAGAAAAAACATGGTCTGCAAGTCCTGATTGAACTATGCGGTCATGACTTGCTTTGCTGTGTCCCATCCCCAGGACTTTGCCTGTGACTCCCGCCCTTTTCTTAGCTTCATAAAGACATAGAAGCCCTGACTTCCCGCCTGCCCCAATAACCAATACAGTATCGCCGGGTTTGACAAGTCTTGCAGTTTGCGCAGGTGCTCCTGCCACGTCGAGTACAGCAAGGGCGAGGGCAGGATGCATGTCAGAAGGCAGCTTGGCATAAATCCCGCTTTCAAATAGAATTGCTTGCCCCTTAATACTTACTTGATCTTGATCTTGCCGGACCTCAAGAATCTCGTCGATTACGAGGGGAGTGAGGGTAAGCGAGACCAGGCTTGCTATTCTATCACCCGGTTTAATATGGATATTTGCAATATCAAGCCCGATTGCTTCGACTGTGCCGATGAACATTCCTCCGGATCCTGTCACAGGGTTATGATGTTTGCCTCGCGAATCCACAATGCCTTTCATGATCCTTGCGATCTCGGCGTTGTCGCCTTTGGCTTCCTTCTTGATCTGTGTAAAACTTGCAGCATCAATATTTAATGTGTCGACATCTACGAGGATTTCATTGTCATAAAGCTCCATCGTGTTGTCAATACGCCATGAGGCTTGAGGCAGCGTGCCTTTTGGCTCCAGAACCCTGTGTGACCCGTATTTGCATCCTTTCATATTAAGCCCTCCCGCCGGTTTAGAACCTTATGTATAGGTTAATGCAAGTTCCATGCCACCATAGCACGGACAATTAGTTAGTCCGGCTTGTGACAGATGTAGTCCTTATGCTAGTGTGATACGGTGACATGTAAAATTTAAAAGCAAACGACAGGCGAACACATGATGCTGAAAGTTGGGCGCATGCCGAAATGTTGGCATCTATTCAATAAGTGATCAAAGGTGCCAAGAATAGTGCTTGCCTTCCACTTCTGCAAGGTAGACCGGGGTCACTGCGTCAGAAATCTCGCTTTCTGAGAATTGCGCGTGGCACAACCCTGATTGAACCGGTGGGATGCCGGCTATGTGTTTCCATATAAGGCCTGTACGGTAGTTTTCTATCATGAGCAAGGTAATTCCCTGGTCAACCCCATGATATGTCACAGACCACCAGGATCTGTCCGCGCTGAAGCCTGAAGTGAAGCCGTACCTTCCCCATATGCGGTCACCGTGTTCCTGAAGCGTTCTTCTGATTGCCCGCATGGAAGTGGAAGGTGAAAAGGCGATGCACCCGATAGCCGCATATGGCGCGAACGTTCCGTCGTAATTGGCGGCTGAAGCTCCGTATAATCGATATCCTGTTGGGCCTTGACATTCGCTTATCCCCCAGGTATCTTTAGTTTTCGCTTTTGATTCATTCTGCATAAGCATAGAGAAAATTCGGTTGTATCTTGCGGCAAACGCTACATTGTTCCAGTAGTTGGCGTAGAAATCTTGCTTCCCTCTGAGATCCAGCCACATATGGGGCAAAATATAAGAAGCGAGGCTCTCCTCGCGCGTAAAGATGTAGTTTTCCCGGACAGGCCTTTGAATTTCATGCCATGTGGACGCAGGAAGCGGGTATGTGGGAGAACCCATTGCAAGAACATACATTAACAGGCTTTCATCGAAGGAGTCCCAACGTTCTTTCGAGAAACCGGACTCAGGTGCCCAATGCTTCGCGAGTGTTTCACCTTCGTTCATCATCCATTGCCAATTCACATTAGAGTAAAGGTCATATGCCAGGTCTTGGACTACGGTTTCAGAGAAGAACTCACCTATGAACAGGGCGCCTGCCACGAGGATGCATGTATCCATCGAAGATACCCTGCTCATTTCAAATCTTGTGCCTTCATCCATATCAAGCAATTGATAGAAAAATCCATTCTCTCGCTGAATTCTATCTGAGCTGAACGTGCTTAAAGTCGTAAAGGCTCTTTCATACCCCTCTTCCCTGCTTATCCATCCCCTTTCAATTCCTACAGGTATTGCACTGAGTCCTAAGCCTACCACTTTTATGCTGCAAGGTGAACCTTTTGCGCCGGAGAACGGAATAAGGCCATTATACGGGTTTGCTTCATGCCAGAAGTAGTCAAAGGCCTTTTTCGAGATTGTGTCCAATAGCTCATCGTCACCTAACAAGAGAAGATCGGATGTTTCGTGGTTTGCACAAAATGTGATTATGTCAAAATTTGCTAAGACCGGAGGAGTGGGCAACATTAGGCTGATGACTATGGAGGCAAGTATTATCGGCACGTAGATGGGGCAAGGACAGAGGCAGGCCCTTACTCGACACATATCCTTGGACCTCCTAAGTACGAGTTCATTGGTTTACGGTACGTACACTTTCTGGAACCGGCGATCACTTATGGTGATCTACTTAAGTAGGTGGGGGCAATGCCCGCTGTTTCTTCACGGATAAATCATGTTATACATGCCCTGCCTAAACTCCTTCATTAGTTCGAGGCAGATAAGGGTTAGTCATCTCAAACAGAGCCGGCTCATAAGAGAACTCAAAGAAGCCAAAATTCAGACGAGCCTCGCAAGGAGAGAGTCCTTGTCTCCGTGGAGAAAGTCGATTAATGGCAACTCCGGCAAGGTATAAGCCCCTGGAGATTGTTTGAGGCTTGCCCTTGCAGCTCCCACCATAATCTGCCCTGTAACCGCAGGGTTGTTTATGCTCATTTCAAACTTAAACCGTTGGTTCGAAGATATGCCTGCGACTCCTTTTCTTTCAATCATGACGCCGTGTCCCAGGTCTTTTAAGTCCCTTACATTGTCCGTGGACATAACCACAGTCTCGTCATGGCTAAAGTAAGGGTCAGTTATTATGGCTTCTCTCACCATGTCAAAATCAGCGCCTTCGTCAAGCTCTACGTATACCATGCGGCGGTGTACTCCTGAGCCTTTAGGATAGGTTACGGCTATCGCATCTTTCACTCCCGGAATGGCTTTTACCGCAGTTGTATGCCCCATACTCATTCCCGGGCCGAAATTTGTTGTGGTAATCCCCAAAGGCGCCATGATTTCCAATATTACGCGAATCAACGAATCAGTTCCAGGATCCCATCCTGCAGAGATTACTGCAACGCTTCCCTTTTGTCGCGCTATGCTGTCAAGTGTTTTTTTGACATGGACAAGTTCGTGGTGGATATCATAACTGTCCACTGTATTTATACCCAGATTTAGGATCTCCTCTGCGTACTTAGGAACTTGGCGGGTCGGAACTGCAAGACATGCGACTTCCACATGGTCGAGGCCTTCGATTGACGAAACGACAGGAATACTTGCGAGCTCCGGCGGGACATTCGCGTGGAGGCTTGTAGGCCTTCTTACCATGCCAACAAGCTCCAGATCCTTAGAAGCTAAGATAGCATGGGCAGCAAATCTCCCGACATTTCCGCATCCTACTATTGCAACCCTATGTTTCTTCTCTTTTGACATATTCATTGCCTTCCTTCAATGGGCTGAATTCCAACAAAACCTACCGCGTCTCAAGAGGCGACCAGGCCGCTCTTTTTGCAGTTCCCCATGGCAAAAAGCAAGTTTGCCGTTGACAATAACGTGGGAGAACCCTTTGGATAATTCACGCGGGTTATCGAATGTCGCGACGTCTTCCACTTCGTCAGGTGAAAATACCACGATGTCCCCGGCCATTCCGGGCCTTAGGATTCCTCGATCGAGGATCCCCACACGTTCTGCCGGCTGAGAGCTCATTTTTCTTACTGCCTCTTCGAGTGTGAGAACTCCTCTGTCACGTACCATGTATCTTAGCACTTTGCTAAAGGTTCCGTACTGCCTTGGGTGAGTCTTCCCGTCCGAAGTCCATATCCCGTCAGACCCAACCATATGTAGCGGTGAGGCAAACGTCGCAATAATGTCTTCCGGATCGAACGCGGACATGAGTCCCAAAGTCTTACCGCGATCCGCTATGAGAATATCAGTAAGGATATCGAACGGGTCTTGTCTGAGTTCCTCTGACAGCTCCTCAAAGCTCCTTCCCTCATATGCCTTGTACTTGGCAGAGGATACAGAAGAGACTATGATGTTCTGCCAACCTACCAATTGAACCTTACATTCCCACATCTCATCAGACGTGCCGTAGAGGGTTTCATGTCTTATCCTCTTGCGTTTTTCTTCGTCAGCAAGCAATACGCCTAGATTGTCGATTCCGCCTTCAAGTACCCAGGGAGGAAGAATGGAGCTTAATGTGGTGCTGGCCATTGTGTAAGGATACATATCACAGGTGATGTCAATTCCGGATTTCCGCGCGTTTTCCATGAGAGCAAGGGCTTGGCGGACTTTCCCCCAGTTCTCTGCCCCTACCGCTTCCAAGTGAGATATTTGCCCCGGTATATTCGCATTTTCCAGAATCTCCAAGAGTTCCTGGACAGACTCAAGAAGACATGTTCCGTATGTACGGATGTGCGCTGCAAGGAACCCCCCGCATTCCCCTGCTGTCTTCGCAAGTTCTGTAAGTTCAGCTGTGCTTGCGAAGGAGCCGGGCGCATAAATGAGGCCAATGGACAAGCCAAAAGCGCCGTCTTCTATAGCTTCTCTGAGAAGCTGCTTCATCTTAGACAGTTGATCTTGGGAAGGAGGCCCCGGTTCATACCCCATTGCAGCTATCCGAATTGCTCCGTGACCTACTAAGCTCGCTACATTAGTGGTAATTCCTTGTTTCTTCAGAGATGATGCGTAGTCATGGAGTGACGGTGCGAGATCGTCTTCTGTGACGTGCTTCGAGAGAGAAGCTAAGAATGCCGAGCATTGAGACTTGTGTTCCGGGACTACAGGGTACATTGAGAACCCGCAATTGCCTACTACAACCGTTGTGACGCCTTGTGAGAGTTTGGAGAGATTGCCAGGATCCCGCGGAAGACTGAGGTCATCATGGGAATGAATATCAATGAAGCCCGGGCTTGCCACGCGTTCGTCTGCGTCAATAACCATGCGAGCTGCATCGTCCACGCAACTGTCCATAGCAACTATGTATCCTTGGGATACTCCGATATCCCCCCGGAACCACGGATTTCCCGTCCCGTCTACAATTCGTGCATCTTTAATTAGTATATCCAGCACTTTATCTAGTGCCTCCTTTGTCCAGTTTCATCAACACAGAAGACATGTCCTCCGGCATCGGCGCTTCAACGTACATCTGTTTACCGGTGGCCGGGTGGGCGAATGCCAGGGAAAACGCGTGCAGAGCCTGACCTGTCATACCGAAAGACTCTCCGCGCCTGTGACCGTATACGTTATCGCCGATAATCGGATGGCCGATATAACTTAGGTGCACTCTTATCTGGTGAGTCCTCCCGGTGATCGGTTGAACGCGCAGCAAAGCATACTTGTGGAACTCCTCCAGTATTTCATAATACGTGAGCGCAGGTCTGACCTTCCCCTCTTTGAGCACAGCCATCCTCTTTCTATTAATCGGGTGGCGTCCCACTGCTTTATCGATGTGACCTTTTCTCTCTTTGGGAACACCTCGGACAATCGCAAGATAGATCTTCTCCACCAAACGCTGTCTGAGGTCTCTTTGAAGAGCGATATGAGCTATGTTATTCTTGGCAACTAATATGACGCCTGACGTATCCTTGTCAAGTCTATGGATAATCCCAGGGCGCTCTTCTCCGCCTATAGTCGATAGCTTTTCACTGTAAGCAAAAAGTGCGTTTACCAGTGTTCCTGACCTGTTGCCACAAGCAGGATGGACGACTAAGCCGCGGGGTTTGTTGACTGCAATTATGTCATCGTCTTCATAGAGTATGTCCAGGGGTATATCCTCAGGCAAGATCTGCTCTTCTCGAGGGGCGGGAATGGTAATCGCGAGAACATCCCCTTCCCTTACCTTTCTGCTGACTCTTGCATGTTCGCCGTTTACGAGAACAAGGTTGCCGCTAATGAGCTTTTGAGCACGGGACCTGGAAAGGGCAAGCTGCCGTGAAAGATAAACATCAAGGCGCTTGCCCTCATCGGATTGCTCTACATGGATTGTCTTGACTTGCGGTGTATCAGTCCCAGACAACTCCATGGTTATTACCGCTGTGTTGCCGGGCTTTGTTCCTCGATTGCTTCAGCCGATAGAACGCGTATACAAGCAAACGCGCCGAATACAAAAACGACACTTGCCAGTTGAGCCAAGGAAAACGGACCGATAAGTCTCGGCACATCCCTGAAAATTTCTACGATAAACCTGGTTATCGAGTAGAGTCCCACATAGAGAAACATGAGGTATCCAGGGAATTTTCTGTGATCCTTCTTAGCATACAAAATGATGAAGACTACAAAACTCAGAAGAGACGCGTAGATTTGAGTCGGATGTCTCAACGTGGCGTCACCTGCACGACACGCTAAAGCCCATGGTACATCCGCAGGCAACCCAAAGCAGCAACCATTGAGGAGACATCCAATCCTTACGATGGAATAGCCTAATGCTACCAGAGGGGCAATGATATCTGCCAATACCCAGCCGTTAATCCCTGAACGGCGTGAGAACGCTATTCCTACAAGGAGCGCGGCGATAAATCCTCCCTGGTATGACAGCCCTCCGTCGCGCAGATTGATAATCTCGATTGGATTCGTAAAGTATGTCGGGATATCAAGGAGGACAAACAGAAGTCTTGCCCCGATTATCCCTGAGATGCATAGGTATAGGGCCAGATCAAGGACTTTGTCAGGATCGATGTCTCTTCTCTTAGCTTCCCGCACCCCCAGTAGCGTGCACATAACGAATGCCAGAGCCAGAGAAAAGCCATATGAGAGGATAGGTACCCTCCCAATTTGAAAAAGAATCGGCCTCATTTATTATTCCTCCCCCCAGGGTTTCCTGTGACCAAGCTATAAACCAAGATAGCAGCTCCTACACACACAGCCATATCTGCTACATTAAATACAGGCCAGATGCGTAAGTCTATAAAGTCGATTACGGAACCCAGTCGGACTCTGTCAATTAAATTTCCTGCTGCTCCACCCACGACCAGCCCTGCGCCTAGCCGGATACTTTCACTGAACCACTTATCTATGCCTTTCCCTGCAACTATTATCCAAGTTACCACAATCAAACACGACACGATAATCGGGACTCTTGCCGTGGGCAAGATGCCTAACGCAGAGCCTGGATTGTAGACTCGGGATATTTGCACCAGCCCTCCCAGGATAGAGATACCGGTACCACTTGGAATTGTCTTTTCCACCAGGAGTTTGGTAATCTGATCAACGATGACAATGGCAACCGGCAAGAAAAATGACTGCACTATTACAGGACCTCTCCTTGTTGAGTCATGTGCTATCATGAGACAAGCCCTTAACGTGGGTATTGTACCATACATTGAAAGCGAGTTCAAGAATGTCCCGAGAGTCCGAGAGTCGTGGGCAGGCCGCCGGAGATCAACGTTTCCGTTTTGGCCTGCTGCGCTCTCCGCCAGGGATCACTTTGTAATCTTTTGTAGCGATTTGTTCTACATCTTCAACTGTTCCTTTGGTCTGACTCCCGCCTTCTCCGAATACTTCCTCACTATCGAGGATACCTACGAGATCCTGCGGTCCGCTTGCTGTCCCGTACCTCTCCAGATCTTGCCAGACATCTTCCCCGTCTATGCCCGGACTCTTTCTGTCACGAATACCATTGCCGAACGGGATCCCAAGTGCTTCTTCTTCGATAGGCCTGTCCTTCTCCGGAGTGGCTGCTTCATCAATATTGCCCTGGCATTGGCTGCATAGGCATGTGTAGGGAAGCAGTCCAAGTCTGTCTTTTTCGATATCACGGCCGCAATGCTGACATGTGCCGTACTCATCGCGATTTATCAGGTCTATAGCCTCATCCACTCTTTTCAGGAGGATCTTGGCGTCTTCACACAACTTGATGTCCTTCCCGCGCTCAAAGAGTTCAGAGGAAACGTCAGCAGGGTGGTTGTCATAGAGCGAGAGCTCACCTATGGAGTCTTTCATCGCTTGCCTTATACCACCTTCTTTTTTCCCCTCAAGTGACTCAATACGTTGTTTGAGTCTCGCTTTTTCAGACAGCAATCGATCTCGGTAACTCTCTATAGTCTCTTTATTCAAAGCCTTCCGCCTCCTACCTCAATCTCATGTGGCTGTTGACTGTTTTCACAATTTCCGCGATAAATTCACCGATTACGGGGATATTCAGCTGGACGATTCTGGACAAGATTATAATAAAGAGAGCTGCGAGGATTGTTGCTCCGATACCTATACCGAAGCCACGGGCAAGTCCCCCTAGGAAGTTCACAAATATTATCCTCCTCGGATTCTTGAGGAACTCAACGTACTCGGCAATGTTCATCTTATCCATGGCAAGAGATAATTCTGCCAAACGACGGATAAGCGCGCTTGCGGTTGCCCGGTCAATAGTCGCCTCTTTACGATGATCTCTCTCTGTCATAATTACATGTCCCCTCACTAAGTAAGGCTCCATTAGTTTTCGACAGGTTTAAGCCTCCGGCGTGAGGGCTTCCACCGTGACCCGTCAATTACCCATGAGCCCTTACTTAGGTTGAAACTCAGCTGAAATCATCCCGATTAGTTTGTCCAGGCTGCTATCACTTTAGCTGTCTGATAATTGTACGCATCCGGACTTCATAGAATGCTTCTCAAAACATTGCCGATTAAAAATCAATGAGCGAGGCCAAATCTGTGTACCACAAGTACAAGTCGCCTCGCTCTTTTATCCGGACCCACAAAATCCTGACTATAGTTTCTATGCAGTTATCGCTGATTTTACCTTAACACCTTCTACATTGCCTAGTTTACCTGTGAGACTACCGATTTCATCTGTAGTTCCTGAGATGATTAGCGCTATGACCCCTGCATCTTTTCCCTTATGTGGAACACCGAGACGTCCAACGATGATGTCTGCGTGAAGACTTAAGATTTCATTGACTTTTTTTGCAGCATTTACTCGGTCCTCTACGACTACTCCCACAACGGCAATTCTGGACTCTAATTCCATGTTTCTCAAAGCCTCCTCGTCTAGCGTTTGTCAAAGAAGGGACTCAGCGGTTTCGCTCCCTGCTCCACTCCCTCCGGCAGATCCAGGCCTATTTCAAAATTGCTCGGGGTGAATAAGAAAACGCCTTCACTGACTTTTTGCATACTGCCGTTAAGCGCGTATGTAGCGCCTCCCGCGAAATCCAAAACGCGTCTGGCCAGTTCACGATCGATGTCTGATATCCTTACAATGACGGGACGCCTCTTTTTCAAATGTTCAAGGATTCCGGGGATGTCGTCAAAGGATCCCGGTTCTGTAACCACGAGTCTTGCTCTGGGTGATTGAGGAAGGGCAACCAGGCCTCTTCCTCGCCGACTTGCTCCTGCTCCGGCCCGCAGGCCTCCGTCACTTCGGAGTATGGTGCCTTCTGCAAACTCACATGTGTCATCAGGCACTTCACCAAACCCCATGAAATCAAGGAGCCTGTCAATGAAACCTCTTCTCATGTTTACAGCACCGCCTTCCTGAGACGTGGACCAAATATCCCTGTGCCGATTCGGATCATGGTTGCCCCTTCTTCAACAGCGACCTCAAAATCATTGGTCATACCCATGGAAAGGTGGACCTTGCCGGGACAGAATAAGCCGGCATCCCTGATTCTCTCGCATATCTCTCGTGTCATTCGAAAATACGGTCTTGCTTGGGAAGGGTCTTCCACAAAAGGAGCAATGGACATTACCCCTCTAAGTTTGACCCTGCTCAGTTTTGAGATATCCAAGGCCAGTGCCAGGGCATTCTCAGGTTCCACTCCGATTCTGGTGGACTTGCCTGTAACGTTGATTTCCAAGAGACATTCTGTTACTACATCCAGCCGTTCAGAGACCTTCTCAATTTCACGTGCCAGCTTCCATGAGTCAAGAGAGTGAATGAGGTCGAATATTTCCAGAGCATGCCGCACCTTATTGCGCTGTAAGTGGCCAATAAGATGCCAGCTTACCTTATTCCCTTCTATGTCATTCCCGAGTTGGGCAAATTTCGACCTGGCTTCTTGAACTCTGTTTTCACCTAGCAATGAGACACCCAGACCGGCTGCTTTGCTTATGTCTTCTGTGTCAACGTTCTTTGTCACAGCAACAATAGAAATATCTTCAAGCTCACGTCCGGCTCTTTCCGCTGCCTTGCGGGTTTTTTCACGGACTGTTTCGAGCCTCTTTTCAATTTCAGTCAAAGATACGCATACCTCCTATTTACTTCCATACGGTAATACCTGCTTCGTGTATCAGATATGGATTTACTACGACTCTTTGCCCTTCTCTTAATCCTTCACACATCACTTGACTCTCGTCACTTGCAACGACCTTTACAAGCTTAGAGTCCACTCCAAGATTAGCCGGAATGTAGACCAGATAGCCGTTTTCGCTTTTGACAAGGGCCTGCTTAGGAATGATGAGTCCCCTTTGGGTCTTAGTAATGAGCTTAGCTTGAACATGGCGGAGATAGTACAGCTCACCAGGGAAATCAGTAAGCTCCAGTAACAGAGCGTCGGGTCTCGAATCATCCTCGGTTGCATTTACCCGGGAAGCGATCTTCGCAGAGTAACGACTACCGGCAACCGAATCAAACCTTAGGCTGCACCTGCGTCCTTCTGTCAGGGACTCGCTGACTGAAGGCATAATACCAGGCTCAGGAAACAAGAGAACATAAATGCGATAGTTGTCAACCACTCTAAAAAGAGGTTGACCTATATCCACTTCCATACCTGACCTTTGGCTTACCGGCTCCGAAACAAGCTTGGATACCTTCTTCGCGTCGAAATCCACCCACGAGGAAGGGGTGAGGGTTCTTTCGAGCCCGTCCAGGGTAAAACTAACAACACCCGGTCTTTCTGCTACCAAGTCAATTTTCATATTGCCCTGGCGCCTTCCTTGGGTTTTAGCAAGCTCAACTTGAGCGATTACCGTATCAGTTCTGGTTCGGTCTTTTTCAGACGCAACGAGTCGCAGCACGCCGCTGACAGGGCTTATATAAACCATCTCGTCTCTGATAATGACTCCTGACGCCCGTACTCCTTGTTCTATCTCGCCTTGTTTGGCAGTTACACAAACGAGTTTGCCTGACTGCTCTGATGTCATGGCGTTCCGATTGAGCGACCAAGATACCAGCACAACGACGGCCAGTATGAAGACTATGAGCCAAAGTCCGGACTTAATCTTGTAGTACTCCATGGCTTAGTTTTTCTATAACTTCTGTCAAACTCCTGCCGCAACCGAAAAGTGTCAAATGGTTCCAGCCGCTATGTGTCAAGCCTGCTTGCGTGTGTCTGTCAAGCCTTCTTGCGCGAGTCAAATCTGTCGCTGACGACTACAGGTTCATTACGTTGGAGAGACGCCCCTACATCGATTATCCGTTGGTTTCTCGAACCTCTGAATGCGAGACTCAGATCGCGCTCGTTTTCATGGAAAGGCCCGTCTATCAAAAGAGAGGACAGTGACAGCAGGTCGTGCCACGCCTCTGACGGTGAATTTACTAAATCCTGCCATGCGTAACCTGTATATGTAATGATATCCAGGCCATGTGATTTCAGCATATGGCCTAATTTGGCGAAAGCTTCCGCCTGGACAAAAGGTTCTCCTCCGCTGAATGTGACCCCTTGGGCTATAGGGACTCGGCGCACCATCTGGATAACCTCGTCAACACAAAATAGCCTTCCCCCGCTTGGGTCGTGGGTTTTAGGGTTTTGACAGCCGGGACAACGATGGGGGCACCCTTGCGCGTATATCACAACACGAATGCCGGGCCCGTCCACGACGCTTTCTTTTGTTATTCCGGCTAATCTCAGTTGCATAATAACATCCTCCCTGCCCTACCATGCAGACTGTCTACCACATATTCAAAAGCAAAGGTGAGGCGTTCTTGCTTTGAGTTCAGCTCGCTTTGCGTCATTAAATCTGTCGACAGTGGACAGATAGCCTGTAATGCGGCGTATCCGCCTTATACTTGATGATCCGCATTTTGGACACGTGGACTCTATTACGCCGGAGTAGGCGCATGCCGTGCATTCGTCTATAGGGAAATTGATTCCACCATAGCCCACATCGCAAGATCTCATATGTCTGACTATTGCCTCCACTGCTTCTATATTGTGGATAGGGGGAGAATCCAGTTCTATGTAGGAAATGTGTCCCGCATTAGTGTACTTATGGTAGACTCCTTCGATCACTATTTTCTCGTACATTCCGATTTCACAGTCAACAGGCACATGGAAACTGTTTGTATAGAATTCCTTGTCTGTAATACCTTCCATGACTCCAAACTTCTTTCTGTCCAGAGCAATGAATCGCCCTGAGAGGCCTTCTGCAGGGGTTGCCAAGAGAGTGTAGTTCAGATCATGGATTTCTGACGCTTCATCAATCAGCTGCCTCATGAACGCGACAACTTCAACGCCAAGTCTTCGGGCGTCCTCACTTTCGCCATGATTATAGCCGGTGAGCGCCCTTAAAGCTTCTGCGAGACCAAGGAATCCAACGCTTAGGGTTCCGTGGGCGATAGCCGGTTCTATGGTATCGTCAGGCCTGAGATTCTCTGAATCAAGGTACAAATGCTGCCCCATGAGAAAAGGCATGTCCTTCACTTTCAGTTTACACTGTACCCTGTACCTGTGAAACAGCTGCCTGATTGCAAGACGCGTAACTTCCCTGAGTCCTGTAAAAAACTTGTCCAGGTCGCCTCCGGACTTAAT
>JAAYRV010000124.1 GCA_012518595.1 Bacillota bacterium
CCCTGGATAGGCTTGCCATCGGTGTGCCGTATCAAGATAAGTCTAATGTCAAGCGCTGGAAAGCTGCAAAAGAAGACTTGCGGTGCCGTGGAAACACGTGGTTTATTCCGTACGAGACCATTCAGAGCAGAATCAAGGACCGTCCTCACCCTGCGACTTTCCCGCCTCGTCTTCCTGAAATGTGCATACAGCTGCATGGTTTGGATAGGGTTAAGCTTGTGCTTGACCCCTTTATGGGCTTAGGCAATACTGCAATTGCCTGCGCGAGACTGGGAGTTTCCTTTATGGGATTTGAAATCGACGAGGTATACTTTGAAGAAGCGTACAGAAGGGCCAAATCAGAGGCAGACGCGAAGTGATCTACTGAGGATTCTCTTGTCCATCCAATGCTGATAGATTTCCGCCTTTTTGCTGATAAAGGACCTCCCCTTTCTCAAGGATCTCCATGAGAAACGGATCTTCTTCTTTAAGTCGCTCCTTGACTTCTGTAGGCGTATATACTATGGGCGAAACCGGGACTTCTTTAATTATGTCTCGCAAGAGGCGACGCACCTTGAGTCTACGATCGATGGGTCTATCCGTATCGTCTTTTATGATGAAGATATCGATATCGCTTCCTGCATGGGGACAACCGTAGGCATGCGATCCATACAGCATGATCCGCTCGGGATCATAACCTGTCCGGACTCGATCTGTAATTTCTGTCAGTATTTCATTAATGCTTTTTCTGCTTTCCATTGGCCTCACCTGGCTTGCCTGACAATAGTTAGCATTGTGAAGCATTAATTCACATCTTTCTATAAGTCTATCACACCATTAATCCCCCACCGGAAGAATATTGTGTGGAAGTGTATTTCATCGGATCCCTCTTTGTGCATAGGAAGTTACCATATAGAGGACGGAGACCGGAATTAGGTGAGATTAGCAGGAAGATAGGTTGCTTGGGAGAACAATAAGAGATAGCGGAGAAACTGAGCAATGATTACGAGCGGACAGCGACAAAACTGCTGAAGGATTGCGCAAAGGGAAAGATTTGGGGAACAGTGTGATTAACTGCAGCTTAGGCTGTATGTAATAGACTTGGAGGGGACGAGAGTTGTACGGAAAGATACATAGCGCAGTAAAGAGGACAGTGCTATTGCTGATTGTCATATTGATATGTGTAGTAGGGGGTTTCCGGGTCTTGACTGTTTGTGCCGGCGAAAGAGAGCTGGCTCTGAACCTGGAGGATGCACGGAAGCTTGCTCTTTCCGGCAACGCCTCATATTCCATGGCGAGACTGGATTTCGACGCTGCAGAGATACAATTTGAGATGTCACAAGCGGATGCACTCATGAGACCTTCGGTGGTAGCAGTGAAAAAGGCGGAAAACGCCAGGAAGAATACGGCTAGAGCTCTTGTGGCAAAAGAACAGGCTCTCATGCTGGATGTGGATAGCGCGTACTATTCATTGTTATCATCGCAAATGCGTTTGGATATCAGGAAGAAGGCAGAAGAACAGGCAAAAGATGCGTTAAGAATCGTGACGCTCAAGTATGATGCCGGGCTTGCAAGCAAAGTTGAGGTAATTTCAGCTGAGATACAGCTTCAGCGGGCAAGTTCCGAGATCCTGTCCGCCAAAGGAGATCTGGAGCTTGCTGCACTTGCTTTTAAGCAGATGTTAGGCCTTAGTCTGGATACGAAAGTCGTAGCCCTTGGCGCCCC
>JAAYRV010000125.1 GCA_012518595.1 Bacillota bacterium
CCTGACGGCGCATACGGTAAGCTTGGGGAGACCATACGGCACAAGCAGCAGAATGAACCAGGAATCCCTCGGTTTTCATTTAGATGAAACATCAGTATGCTTTTGCGAAGTAAACCCAATCCGTAGAATCATCACCACAGTGAATACACTTACCCGGCTTGGAACAGGCGTTCATCGGAATACACCTGATGGTGGCCCCTGTCTCTGCTTTCACTGATACTTCGCATTCCTGGCTTCCGCACCAAGGCGCAAATATGAGACCTCTCTCTTCTTCAATGATAGCCTTAAACTTCCCGTAATCGTTTGTTACGTGAGTGTTTTCATCCATAAAGCGTTTAGCTCTCGCATAAAGACCTTCCTGAACGCTGTTAAGCATGTCAATTACTGCATCTTCTAAGTTCTCCATAGGCACATCAGTCTTCTCACCTGTGTCGCGTCGTACCAACACTACTTTCCCGGCCTTAATATCACGCGGTCCGATTTCCAGTCGAATGGGAACACCTTTCAATTCCCACTCATTAAACTTCCAGCCCGGCGAGTATTCATCTCGTGAGTCTAGTTCAACTCTGCAAATTTTCTCCAGCCTTTCAACGACATCGCGAGCCACGTTAAGTACTGTCTCTTCAGAAGAGGGAGGCATGATAGGCACCACTATTACCTGTATCGGTGCAATTCTTGGAGGCAGAGCAAGTCCTCGTTCATCCCCGTGAACCATGATGATGCCGCCGATAAGTCTTGTTGAAACACCCCAGGAAGTCTGCCATACATATTTCAACTGGTTGTCTTTGTCAAGGAAAGAGATGTCAAACACTTTTGCGAAGTTTTGCCCCAAATTATGGGATGTGCCTGCCTGTAGAGCCCGGCCATCTGTCATAAGCGCTTCAACGCAGTAAGTGGTGATAGCGCCTGCGAATTTTTCTCTTTCCGTTTTCTTGCCGGCTAGAACGGGTATTGCTAAATCCTCTGTAAGGAAGCTTCTATATACATCTAGCATCTTTAGGGTTTCTTCTTCTGCTTCCTCTTGGGTTCTATGACAGGTATGCCCTTCTTGCCAAAGAAACTCTGAAGTCCTTAGGAATAGTCTGGTAGTCTTTTCCCAACGCACAACATTGGCCCATTGGTTTATCAGCACAGGGAGATCTCGCCACGAGCTAATCCACTTTGAGTACATATGGCCGATAATCGTTTCAGAGGTTGGTCTGACTACAAGGGGTTCTGCTAACTCTTCATTGCCTGCCCTAGTTACCCAGGCGACCTCAGGGGCGAAGCCTTCAACGTGTTCAGCTTCCTTCGCGAGAAAACTCTCTGGAATAAACAATGGGAAATAGGCATTCTTGTGTCCGGTAGCCTTAAAGCGCCTATCAAGAAGCTCCTTTATGTTCTCCCAAATGCCGAATCCGTACGGTCGTATTACCATACATCCCCTTACAGGACTATAGTCAGCGAGTTCAGCGCGAAGGATTACATCGATATACCACTGCGAGTAGTTTTCTGATTTTGCCGTTATATGCTGGACAAATCCTTGTGAGTTTTCCATTCTGCTTGAGTCCCTCCTAATTCGGTCACAAGAAACCTGTACATTGTGCCGAGCTTAATAGATTGCGTAACATGACAGATGATTTGGATTAACATGGGAACCAAACCAAAAAGCCTTCGCCCATGTGAGGGCGAAGGCCAAGATCCTCCGCGGTACCACCCCGATTGGCACTGTGCCGCCTGGACACAGTATCCCACTTTGATTCGTGCCTACAGTTCTATAGAACACACATCCCTTATAACGGCAGGTACCCGTCGAACTCATCATTCGCAGCTCCGGGGTGGGTAGCATATCAACACGGTTGATGGTCCTTTCAGCAAGCAGCCCACTTTCTGTGCTCCGTAGGTTAATAGCGGCCCCATCATCACCAAGTTTAGCCTGATTTACTTGTGGTCATATGATAGCATATTCGTTCCCTATAGGCAACTGATTACGCGTTGTTTGTCATCGGCCTGTGATAATGTCACCCTGTACGCGGCTTCAGAGACTATCATTCCCCTTGTCGCCTGGGAATCATTCTATCTTGAATGCCTCATGCACAGCCGGTAAGAGACGGAGCATGTTGTATTCGGCGAGTTTCAGGACCTACCAGGTTCGCGGCTTGCAAAGGATTTCATGGATTCTCAAATCAAAAACATTATTCGAATGTTCCGGAACTATGATAGCTGCAGTATCTGCACCTGAACCGCTGCCTCCCACTGCTACCACCTGTTCTCCATACGGCACCAGGCCTGCATCTAAAGCCATGATAGAAATCTCTACACATACTTTGAGCCCTTGCCCAAGCATTCTCAAGCTATTAGCAATTATCTCCGGGGGATGGATGCCACCGTATTGATTTCTAATAGCCCTGTCAACACCTGCCAGGACATGGGTGGTAGTGAGGACTTTTACGCCGCGTGAAGCCAGATACGCACGCTCATCTTTTGACATCTCATCAACCCCCGGCCCGCGAAAACCGACGTGATGTGTAACGCAAGTAACAGAAAGTTTGTCTACACCCAACTCCAAAGCCTTTCTTATAGTATTACCGGTATTGGAAGCAATGACAACGTGTTCTATCTGACGTTTTCTACAGGCATCCAATGCTATTTTTAGAGTCTCAATGGTATTTTCCGGACCTTTTTCATCCCATATCACAGTAAATACCCCCTCAAAAAGAATAGTCTGTCATCTAGAGGCTGGGGAATAGGCGAATGAGAATAGGAGCTATAGCTATTGCAGGTAGCAGATCAGCTACCTGAATTTTCTTGATTCCCAGCATATCCAGGCCTATTCCTACGATAAGCAATCCACCTGTTGCGGTCATTTCCATTATTGCAGCATCTGTCAGTATTTGCTTCATGAAAGACGAAAGCACAGTCAGTCCTCCTTGGTAAACAAGAACTGCTACTGCAGATAGGGCTACTCCGATTCCCATGGCTGCGCCAAAAGCAATGGAGCAAAACCCATCCATCATAGATTTTGTCATAAGGATTTGATAATTTCCTGAGATGCCGTCTTCAAGCGAACCGATAATTGCCATTGGTCCTACGCAGAACAGGAGAGTTGCCGTGAGAAAACCCTCAGAAATTCGCGATTGCTGAGTTTGGAGGTGCGCCTCGAGGCGACCTGCCACTCGTTCAAGGTGTCCTCCAATATCCAAAACCGCTCCGATAATCCCTCCAACTATCAAAGAGAATAAGGTGGTAAGGACGCTCTGAGTCTGAAGGGCCAAGCGTATTCCAAGAAACACGGTAAACATACCGATTCCCTGGATTACTACCTGGGAAACTCTGTCCGGCATACGTGTCTTTAGTAACATACCCAGGCTTGTCCCGCCTAGGATTGCCGCTACATTGATTAATGTTCCCTTCATGGGCATATCCATTGCCTCCC
>JAAYRV010000126.1 GCA_012518595.1 Bacillota bacterium
AGATAGAAAATCGGAGCTAACGTTTTCTTGACATCGATGCGATCCACTATACCTTCCTTGATCGCCTTAGGGTCAAGTCCTGATATGTCACTGATTTTCTTGAAGTTAAATATTTCTTCTGCTGGCCGTCTGGTATTGAGCGCCTCGATGATCCTTAGATCAACCAGATCCATCTTGTTTTGAATCTTCGCCAAGGACTCGATCTGGTTCTTACCCCAGTAAAGCTTCAGATACTCACCTTTTGGCGCATCAAACATGTTCACGTGAGATTCACGAATGTTGCGGCGAATAGGACAGAGATGTACAAACTCAACTTCAGGGTTGAATTTCCAGGGATCAATCACCTCTGCAAGCAGATTATCCAACACACGCATGTGATTGCCGTTGTAGAAGTCAAAGTCACCTCTACACTCAAAACCTGTGCAGATGTCATCTTTAGCCTGGAACCAATTGGCCAGCTTCTGCTTGGCCGCGTCAGGCGTCCCTTCTCTTAGCTTGACCAGCCAGTAGTAGAGGCCAAATCCACAAACCTGAACGTTAGATGTGGCTGCGTACATTACAAGCCTCTCGTCATACATACGCTTCATGCGTTCGATGACTTCCTCTCTCTTGATTCCTACGGTCTTGGCAGCATAGTCAACATTGAATACGTCGGGATAGATCTGATACGACGATTTGGCAATGTTGTATGCGTCCAGCGAGGGATCATCAAGTGCACAAATGCCCGGTTCTGCAAAGCCGATTCCTCTTGGAGCGAAATCGTACTTCTGCATCCACTGCTGTTGTTCGTCAGTTCCCAGCATGTAGGTGGGTTCTGACTTTGTCTTTTCTCCCAAGTGAAATCCTCCTCTCTTGTGATAGGCGTAGTTGCTCTTGTGATAGCCACATTAGCAGCATCATGTCCAATCGCCATGTCACTGGCCACATAATGGCTCTCACCATCAACTTCTACAGGTGCAAGAACTGTACCAGGTACTGACGGCGGTTGAGAAAAGGACTGTTTGGCCTGAAAGAGCAAGATTTATCCGAAAAAGGGGAAGACCTGTGGAATCCCGGTCAAGATATGACGCTTGTTAGAAAATCTAACAGCGTGTTAGTTATGAGGACACTCTGGAGCACGCCCTGGGATCCCCAGCGTCAAGACAGTCGATGTTGTACTTGCGAAGCTTATTATAGAGGGTATTGCGGGCAATACCCAAAACCTCCGCAGCAGCGGTAATATTACCTGAGCTCTTCTCGAGGGCTTGCACTATTGTCCGTCGTTCAGCTTCCTCCAATGACAAGGAACCTTCCTGGCCGCTGTTATCACATGCAGACAGTAAATACCCGGGGAGATGTTTCGGGAGGATCAAGCCGTCTTCTGCAAACACTACGCTTCGCTCCATAACATTCTTGAGCTCACGAATGTTCCCGGGCCAGTTGTGATTCTGCAGTATGGCCATGGTTTCATCATGTAAAGTATAACGGGCTCCACGAGAAAGTGAATGTCGCCTAAGAGAATCCTCAATCAAAAGAGGGATGTCCTCCTTCCGCTCTGCCAGGGACGGCAAGCGCACACTTATGACATTAAGCCTCCAAAACAGATCCTCTCTTATGTTCCCTTTCCTTACCTCATCTGCGGGATCTCTGTTCGTCGCGGAAATGATCCTGACATCCACGGGAACGCTCTCATGTGAACCGATTTTCGTCACGCGTTTCTCTCCCAGGACCCGGAGGAGGCTTACTTGGGTATCTATAGGCATGTCTGCAATTTCATCAAGGAGAAGAGTGCCTCCGTTTGCTTGTTCGAATTTGCCTTTATGCCCGCTCTTCCTAGCCCCGGTGAACGCGCCTTCTTCATAACCGAATAATTCGCTCTCGATTAATTCCCGGGGGATAGCGCCGCAGTTAATTGCAATAAACGGCCCTTTTGCCCTCGGACCGGCGTTATGCACTGCATGAGCAAAAAGCTCTTTACCTGTCCCCGTCTCTCCGAATATCATAACCGGACAAGATTCTTTCGCAGCCTTGGATAACATCTCTTTGACTTCGCGGATTGCTTGGCTTTCTCCGATTATGTCGTCAAACGTATAGTAAGCCTTATTGGGACTCTCAGCATTATGCTTTTTGAGGATGTCAGGTTTTCTGATAACCACTACGGATCCTGAACTACTACCGCCACGATCCGGAATAGAGAAGCTTTCTATGCAGAGTTTAGGGACATGACGAGCCGAAGTAGGTTCTAAAAACAGTGTACCTGTGTCAAGCTGCACCGGGTTGCAGCCTAAGATGTCTGCTGCAGAATGATTGATGACTTTACCCGGATTAACAGAGAGAATGTCTGCTGCCTTGCTGTTGATACTCTTAACCATACCTTTTGAGTCAACTGAAACAATAGCGTCAGACACAGACTCGAAGACTTTTAGGTACCTGCTGTCGATAACCTGCAGAGTCTCCTTGGCATGAAGCAGTTGCAGCTTGTTTTCGATAGCAGCTTGCGCAGCACAAAGCAACGCGAAGATGGTATTATCCAGCCTGACCACCTTATGAAGGTTAGTTGCCAACCCAAGGACTGCAGCAATACTGCCGTCTGCCCTCTTGACAGGCGCGGCCGCACATGCCCGGTCTTTGAGGATAAGGCAGTATTTCTCCTCAGCGATAAAAGGCACAGGTTGATGATGATGTAACGCAATTCCCACGGCAGTGGTGCCCACTACCCTTTCATCCCAACTGACACCCAATTGAAAGTCGAGCGTTTCGCGAAAGTCATCCATTATGTTCTTGTCGCCAATAGCATGAAGCACCCAGCCATCAGCGTCAGTAAGAAACATCATGTACCCGATGCCGTACAAAGCTTGATGCATATCCCTCATGTAAGGTACCGCAACATCTATGATTTCTTGATTTTCCTCAAGTTTTTCGGAAAGCTCGGCCTCAGTTAGTATAAGACAGTTTCCGGACAAGAAAGGATCGACATCCCAATCCCTACTACGCTGCCACGATGCAGCGATCACCGGGTCTATGCCTTCCGACGATTTTCCGTGCTCTATAAAATGTTCCCAGCCGGCACGGAGCAATAGCTTTTCTTCCATATTCAGCATGGGTAGCATACTGATTACTCTCCCCTTCTTTGCTGTTGCCGTTCCTTGAAAAGAACTCGATGTATGTACTTCTTTTACGTCCACCGGAACTCCTTGTAATACCATAAAGAATCAGTAGGTTGTAGAAAAATCCATTGACAGCCACATACTTACATTATATGTTGTACTAAATCATGCTGAATGTCCAGCTAAAATCATACGGGTTCTCACAACAACTATACAGGCTATCCTGTAGGGAGGTGCCGGCTACATGTTACAGGAATTTCGCGAGTTTGCCATGCGTGGAAATGTAATAGACATGGCTGTGGGTATCATTATCGGAGGCGCATTCGGGAAAATCGTATCTTCACTTGTAAATGACATAATCATGCCGCCAATAGGAATGCTTCTTGGGAAAGTCGATTTCTCGAGCCTTTTCATCAACTTGTCAGGAGAAAGCTATGCTTCGCTGGCTGACGCAAAAGCAGCAGGAGCCGCAACCATCAACTACGGTGTATTCCTCAATACAGTCATTGACTTCATAATAGTGGCCTTTGCCATTTTTGCCATGGTCAAGTGGGTGAATAGATTGAAGGCCCAAGCTGAGGCTTCTAAAAAGAAACCGGAGACAAAGCCTGAAGAACCGACCACGAAGGAGTGCCCTTACTGCTTGTCTGTGATTCCTATCAAAGCCATCAGATGCGGACACTGCACTTCCAGTCTGCTAGACAAGTAATACCCACAAGCAGCAATTATCAGGCCTTCCAAAGACACCCCCTGTCTCCAATGTGAAGCAGGGGGTGTCCCTAAATCCTATGCCAAATATTGCGAAGGAAAATTAGCTCTAATATAGAATATATAGACTAGACTGGAAACAACAGTTGTCAAGAAAACTACACAAGAAGACTATCCCACCACTTTCTCCCCATATCCTTGAAGCATAACTATTATCTGCCATATAATATACAAAATTGAGAGTACAATCAAAGTGAGAGCTCAATCAGAATCAAAGGAAAGGAGGTGTAGGCATGATTCTTTTCATAGTGACTATCTATATGCTGGCAATGCTGGCAATCGGTTGGTGGTCAAACAAGTATTACATCAAAGGCATGACTGACTTTCTCTTGGCAGGCAGGAGACTGGGGATTCCAATGTGCGCAGCCACTCTTGCAGCTACCCACTTCGGCGGTGGGATGGTTATGGGCGGCAGTGAATACGGATTTCTATATGGCTGGTCAGGAGCATGGTATGGCGTGTCCTGTGGTATAGGAATTCTCCTTTTGGCCTTCACTACTGCAGGAAAGTTTCGGGAGCTGGCACTTTATACTGTACCTGACTATCTTGAACAAAGATACGGCGGGAAGGCCATAAGGATACTGGGTTCGCTTCTTTCCCTCGTTGCGCTGGTAGGGATACTTGCAGCGATGGTGCTTTCGGCAAGAGGCGCCTTAAGCATACTGGGCATTACAGGCAATACCGGAGCAATTATCGCTACATTAGTCTTTATTGTTTACACTACATTAGGCGGCCTCTGGGCAGTTACAATTACTGATGCAGTTCAATTGATACTGGCGACCCTTGGCGTGGTATTAGCTGCTGTTTTAGTCGTTTCGAACGCCGGCGGCATGTCAGCCCTTTCCGCGACACTTGCGGCAAAGGGGGTAGAGCCCGGTTACTTCAGTTTCTTTGGCCTCGGCACATCCAGCATCATGTGGCTCCTGCTTCCCACGGTAATGTACACCCTCATCGGCCAGGACTTTTACCAAAGACTGTTTGCAGCAAAAGACAAGCATGTAGCCAGGTCAGCATCGATAATCGGCGGTATTGTGCTGGTAGTGGTTGCGTTTTTCCCGACGATCATCGGCATGGGAGCACGGGCACTGTCAGACCTGGAAACAGGAGGCAGCGCTTTTCCATGGGTAGTGCAAAACCTGATGAATCCGGTAATTGGAGGAATAGTCTTAGCCGCTATACTGGCGGCAATAATGTCAACTGCAGACTCTCTTTTAACCGCGGCTACATCTCATATAGTGAAGGACTTTTGGATAGAGACGTTCCAAGTGGACGAGATAAAAGACGAAAAGAAGCTTCTTACAATATCCCGAAACTTCACAATCATCCTGGGAATACTGGGCCTTCTTATCGCACTTATAATGCCTGGAATAATAGATGCGCTTATATACTCGTACACCATGTATAGTGCAGGCGTATTTGTGCCTGTCATAGGCGGAGTTTTGTGGAAATCAGCTACAAAAGCAGGCGCCTTGGCATCACTGATAATCGGATCTATCGTAGCGCTTTGGGGCATACTGACAAAAGCCAATATCTTCGGCGCGCCTGTGGAAATATATGCAGCTTTGATATCTCTGGTCATATTCATTGTAGTGTCATTGGCAACCCAGTCCCAAAGAATCGATGAGGCCAGGGCAATGAAGTAGCTCCGGCAGACGCTATACTTTGGATGATTTTCGAGGCTTTCCACCGGCAACCCCCTGCTTCACGTCGCAAACAGGGGGTTGCCGGGCTTAGTAAACTCCTTAATCAGCAGGGCTTGATGAATTCCCTATTCCACTTGGTTTTGTGAATCTCCTACTTCGCCTTCCGGCCGGCAGTTGCTACTTTTTCCAAGAGGTCAATTTCCTCAAGGGCTCTGCCTGCACCGGTAACAACACTGAGCAAAGGATTGTCCACACATTTGACACGAATACCGGTTTCCTTCGCAAGATACTTATCGATACCGCGAAGCAAAGCGCCGCCACCTGTGACCACAATCTCTCTGTCGATGATATCGCCTACAAGTTCAGGAGGAGTATCCTCCAACGTGCTTCTTACACCGGCGGCAATGGCAGCCATAGGCTCAGCCAAAGCGTCCCGGACTTCAACTGATGAAAGGGTTATTCCCTTTGGCAGCCCGGTTACATAGTCTCTGCCTCGGACTTCCGTAGAAAGCTCCTCGTCAAGAGGCCAGACTGATCCTATGCTGATCTTGACATCCTCGGCAGTCCGTTCGCCTATCATAAGGTTGTAGTTCCTTCTGACGAACTTGACAATAGCCTCATCCATGTCATCCCCGCCGACTCTGGCGGAGCGGCCCGACACAATGCCTCCCAAAGAGATGACTGCTGCGTTAGTCATACCCCCTCCTATGTCCACCACCATACTGCCTGTAGGTTCTTGGACAGGAAGCCCTACACCGATAGCCGCAGAAACCGGTTCTTCAATTAGAAACGCAGCTCTTGCACCTGCCTCAATAGTAGCATCAATTACTGCACGACGCTCAACTTCAGTTATATACGCAGGGACTGAAACAATAACTCGTGGCCTGACAATCATTCTCCCTCTGCAACCACGCAGAATCAGATGGCGGAGAAGATGCTTTGTCATATCAAAGTTGGCAATTACCCCCTGCTTCAAGGGACGCACCGCGCGAATGGCGCCAGGTGTTCTACCTATCATTCTCTTCGCTTCATCGCCTACTGCGATTACCTCATTTGATATCTCATCGATAGCGACCACCGAGGGTTCAATCATTACCACGCCCCGTCCTGCAACATATGCAAGAGAGTTTGCAGTACCAAGGTCTATAGCCATATCTCTGACAAATAATCCGTATCTTCTTCGCGCCACGCCCTTCTACTCCTTTGTGTTTATTACCTAAGCAAACATTCACTGTAACACGGGGGATGATATTTTCAAGATGTTTTAGGATTTAACCTACTCAGTCTTTTGCTTCTTAGGCCTTTTCTTCTCGTTTTTCGATGGGACTTTTTCAGTCAAAAACGAAGAATATGTCCTGTGACTTAATTCTCTATGCTCACATTCTATTCCTTCTACTCATATTGACAAGATACGCCTTTTCCACCACTTACCATATGGTTTGTGGACGGATGGAACCTTTACTCAAGTCCACGGATCTCCGCGCCCAGCATGTTTCTGGCGTAATAGAAAAGGTACTGCTGAGCATATCCTGCTAAATCACCGAATTTTTCATGGGCAAATTCCGAAATGACACGAAGCGGCACTTTCTTGCTGTCGAAGTAAAGGTAGCGCATAATTCGCGTAACCCACACATCTATGGGGAATGCCTGATAAAACCCGAATGCGAACAAAAGAATACAGTCAGCTACTTTGTTGCCGATTCCCTTAAACTCCATAAGCCTCTTCTTTGCCTCCGGGTATTCCAGATCTCCGACTCCATACAGGTCAAAATCGCCGGATGCAATTCGCATCGCTGCCTCTTTTATGTAAGGAGCTTTAAATCCCGTCCTACACTCTAACAGCTCTTCAATGTCTGCGTCCGCCAACACCCCGGGATCCGGAAAGCTAAAATGCAGATCGCAAGCATCTCCCCGGTGTCCCTGAGGAATCGGATCTCCGTGTTTTTCAGCCAGAAGTTCTACGGAACGACGAATAAGAGGTATGGAATTACGTGCTGATATGATAAATGTCACCATCGCTTCCCAAGGATCTTGCCTAAGAAGGCGTATTCCGGGAGAGAAGTCAATTGCAACGCCGACTGCCGGGTCAATTTCCCTAAGCCTATTCTCAATCTCGCCTAAGTCAACATCAAGCGCGAAGTAATCCATGACCATGTTCCGAGTATCTTCATCTACCGGACCTTCTAAGATTAAGCATTCATGTTCCTGCCTGACCCTAAGGACTTTCCCTTTGACAACTCCGGTATACGCGCAATTGTCACAGCCTGTGCTCGTCCACCTGAACGCCTGGCCACACATGAGAGTGTCTTTGAGGTTAAATGGGGATATCTTGGAAAACCGTACATCCGAACCGCTAACTTCCACCACAACATCTGCCAAACTTACTCCGTCCTCTCTTTCAACTCCTCAAGC
>JAAYRV010000127.1 GCA_012518595.1 Bacillota bacterium
ATATGGAGTCTCAGGCCTTGTCAATGTAGAGCTGACTCCGGAAATTGCAGCGAAACTAGGCGCAGCCTACTGTTCATGCTTCAAAGAGAGGCCGCAAGTGGTCGTGAGTTCAGATACATACAAGCCTTCCCGCATGGTAAAAAGGGCACTTGCATCAGGCCTGCTCTCCGGGGGCGCAGGTGTCTATGATCTTGGCCGGATGACGACTCCGGTAACCCGCTATGCTGTTACGGCATTGGGAGTAAACGGAGGCCTTCACGTAAGGCTTTCTCCGTATGACCCGGATATAGCCTTGATCGAATTCTTGGACAATAAAGGCATGAATATCGATAAAGCCACTGAACGAAAAATAGAAAACGCATTTTTCAGCGAGGATTTCACAAGGGTAAGTCCGGATGATATCGGAGAAGTGGCCTTCCTTACCCGTCTTATCGAGGAGTACCTGGATTGCCTGCTCCAAACGATTTCCGTTGATCTGATAAGAGCGAAGCAATTTCAAGTTGCTGTGGACTACGACCCCGGGAACCTGTCTTTGCTTTTGCCGTCTTTTCTTTCCGCGCTGGGTTGCAGTGTATCTACATCAGACAGAGAAAATGCCGGGGACCATGGGCCGAGACACCTCCTGGACATGCTGGATTCCTTGTCGCATCTGGCAAAGTCCGTCATCGTTCAGCAGGCGGATCTTGGAATAATCGTTGACAGCAATGCAGAAAGGCTGCTTCTTGTCGATGAGAAAGGCAATAGGGTGTCTGATGACCTGCTTATGGCCCTCATGTCTCTGCTTGTCCTAAAATCCCAGGAAGGCGCTACTGTGGCCGTGCCTGTCACTGCGTCCCGCATTATCGAGGACATGGCCAGGAGCTACCGCGGACGCGTAGTCCGCACCCGAGCTAATCCCAGATCAGTTATGGAAAAAGCCATTGAGGAGAAGATTTTCATAGGAGAAAAAGGCCTTCCCGGATTTCAGGCGCCTTTTGATGCTCTCTTCTCTCTTGGGAAAATCCTCGAAACCATGGCAAGGGATGGCATCAGCCTCTCGGAACTGGTTTCTATGGTTCCGGAGTTCTATATCAGCAAGCGTAGCGTCAAATGTCCTTGGGAAGCTAAGGGTAAGGTAATGCGTACTCTTATTGATGAGACCCGCACAAAGAAAGTGGAGCTGATAGACGGCATTAAAGTCTACCACGAGACAGGATGGGCCTTGGTGCTCCCTGATTCAGAAGAACCGCTTTTCCACATCTACAGCGAGGCTTCGACCCCAGGTGAGGCTGAGGCTCTAAGAGAGGCTTACATGAACCGTATCAACGAAATAGGACTAATCTAAGTATGAGTTCATGAGACCGTTGTTCTCTCTCACATTATGCTGACGCAGCTCGCTTGAATCGCAAAAACCGGTCGCCGTCTTCGGCGAAACCGGCAGCTACTGGAGAAGTTCAACGGTCTCATGGTGATCTACTTAGGCCTTGGCATAGACATTATAGTCTATCTCGGGGAAAATATTGTTTCTGTATTCAATATCCGAAAGCCAGCCTTCATCAATGGACTCCCGCCGGATATCCTCATAGAGTTTCGTGAAGCGCCACAAGTGTTCTTTGGTTCGTCTGACTGCGTACGGGACTACGGTCCCTGTCTTCATAATGAACGCCCAGTCGCTGCTCTGAGCAAGTAGTAGCTCACGGACTGCCTGGTTCAAAGCACGTCTTCTCAAACCGTCGGATGCAGGATAGGCTTTGGCCAGTTCTGACATTCTTTCCGCTGCTTTGTGAAGGTGGCGGTAAATCCAGTCGTTGGAGCCTTCCAGCCAGACTTCATTATAGCCTTTGTATCCCCAGCTGGAGAGGGACGGTGTAGACACTTGGTTGCGTTGGTATATATTCAGATAATCTCCAGGTGTGATTAACTTAAATACATTCTGGTCGTAGGTTACCTTCCTTATCAGATAATCAAGCCACTCCGGCCCCTCAAACCACCAATGACCAAAAAGTTCAGCGTCGTAAGGCGCAACTACAATGGGTTTTCTGTCCATTACAGACGCCAGGTATTCGATTTGCCTCTCCCTGTTGAACATGAAGTTTCCTGCATGGACTGTAGCTTTCCTGAGGGCCCGTCCCCTGTCATAAGGTTGTTTGTCATGGGTTTTCCCTGTGATTCTATAGTATTTGATCCCTGTGCTTATACGAGTGCCGGTTGGGTGTATGTAAGGTTTTATGTAGTCGAAATCCAAGTCATAACCGATATCCCGATAGAATTCCCGGTAATCGTAATCTCCCGGATATCCCTCACGTGCGCTCCATACCTGCTTGGATGATTCCATGTCCCTGCCGAAGGCAGCCACACCTGACTTACAGTATACCGGTGCGAATACTCCGTACTTGGGTTGAGGAGACGCGAAAAGCACTCCGTGAGCGTCCAATATGAAATACCTTATTCCTTCCTGCTTTAAGTATTCGTCATCACCCGGGTTGAAACCGCATTCAGCAAGCCAAAAGCCTTGAGATTTACGGTGGAAAGTCCGTCTGTGGTAGTCAACTGCTATCTTCACCTGGGCATGCACCGCTTCGCGGGATATCTCCATAAGCGGGAGATATCCGTGGGTTGCGCAAGAGGTGATGATTTCCAAACAGCCCCTGTCCTCCAGCTCCACAAAGGCCTTGATGAGGTCACACTGATATTCATCTAGAAACACATGTCTTGCTTCACGGAATTTATCCAGGTACATTTTGGCGTTCTCATGGAATTCCGGGAGCCAGCGAGTGCGTTCCGCCTCTCTTTCCGCAAGCTCAATAAGGCGTTCCAGGTGGCGAAGATATCGTTCCTTGAGGAGATTGTCCTGAAGCATACACGCCAGCGGCGGGGTGAGAGACATTGTTATTCGGAATTTTATCCCCTCGTCAACCAGGCGCTTAAATGTTTTTATAAGAGGAATATAGGTCTCGGTAATAGCTTCATAAAGCCAGGTTTCCTCAAAGAAATCAGAATGCTCAGGATGTCTCACATACGGTAAGTGAGCGTGAAGAATAATGGCAAGATAGCCTTTTTCGTCTCCCATGTCGGAAATTCATCTCCTTCTTACAAGCTATTCGCTAATAGTCGGCCTACAGGCTGTCATCGGATGTTGTAAGGCATTGCCGGGTGTTGTCGGGCGCCGGCCGGCATTACCCGACGAGACTCGGTATCACCATGTATTACGGGTAAGTCTGGTAGTGATGGAACGATGCATAGAGGCATCCTTCGACACTGCCTGGATGTCTATGACCTGCTCCCCGTCAGGTAGGGCGTACCTTACCTGAAAAGTCCCATCCGAACGAAGCTTGACAGGACATCCGGAAATGGTAAGACCTGCGTCAGGTTGGGTGGCACCGTGGATTATCACTTCCACAGACGCGTTAAGCCAAAACTCCCTGGCTCGTGGTTGCTGTGCCATCTGAGGACTGGAAATCTCACTTACGAATTCAGAACCGATGTCCAGGTGCATCCGCTCGGATATTTGAGAAACGATCTCAGGGGACGCAGGACTTGCGGTAGGCGTAGGGTAGTATCTTTCTATCGCTGAAATTGTCATCCATTCTTCATCAATAACTTCAGACATGCCGGCTCTGGGAGTCCTGACCACGTTTGACCTTGACAAGCACACGAAGCGACCGTCTCGTCCGATAAGCCCAAGCTCTGCGCAGTAAGATCTATTAGGCCGGTCAACGTTTACATACCAATTAGTGGCGTGTTCGCCAATGTCAATATTGATACTTCTGTGGGAGTTGTTACCGTCGAATTCGATATCAGTCACGTCATGCACCCGAAGAGCCTTCCTTGAAGCAGACCATCCTTCGAGTCCCAATGCCATAGTCACTATGTCTGAAATGTCTTCTGCGATTTCCCAATATGCGTGGATCCAATAGGGGTCGCGCACCATAAGGACTACCCTGGTTGAACCGTATCCGCCGGGAAGGTCATATTGACTGTCCCACGCATATCCAGGCGTCGGCTGGTGGTAAATGGGGATTTCGCCTACATGTAGTTCGCGAGGCTCAATAACTTGAATCTCAGGGACAACTTCTGAGACATGGATTTCCACCGCCTCAGAGGGGCCGGCGCTTTGGCTGAGGCTGTTTTCAGTCGTTTTTTCAGAATTCTGCAATCAGGTTACCTCCCCACTGAATTGTGTGGACATTATCATGTGAACACCTCTGTAATAATATCCCTACTGCCGCGTTGGTTTATACCATTGGAATACTGTTAAGGCATATGACTTACACTAAATGTGTTCGATTCTGGAAAAGGAGGATATTCAAATGGCAATTGGGTCGTTTGTGCTTGTTCTCCATAGCCATCTGCCGTATTGCAGAAAGGCGGGAGTCTGGCCTTTTGGTGAAGAGTGGGTTTTTGAAGCGATGGCGGAAACGTACATTCCACTGCTGGACACCATAGACTATCTGGCTGACAAGAACTCCCTTGGCAGTTTCACGGTGGGGTTTACCCCCGTGTTGCTGGATCAATTGCAGGATCCGTACATGCTGCTTCGGTTCGACGAGTATCTGGAGACTAAAATCGCTGCAGCTGAAGCTGATATTATGAGGTTTAGCTCAGAGAGTGAATGGCGCCTTCAAGAACTGGCCAAGTTCTATAAAGATCGATATGAAGGGGTCAGAAACAGTTTTTACCTTCGACATAACCGAGACCTGGTGAATGCCTTCAAAGCGCTTCAAGACAGAGGGTTAATTCAAATCCTGGCCGGAGCTGCGACGCATGCATATTTACCTCTGCTCTCCACTGACACTTCTATTTACTCCCAGCTCAAGCTCGGATATGATGTTTACTCCCGCAGTTTCGGACGCCCTCCGCAAGGAATATGGTTGCCGGAGTGCGGGTATCGCCCTCCGACAGAGTCATCCAGTGTTGACAGGGTTCTTGCAGACTTGGGTTATTCTTGTTTCGTGGTGGATGCTCATGCTATCGAAGGTGGTTCTCCGATAGATGTATATTCAGACAG
>JAAYRV010000128.1 GCA_012518595.1 Bacillota bacterium
CGGAGGCGTGGTGTAGCTGGTCTAACATACCTGCCTGTCACGCAGGAGATCGCGGGTTCGAATCCCGTCGCTTCCGCCATTTTTTATGTACAAAGGCAGCATACTCTACGGCAAAGGAGTCCGTAGAACTATCGGGAATATCGCAATGAAACCTCCGGAAAACACACTCGTTTTCCAGGAGGTTTTTTCTTAGTGTCGGCCATACCTTTTCGTGCTATAGGCGCAGGATCAATGGTTGTCTCTCATGCGAATGACAGCTACTTCTGGGTAGTAACCCAGCTTTCCGGAATGGATGTGCCCACTGGGTATCGCTGTCAGACCATGGGTTCTTTGGTGACAGGGCTTACCGCCATAGTAGTTATCGTCATTCTCGGTTGGATACTGATCTAGATTTCAGCATATGCCGGTGTATTGCCGGAATTAGCTATTACATGACTGTTAACTGACAGATGCCGGTAGGGTTGAGGATACTACGCGAGTAGTCCCTACCGGCACGGCCTTCTTTAGAATAATTCTCTGCCAACACACCCCGACACAAAAAATAAGACTTTCCTGGCATTGACTTCTCTCGTCTAATCCTGCGTAATGAAGGGATTCCCAGTCGTAACGAGAAGTTTCATAAATTGGGGGAATAGATATTGACTTCAATAATATGTCAATTACCATTCTATTCCTTCTGCGGTTGTGGTCTTGGGGTAGCCGTGTGCTTTTAAGATCAATTCATAACCAGGATAGGTGACTGCCATATGAGTGATAACAATAACCTTAGTTGGATTACTAATTTCATCTGGGGAATTGCGGACGATGTACTACGGGACGTATATGTTCGAGGTAAGTACCGTGATGTTATTTTGCCTATGACGGTGATTCGTCGTCTCGATGCTGTGCTGGAACCAACCAAGCAAAACGTTCTCAATATGAAGAAGCGTCTTGATGAAGATGGTATAGTCAATCAGGATGGTGCTCTTCGGACAGCATCAGGGCATCCCTTCTATAATGCTTCTCCTTATACGTTGCGAGATCTGAGAGCCATTCCCAAGGCGCAGCAGCTGAAAGCAGATTTTGAGGCCTATCTTGACGGTTTTTCCCCCAATATTCAGGAGATACTGGATAAGTTCAAGTTCCGAAACCAAATCCCAACTTTAGTCGAAGCTGATATCCTAGGGAGTTTAATCGAGAAGTTTCTTGATAGCTCCATAAATCTTAGCCCGGACCCTGTATACCATCTGGATGGCTCAGTACGCCTGCCTGGGCTTGACAATCATGCCATGGGGACAATTTTTGAAGAGCTGATCCGTCGCTTTAACGAAGAAAACAACGAAGAAGCCGGAGAGCACTTCACGCCTCGGGATGTGGTGAAGCTCATGGCAGACTTAATATTCGTACCCATAGCCGATGAAATTGAGTCTACCACATACCTGGTTTATGACGGAGCATGCGGAACAGGTGGTATGCTCACTGTAGCGGAATCCCGTCTCGTAGAGCTTGCTCGGGAGCGTGGCAAGGAAGTCTCCATCCATCTTTTCGGACAGGAGGTCAATTCAGAGATCTACGCTATAGCAAAAGCCGATCTCTTGATAATGGGAAAGGGAGATGAAGCCGACAACATCTACTTTGGTTCCACGCTATCTCAGGATGGATTCCCTTCCCGTGAGTTTGATTTCATGCTATCCAATCCGCCTTACGGTAAGAGTTGGAAGATTGACCTCGAACGCATGGGAGGCAAGAATAGCGTTACAGATCCACGATTCATAGTCAAACATGCAGATGATCCTGAATACAGCTTGATCACACGTTCCAGTGACGGGCAGTTGATGTTCCTAGTGAATAAGCTGTCTAAGATGAAGCAAGATACGCC
>JAAYRV010000129.1 GCA_012518595.1 Bacillota bacterium
TTAGCTGCTGCCTGAAGATTCTTCTGGACATTTCCACCTTCAAAGAATGACTGCTGTACAGCCTCTGCCCATCGATCAAGCATCCTAGTCAACTCTGGATGGGGCGGGAAGTAAAGTCCGGCAATATTCTTTAACATCTCAACTTCAACCTTACGATACTGACCTGGTTCAGCACCCCACGGCTCAACCATTTCCTGTAGACGTGGATCCTGCCAGGCGGATATGCGCACAGGATTCATGTTTCCTCGCAGGTGTGTTTCAACCATGGTTTCACGAGATGTAACCCAGTTGAGAAAGAGCCAAGCCGCGGTTTTATGCTGCGATGCTTTATTCATTGACAATTGCCATAGCCATATACCTGAACGGCACAACCCATCGGGTCCAGCCGGCGGTAGAGCGTACCCAACTTTGCCGGCAACTGCAGATTGAGTTTCATCTTCGTAATTGGGAGCAAAGAGATCCGCTTCATTAAAAGCAATAGCATACCTACCTGAAGCGAACTGCTGCATGGAATCGTACCATGAGTTATTGGCAATAGCATCAGGGGCTCCTGCTTTGAGAATTTCAATGAATTTCTCTGTGGCAGCTACTACTTGAGGAGAAGCAATTGCAACTTTCCCATTTTCGTCCATGAACTGTCCGCCGTAAGAAAGCACCATTGTTCCATAAGTAAGGAATGGTAGATCCCAATATTTCTCAAAACGTGTTGTCAATGGATACATGTTCTCTTTTTCCAAGAGTGGTCTCAGCTTCTTGACTACCTCTAGCAATTCGTCGTACGTCTCCGGGGGTGTCAGCTGATGTTTTTGAAAGATATCAGCCCGATAAGCGGTAATATAAGTCTCATAATCTATAGGCAATGCCCATAAGGAACCTTCCCCAACGCCTTCCAGTGGCTGACAGTTCCACCTGCCCGCGGCAAAGAGTCCGGGAGAGAAGTCCTTTACGTCATAAGTTTTGACATCAGTAAGACTTGGATCCTCAAGATAAGCATCCAATGGTTCTAACCATCCGGCGGCAGCATACTGCCAATTATGTAGGGGATCGGTCATAAAAACATCGTAAGTTCCAGCTTTGGATTGAAGATCCATCAGCAACTTGTCGAATGCCGGTACTTCAGCCAATACTTCGACATCCACCTTGATGCCTGTCTTCTCTTCAAATTCGGGTAGCAAAGGCCTTACTGAATCAACAAAGGGATGAGAAACGAAAAGCAACCTAATCCTCTCTCCCGAAGCCTGGCGCCAATCAATACCTGCGGCTGCTACCGTTCCATTCATCACCAGCAATGCAAATACCAAGACCATTATGCCAAATTTGCTTACCAATCTTCTGTCTGTCATGCTCTTTCCTCCCCTAGTGTAATTACTTTAATGAAGTGCTCCTAGGATTACATAATTGATTGACTTGTGTAGATCCCACCTTTCTGTTCTCTTATGTATTCACAAGCCTTCCTTAGAGACAGGATAAATCAACACGTCATGTCTAACTATCTCTCTGAGCAAGTTCTGTTAATCCGGTAGCCAACTCCTCAAGACGTAAGTTGTTAATCTTAGTAACCTGTTCATAAAGATCCTTCGGAATGCGATCGAATCCGGCAAAAGCACCTGCAATAGCTCCGGCAATACACGCTACAGTATCTGTGTCATCACCAACATTCACTGCCCACTTTATTGTGGCCAATGGCTCTCCGCCCATCGCCAAGAAAATTCCTATGGCTGCCGGAACTGCTTCTGCTGTATGCAATCCACTGCCAACATATTGACCAATTCGACGACAAGCTGTATCAGCACCTGCAGTTGTTAATGCAATATGAATGGCAAGTTCAATACGTTTTACAACTGAAGGCCCTGCTGCTATGCGTCCGACCTTTCTACCTAATTGCTCGCCATCAATCGCTCCTTGCTGGGCCGCCTTAATCACTGACATCACCGTAGCCCTTTCTGTAACTGCCTCCGCTACAGCGCAGGCCACGGCAGCCGCCCCGGACATTGCGATTTGCGTTCCATGTGTAGGCCGGCAAATAACTACGGCATCTTCTGTCGCTTGCTTTAGATTACCGGGATTAACCAAGCCTGCCGGAGACACCTTCATTGCTCCACCGTTAGTGACCCCTCCCGGGCTAATCTCTTCATGTCTTCCAACCACAACAGGATCTTCACCGGCTCGCAGCCGTTCAACTGCTGTCTTGGTAGTAGGTCCGGCAAAACGTGGAAAGTACTCTCCATTCTCGCTCCACCTAAGAATTGTATCTGCTACCAATTGTGGACTCAACTTGCCTTTAGCATTTATGTAAGTCTCCGCCAAGTAAAAAGTCAGACTGGCATCATCAGTTATTTGACCGGCTTCTCTTCCTCCGGCATAGGGATTAGCAAGTGGTGGTTTCTTGAAGCTCTCAACCGGAGCGCCAAACCTTTTCACAATCTCTTCTTCAGTCAAAAGCTCAGTAGCAGCACCCATAGCATCACCAATGGCTGTTCCCGCCAAACTACCAAGAATACGATGGTAAAGAGAATAATCCATTTTCTACCCCTTCCTCTACATAATGTAGCTATATTATGTTAATGTCATCATGACAAGTTCATATACTATTACTTATTTACTGTTCTCTGTTGACGCTCCAGGTCACTTAAGTTCTTTCGTACTTACTCTCAGCTTGACAACAGATTTATAACGATCAGCCCGGTATACCATATCTACATGCTCGATGGGACAGTTATTCTCCAAATAGGTAATGCGTTCAATATGTAGAACAGGGGAACCTTTTGCCACGCGTAGCAATTGACTTTGTCTTTCATCGGCAACACTGGCTTCTAAGGTCTCTACTGCCTCTTTCAAGTGTAATTCCATTCTTTTTTGGAGTATTTCATAAAGTGAGATATCGTTTTTCCTGAGCTCATTTAGCTCTAGATCGGGTACCAAAGCCCGAACAATACTCGACGAATGAAGTCCGACCGGCTCTCCATCGACAGTACGGATACGCTCTAACATCACTACTCTGGAAGGGTTTCTTAATTGAAGTCTGGATGCTATTTTCGCCGAAGGAATAACCTCTTCTGCAAATAACGTAATACTACCAGGCTTACGGCCTTTATTTAGGATGTCATAAGTGAAACTGGTTGCTTCAGTTAAAGGGTGTTCGAACTTTGGCTCAGATACAAAGGTGCCTCTTCCTTGTTCCCGTTGAAGAATACCCTCAGCAACCAAAACTCCTAATGCTTCACGAACAGTAGTCCTACTGATACCGTATTCTTTAATCAGATCCATTTCAGATGGGATCAACTGTCCCGGGGACCAGATACCTTTTTCAATCTTACCCCGAATTACCTCTTCTAATTGTCGATAAAGAGGCAGATCTTTTCCTCTGTCGAGCATCTCTCATCACTCTTTAATGATTATAATAAGCGCCCTTCTTGTCATGACATTTGCATTTCGATATTAATATTCGATGACATCACGCTAATTCCTTCTCATAGACTCGACTTATAACGTCCTTATACTACCAAAGCCTTTAGGTATCAGAAGAAAATCAAAGATTAGATAAATCTGTACAACAAAAAAAGCTTCCGGCAGTGACTTACTCTCCCACACCGTTACCAGTGCAGTACCATCAGCGCTGGAGGGCTTAACTTCTGTGTTCGGGATGAGAACAGGTGTTGCCCCTCCGCCATTACCACCGGAA
>JAAYRV010000130.1 GCA_012518595.1 Bacillota bacterium
GTACATAGCTGGTGCCGAAGCGGGGACTTGAACCCCGATGAGCGTATTGCTCACTAGAACCTGAATCTAGCGCGTCTGCCAATTCCGCCACTTCGGCACTTCTCTTCCTGGAATCTCACGGATTCAGTGTATCGCGTCAGATTCCAGATGTCATATATGATGTTCGTAGGAGAACCTACGCATCTTGTGATTTGATGATAGCAAAGCATGAGTCCTATGTCAAGAACCTCGTTGGAGCCTCGTTGGAGCATCGCAGAAGCTCAACGAAAAATTACACAACGAAAAATTACACAACGAAAAATTACGGATTGCAAAAGATAAACTACTATGGTAATATGTTCATGACTTATGACTGACTGGTCAGTCTGTAGTAAATTACCGTTAACAGACTGGCATAACCCATCAATCGCGCACAGCAGTCGGAAGAGTCGACCTGAAAGAGTGGAGAGAATAATGACTAATAACAGTGACATCCAAGAATCCGGTAAACGCGAGCTGCTATTGGAAGGTGCTCTCAAAGTCTTCTCGGAAAAGGGATTCCACGGCGCAACTGTTGAGGAAGTCGCGGAAGTGGCAGGAGTCGGGAAGGGAACAGTCTATTTGTATTTTGGGAGCAAGACGGATCTATTTGTTTCTGTAGTTGAGGAGAAGCTCAAGGAATTAAAGGGAGTCGTCAAAGAGCGCTTAAAGGATCTGGAAGGGGCACGCGCAAAACTGGCTGAATCCATCAAGTTACATTGGGAGTTCTTTAATCAATCAAGGGAGTTTGTCAAGGTAATCTTAAGTGACTTGAGCGGTCTTGAACGGGAGCTGGATGAGCGAACCCGTGAAGCCAGGGCCGGGTTTATCGGGGTCATAGAATCTGTCATCGAGGAAGGAATAATGACTGGTGAGTTCAAGGATGTAGAACCTCGTATGGCCGCCTATGCCATTGAAGGCGCAATCAGCTTTGTCGCCTTTGAAAACCTCGTAAATGACAAGAGCTCTCCCAGCATACCTGACGCATCCCAGTTAGTGGATTTCTGTCTTTGCGGACTCTGCCGCCTGGGGTGACGAAGAAACGTAGGCACCTTGCGGGAGGATAAGGATGCCGCGAAAGCGTAGCCACGCTGCAAAGGGCTAGACTCGACCAATGCATAATGCATTATGAGGTACTTTCCATGAGTAAAGTGATAACTAAGGGACTTAGCGTCTTCCTAAGTGACGCTACATTAGATAGCAGAGTCGGAGGGTTAAAGGAATAATGAAAAGACTATCAGATATTATTGCCAAGAATCCCATGACTGTCTTAGTGGTTCTATGTGTCGTATCTATTTTGCTTGGGCTCAACATTCGAGGAGTGGATCTGAAGGTAGATACAGAGTCTATGGTGCCAAGGGATGATCCGGTGATTCAGGATCTCATAGAAACCGTAGAAGAGTTTGGGTCTCAGGACATGATGATGGTAGCCATAAAAGGCCAAGTATATACACAGGAGACCCTTGCGAAAGTACAGAGGATTGCGGATCAGATATTAGATCTGCCGGGAGTCGAGGACGTAGTGACTCCCTTGGATGCGCAGGTCATTCGGGGCGATGAATTCGGCCTTGAGATTTCGCCTGTCACCTATGGAATACCGGAAACTGAAGAAGACATTGAAGAATTCAAGGCCGCATTAAAGGACAGCCCTCAAGGGTCAGCAATGGTATCTGAACACGGGGATGCGCTGGCAATATTCATAACGTTGGAACCGGGGATCGCAACCTCGTTAGAGTCTCAGGTTCTGGCAAAGGATATTGAAGCCATCGCTTTTCAGGAAAAGGAACCCGGCGAGGAAATATACGTCATCGGAGAAGTATATCTTGGCTACGTAGCTGTAAATAACATGCAGCGGGATCTTGATATCCTTTTTCCTCTGTCTTTAGCAGTGGTAATAGTATCTCTATACATAAGTTTTGGAAACTTGTTTGATGTTGCGATTCTCATGATCAGTATACTCATGAGCCTGGCGTGTACCATAGGCTTGATGGCAGTCCTGGGTTACGACATTACGATAGTGTCCATGATCCTGCCTATTATCCTGGTATCAATGGGTAGCGCAGCAGGAATCCACATACTGAATCGCTTTCACGAAGAGCATGGCAAGGGAAACTCTCCGGAAGAGGCAATTGAACAGGTAATACACGAACTGACAGGCCCTGTGTCTATGACCAGCTTGACCACAGCCGTGGGATTTGCATCCTTCGCCACGTCATTCATAAGCCCTGTAAGGACATTTGGGATATTCGCAGCATCAGGCATCATGATCAACCTAGTGGTTACGTTAACGTGCGTTCCGTCCCTTCTTGTTCTAAGAGGCAAATATGAAAGCGGACGTGCCGAA
>JAAYRV010000131.1 GCA_012518595.1 Bacillota bacterium
GCGAGCAGATAAACGTCGGATAGTTAACATTCATCTCCCTGGCGCCGGAAGCGTGTGTCTTGGAGCCGGCGGTGGGAATCGAACCCACAACCTGCGCATTACGAGTGCGCCGCTCTACCATTGAGCTACGCCGGCCGGAGGAATTTGGGGTTAGATGCCGGAATTTCACCGACACCGCCAGTATAACACGGTGAAACTGCTATGTAAAGGCAACGGTGGAACCTCCACATCGCCCGCTGTCATAAGTCCTCGTCCTCGCATTTAACCCATAAATGATCCTCTCGCCACAAGGCACGTTCATAGCCTTCGGGAAACTTAAGCTGCATGAGCACCGGGAGATACTGTCGGTGCTTCCCCTCTGTGGACATTCATCATAAACACGAACGCCACAACTAAACTGGCAAACGCGCATGGAAATAACGCCTGATTGCCAAAGGCGTCCATAAACCGCCCAAACAACGGTGGCGCAACAATGGCCGAGAGGGATGAGAAGAAGTAATAAAGACCTGTATACGCTCCTGTTTGAGCGCTGCTTGTCATATCCACCACCATAGGATATGAATTGATATTTACCAGTGCCCAGAATAGTCCTCCTATGAGAAGAAGCGCTTGGAGAGTAATACCTGGGTTAGCAAAGCGAAGGGCAATAATAACAAGGCCGATGCCTGCGACACCTGCGAGAATAGTCTTTTTCCGGCCGATAGCGGTAGCGAGGAATCCACTGGGGATCGCAAAAATAAGGAATGACAGCGAGAAAAACCCCAGGGAAAACGCTGCTTGATCCGGTGTCATCCCCCAAACCTCAACCCCGTACAAGGTAAAGAGCGCCTCAATCCCGGTCCAGCCTACGAACCAGAAGAAGATGGCAAGAAGCATGTTCCTTGCGCTCTTATCCGGGTCCGTCCATACGTCAATCATTGCCTGAACAATGCCTACACTCTGATCATGACTGCTTTCTACAGCTTTTGATTCCCGAATAGTAAGGAAGAGCAAACCGACAATAAGCACCATCAATGCAGCTGTCGCAAGGAACGGGAAGGCAGGATCCATCCGGTAAAGGCTTGAAAACACGAAAAATGCCAAAAGCGCCCCTAAACCGCCCATGAAATTGATGATCCCGTTTGCCTTGCTTCTCAGCGGGGACGGAGTCATGTCAGGCATAAGCGCAACTGTAGGCGCCCTAAACACGGTCATAGCCAGATTCATGATACCCACAACAATAATTATGGAAACCATAGAGAACCTTGCATATGGAATCAGCGCGAAAGCTACAGCAGCCACAGGCACCCCCACCAGAAGATAAGGGATCCTCCGTCCGAATCGTGTCCATGTCGTGTCACTCTTCGCCCCAAAGTATGGCTGAAGTGTAATAGCTGCGATATTGTCCAAAGTCATAATGAAACCTACAAGAGTCGTGCGGTAAACATTATCCTTGAGAAGTTCAGCAAGGAAAATCGGCACATACGAATTGTAAACAGACCAGCTAAGAGTAATGCCGAGAAATCCGAGACCCAGAACGAACGTTTTCCTGTAATCTAGCTTAACCCCGTTCTTCACCTGGCCATTCCTCCTTCAGGAGACTAATCATCTCTCCGGGACAATTCGTGATTACAGCGTCCACACCAGAGACAACCATCTTTTTCATATCATCGGCCTTATCAACAGTCCACACATTAACAAACAGCCCTGCATCGTGAGCGCTACGGACAATTTCAGGCGCTATCAGGTAAAACGCAGGATGTAGACAGTCCGCAGGTACACGACGCGCATATATCCACGGCTCCACCAATCCTTCCATATACAGGATGCCGGTCTTCACTTTTGATTCAACCTCTTTTACGATTCTAAGGGAATAATGATTAAACGAAGATATGATCGCCTTGTCAAGGACATTAAACTCACCCAACACTTCGATAACTTTACGCTCAATGAGAGGATAAATGACTATACCGCTTTTCAGCTCTATGTTTATCAACTTGCTCCTATCTGCGATAAGTTCAAGGACTTGCCTCAGCGTGGGAATCTTCTCTCCCTTAAATCTCAGATCAAACCAAGAACCCGCGTCAAGAGCCTTAAGCTCACTGAGCGTCATGTCTCTTACCCACCCAGAGCCGCTCGTAGTCCTTGCCACAGTCTCATCATGGATCACTACGAGCTCTCCGTCTTTTGACATATGCACATCAAATTCAAACCCGTCAGCGCCTATCTCAAGACCTCGACTAAACGCTGCAAGCGTGTTTTCCGGTGCTTCAGACGACGCTCCCCGGTGGGCAATTACTAATGGCCTTGCTTTTCCACACATATCGCCACCCCCTGGCCGTATTCTGAAAAAAGAGGGGTTCGCCTCACAATCTGCGCACTTTGGCGCCGTCTGCCACATCGATCTTAAAAACCCTTGGTTCCAAAGCTCCCGGCCGCATCGGTTTGCCCGGAAGAGCGCGTACCAAGTCAGGCAGAGCATGCCTCAAGACAAGATTCACAGTACACCCTCCGAAACCGGCGCCTGTCATTCGCGCTCCCAGCACACCGTCGGTCTCGTGGGCAATTCTAACTGCCATGTCTAATTCCGGACAACTGACTTCATAGAGGTCTCTAAGACTCTCGTGAGATTCCCACATCAGATCACCGAACGTGTCGAGAGTGCCCTGCCTTAGCGCAACTACTCCGTTCTCGACTCTCCGAATCTCCCGTACCACATGTTCGCAACGACGGGCCACCTTCGAAGGAAGCATTTCTCCTACAGCCTGGAATGTGGCAAAATCAACATCTCTGAGGGTGTGAACATCACTACGCCGGAGTATGCCGGAAATCATCTTCGCGCCGGTCTCTACCTCTTGTCTTCGGCGATTGTATTCAGAATCAACGAGTCCGCGCCTGACACCTGTGTCGTAAACCACAATCACTGCATCTGCATTGTCAAGCCCTAATTCCACAGGCTCATGCCGAAGACTCCTACAATCCAAATAGATGGCATGGCCTGCCTTGCCCATACACGATGCCATCTGATCCATGATTCCACAACTGACTCCGACAAAGAGATTCTCAGCCTTCTGACAGGCCAACGCAATCCTGCGTCGCGCGTTGAGTCCACACTCCGACTCAAGGGAGTTCAGGATAACCGTATCCATTCCTGCTGCCGCAAGCAGCGCAAAAGCGGAGGCCACTTCAAAAGCGGCCGATGAACTAAGCCCCGCCCCTATCGGCACATCTCCTGATATGACTGCGTCGAGGCCTATGAGTTCATACTCTATTTCACAGTTGTTGCTGCCCCTATCTTCACCCTCATTCAAGCCTCCGTCCGGGCTTTCGTGGGTACTGAGCGCCCATGCCACGCCTCGGAAGAAATTGCTCCACGGGGCATCAGTTGAAGTGAGGATCCGGTCTAAGCAAAACTCGCTCATCTGGCGATAGTCACACGAATAGAGTCGAATAATTCTGTCAGTGCCGGGTCTAAACACTATGGCTACGTCATGCCCAACAGCTACAGGCAAGACAAATCCGCCTGAATAATCAGTATGTTCACCTATGAGATTGACCCTTCCGGGCGCCCGAGAAATCCATACTTCATCCCCTGAGCACCCCCCGAACACAGTCTGAAACTGCTCAAGAAGCCACCTGCTATCTACTGCCACTTGCTCCGCCACCTCTTTCGTCTTTACCCGAAGTAGCACAAGGATTCAGTGGCATCACACCTGGGGACGATGCACGACCGATAGCTCTACGCAATTCTTCGGCAGTCTCCTCAGGGAGAGTATCATTTATGAACGTACCTCCACCTGATTCACATCCTGCGAGGTATTTGATTTTCTTAGCGGTACGGTGAGGCGGATAGAATTCTATATGGAAATGATAATGGCTGAAGTCACCTTGTCTCGTCGGCGCCTGGTGCATAATCATCATATAAGGAAACGAGAAACCAAAGAGGTGATCGTACCCACAGGTTACTGTCTTCAAGATCCCAGCAAGCGACCTTTTTTCGTTGCCATCCAGATCCGACAACGACAACCTGTGGTTTCTGGATATGACATGAATCTCATAAGGATAGCGAGCATAGAACGGTACTACGGCCACAAAATCCAAGTTTTCAGCAACGACCCGCCTTCCGTCTTCAAGCTCCTGGAAAAGAATATCACAGAAGAGACACTTCCCGGTTGCCCTTTTATACTCATAGGAAGACTCCAATTCCTTCAGAGGAATCGGTGGTATGAACGGGAACGCGTATATCTGGCCATGAGGATGGTGGAGTGTTACCCCTACAGCGTCTCCCTTGTTTTCGAATATGAGGACGTAATCTATGTAATCAAGGGCTCCCAATTCGTTGTATCTATCTGTCCATACTTCAATGAGGTTTGTAATGTGGGATGTGTCAAGATCTGCAAATGTGGTGTGATGTTTGTCTGTGTAGAGAACGACTTCGCAAACTCCTCGCGCCGGCCTGACTCTCATAATATCGGTGCCGTCAACTGCCGGCTCATGCGGTGCCCGCCGAAAAGACGGAAACTTGTTTTCGAAAACAACAATCTCATAACCGGGCGCAGGCACTTCTGTCGGATGAGACATATCTCGTGTGGGACATAACGGACAGAAGCCCTCAGGGGGTTTATATGTTCTTTCCTGGCGGTGAGTTGCAGTTACAACCCATTGCTGTAGCATTGGGTTCCATCGCATCTCTGACATCTTCAACCACCCCCCTATCCGCTGTCGCAAGAGTGGCTCGATGCTTATCTACGGTTGAATCCGATTCATGAGGAAATGAGTAGTATATCAGATATCTGCCATCTTCTTTAAGGATTTTCTTCTTCGTCATCAAACCATACTCCCCTGTGAAGCCTTTACTACATTGGTTATCAGGCAGGTGATGTTGGCGACCGAAGCTTCACTAAATATAGCAATTCTATGCAAACCTCTGAACTCCTCTACCCATCGGGCCCTACGCCGGAGGGACGAAACCCTTTGGCAGACTGCACCGAGTCATCAATTTGCGCAAGACGAAAACAGAGTCCGGCCAAAAACCGAGCCCGGATAATGTTTAGCTATAGTATTACAATACACTCATTTTCTGTAAACTTATACTACATCTTGGAAGGATTTTTTCAGTCTGTGCCGAATATGAAATGTATCACGCCTATGCGGGGAAACACGAAAACACAGGACAACAATCTTAGGGGGTATGAAGCAACGACAAGTTTTTTAGCTGACCTAACCGACTAATATGTAAACAATTTAAAAGGAGGAAGCCATCGTGAAATTCCGAAGGTGGACTGTTTTGGTTTGCGTGATTACCATGTTGTCACTACTTACTCTTGGGATTAGTGGGATATCAGCAGCCTCGGACAAGATGAAGGTGGGATTTATCTACTCCAGTCCAGTCGGAGATATGGGATGGGCTTATGAACACAACAGAGGCAGGCTCCACCTGGTGGAGAAGCTGCCTTACGTGGAAACTGTTTACGTAGAGAATGTACCGGAATCAAGTGACGCTGAAAGAGTCTTGACCCAACTGGCAGAAGCAGGGTGCAAAGTTATCTTCGCTTGCAGCTTTGGCTACATGGATTTCGTCCACGCAGTCGCCACACGCTATCCAGATGTAATCTTCATGCATAATACAGGATTTAAAACCGCAGAAAATGTCGGTATATACTTCGGCAGAATATATCAAGCAAGATATCTTACAGGTATGATTGCAGGGAAAATGACAGAATCCAATCTTATCGGATATGTTGCAGCTATGCCAATTCCTGAAGTGGTTAGGGGCATTAACGGGTTTGCGCTCGGGGTACGAAGCGTAAATCCCGACGCCAAAGTGAAAGTCGTTTGGACCAACACATGGTATGACCCGGCCAGGGAAAAGGATGCCGCAAAGAGCCTCATCGAGGCAGGTTGCGATATCATTGCCCAGCACCAAAATAGCCCTGCCCCGCAACAGGCAGCAGGTGAAGCAGGGGTATACGGTATTGGCTATAACACTGACATGAGGCAATTTGCTCCTGACGCTGTACTTACTAACCCTGTATGGAATTGGGGCCCGTTCTATGCGGATTGTGTTGAAGCAGTATACAACGGAACCTGGAAATCCCCATATGACTACTGGGGTGGCTTAGAAGACGCAGTAGTCGATGTCGGCCCGTACGGCCCAATGGTTCCGGAGGATATCAAAGAGCTTGTTATTAAAAAGAAGAGCGAAATAGCTCAAGGCAAATTCAGAGTATTCGAAGGACCAATCAAAGACAACAAGGGTGTAGAAAGAGTTGCGCCTGGACAGGTAATGACTGATCAAGAGCTTCTCAGCTTCGATTGGTTCGTCGAAGGAGTAGAAGGTACGCTCAACTAAGAAGTCGCTGCAAGTCTAATCTGTAACTATTTCTTTGTGAGCTGCCATGACTAGGGAAGGCCGACAGGCATAGTCGGCCTTCCCCTTCAACGTGGAGGGTGGCAAATGCCTCAAGAAGAAAACAATATCATTGAGATGCACGGAATTACCAAACGCTTCCCTGGCGTGCTGGCCAATGAGAACATAGACTTTTGTGTAAACTGCGGTGAAATCCATGCACTGCTCGGTGAAAACGGGGCTGGGAAGAGCACTCTTATGAACATCCTATCCGGACTTTATAAGCCGGATGAAGGAGAAATCTTCGTAAAAGGCAAAAGAATACAGATAGGCTCGCCCAGGCATGCGATAGAAGCAGGAATCGGCATGGTACACCAGCATTTTCGTCTGGTGGAGAATTTTTCTGTAGCTGAAAATATAACCCTTGGGATGTCAACTCCTCGCTTCGGCCTTGATATGACTGCTATTGAAGACGAAGTTTCAGACTTATCCAAGAAATACGGCCTTCAACTGGATCCTCAAGCACAAATCTGGCAGCTGTCCGTAGGCGAACAACAGCGCGTTGAGATTGTAAAGATGCTGTATCGCGGTGCTGACGTCCTCATCCTCGATGAACCCACAGCAGTGCTCACCCCACAGGAAGCACGGGAACTCTTCGACACACTTGACCGTATGAAAGCGACCGGACGATCCATAATATTCATCACCCATAAACTAGATGAAGTAATGCACGTTGCAGACAGGGTGACAGTACTCCGCGGAGGTCGCGTGGCAGCGACTGTAAACAAGGAGGATGTGACGTCGAGAGAGCTGGCAAGCCTTATGGTAGGTAAGGAACATTCTACGGTTCTTCCGGATAAAGATACGCTTCAATCAGAACCTGTCCTTACGCTTTCCGATGTCACCGCTTATGGAGATCGTGGGACTATAGCGCTGGATGGGGTTTCTCTTCAGGTTAGAGCAGGAGAGATCCTGGGAATTGCCGGTGTCGCCGGAAACGGACAACGGGAACTCACCGAAACCATCACCGGTCTGAGAAGAATCCACTCGGGAACCATATCCCTTCACGGACAAGACATAAGCAACAAGACTCCACTGGAGATCATAGACAGCGGAGTGAGTTATGTCCCTGAAGACAGGTATGGAACAGGCATGGCGCCGAATTTGAGTATCGTAGACAACATTATCTTAAAGTCCTATCGCACGCGTGTTATGTCCAAAGGGCCCTTTATAGACTACGACGCTGCTAAGCGTCAGGCGAAAGAGTTGGTAGAGCGCTTCCAAGTGAAGACTGCGGGAATCCATAGCGAAGCTCGCTTATTGTCCGGGGGCAATGCACAGAAGCTACTGCTGGGAAGAGAGATCTCATCGGATCCGAAGCTACTGGTAGCAGCTTATCCAACAAGAGGCCTTGATATAGGCGCAGCTGAGGCCATCAGAAGCATACTCATTAACCAACGCAACCAAGGGGTGGCGATTCTCCTGATATCTGAGGATCTGGACGAACTGATTCGCCTATCCGACAGGATAGCGATAATGTTTGCCGGAAAGATCATGGGAACGCTGAACCGCGATGAATGGAGTATTGAACACATTGGACTCTTAATGGCAGGCGTCCTGGACGTCCAAGACGAGGAGGCGCTGACATGAAGCATGAAACTACGGTAACCGATGAGAGCGCGCAAAGACCACAAGGACGCAAATGGAGAATCCGGGTTGAGAGGCGACTTTCGGCCCCTGCCTGGTGGAATGTATTAGTACCGGTAGTGTCTGTTGCTCTCGCTCTGCTCTTTGGAGCAATCTTTCTTAAGATGTCAGGATATTCACCGGTTAAGGTGTACACGATAATGTTCAAAGACACGTTCGGGACAAGGTACGGCATTACTGAGACTTTGGTGAAAGCAACTCCCCTGCTGCTTTCTGCAGTAGGCGTGTCTATTGCCTTCAGGATGCAGCTCTGGAATATCGGAGCAGAAGGCCAAATTTACGTGGGAGCCCTGGCTGCATCTTGGGTAGCGCTTACATTTACCAACTTACCTGCATACATAATGATTCCTGCAATGATGATAGCAGCTGCCTTCGCAGGCGGCCTTTGGGCATTCCTCGGCTCAGCTCCGAGAGCTATCTGGGGGGTAAACGAAATTATTACTACGCTTATGCTGAACTACATCGCCATATTCTGCGTAGAATACTTTGTTTACGGTCCCTGGAGAGACCCGTCATCTTTTCTTTTTCCTCTCAGCCCTGTGTTTCCCAAAACTGCATGGCTCCCATGCTTCGGCAGAACCAGGATTCACTTGGGACTTATCTTTGGTATTGTCTCTGCCCTTGCAGTGGGGCTTTTGCTATCGAAGACTAAGTGGGGCTATGAAATACGCGTTATAGGCGAGAATCCTGATGCTGCACGTTACTCAGGGATGGATATTTCCCGGAACATCATTCTTGTCATGCTCCTTAGCGGAGCAATATCAGGTATTGCAGGAATGTGTGAGGTATCAGGAATTATTCATAGACTTCAGGCGCAAGTTTCAGCAGGCTATGGCTATACAGCAATCATCATTGCCTGGCTGGCTAAGCTTCACCCTATAGGCATAATCATCGTGTCGCTCCTCTTCGGGGGTCTTCTCGTAGCCGGGTATTCTGTGCAGATTTATGGAATTCCTGCAGATATCGCTACGATGCTCCAAGGCTCTCTATTGTTTTTTGTGCTCGGCGTGGAAGCTCTTGCGCGATATAGAATCAGAATCATCCGCAGTTCACCTGAACCTGTACAAGCACAGCACACTGCCGACGATGTGGCCCGGGAAATTACTTAAACCGGCCTCTGGAGATGATTCAGGAGGTAATTACACATGACACAAACTACTGTCGGATTTATCACTGCAGTGCTTGCTGCTGCAGTTCAAGCCGGTACGCCACTACTGTATGCCGCGCTCGGCGAGATTCTCACTGAACGTGTCGGCATCCTAAACTTGAGCGTAGAAGGAATAATGCTGGTCGGAGCAGTCAGCGGCTTCCTTGCTACCGTTGCCACGGGGAATCTTGCAGCCGGGATACTCGGAGCTGCTATTGCCGGAGGCATTATTGCAGCTATACACGCGTTTCTCTCAGTAACGCTCAAAGTAAACCAAGTAGTAAGCGGACTGTCACTGTCCCTGTTCGCTACAGGCGTAAGCGGTTATCTGGGAAAACCGATAATCGGTGTAGCAGCGCCTGTAAGTTTCAAACCCTATCCTATTCCCGGTCTTTCAAAAATACCTATTTTGGGGCCGATGTTTTTTAAGCATAACCTATTAGTATACGGCTCCTATTTTCTCGTGGCATTTCTCTGGTACTTCCTATACAAAACCAGGCCGGGCCTGCACATGCGCTCAGTGGGTGAAAGTCCGCGAACCGCTGACTCTCTTGGAATAAGCGTCACTGCCGTTCAATATACCTACACAATTATCGGCGGAGCATTATCAGGCATCGCAGGGGCATATCTTTCCCTTGCGTATGCGCCCAGCTGGATCGAACAAATGACGGCAGGACGCGGATGGATAGCTATTGCCCTTGTCATATTTGCCGTATGGAATCCTCTTCGTGCAATGGTAGGAGCGTACCTGTTCGGCGGAATCGAAGCCCTTGGATTCAGAATACAGGTGGTAGGAGCAACGATCTCTCCTATTGTGCTGAAAATGATGCCTTACGTCTTTACTATTGCGGTCCTAATAATCACAACAGCACGTTCAGCAACGTACAAGACCGAAGCCCCTCAAGCTCTCGGTGTTCCGTATGAGCGCGAATAGAGAGAACGGAGGATTGCATAGTTAATAGATGAAAGCTTTCTAGGTGTTAAGGCCAAGCCTCCCGCTGACCTAAGTAGATCACAATGAGACCGTTGAACTTCTCCAGTAGCTGCCGGTTTCGCCGAAGACGGCGACCGGTTTTTGCGATTCAGGCGAGCTGCGTTAACATAATGTGGGAGAGAACAACGGTCTCATGAACTCATACTTAGTAGGCAGCGATTGCTTCTTCAAGGATTCTGCCCATTGAGTCAGCGGGCTGTCTTACACCTAACAAGTGGGATATGGTTGGCGCCACATCAATGATAGCCACAGGCTTATCCACAACAATACCCTGCCTGATACCTGCCCCGGAGAGGAGCATGAAAACTTGACGTGACGACTCATCGCCTGAGTTGTGGTGACCCCCTACTCTTAAGCGAAGATTACCGGGGCTGAAGTGGTAAGGAGGTTCAGCCCAAATAAAGAGAGAACCTAAATCCGGGTGAGCCCCTGCCTTTGCCAGTTCGTTGACGGACATATACCCTCCGAAATACGGTTTTGCCTTCAGCGCGTCAATAATCTCATCATACTCAGATAAGGCAATATCCCACCTGAAATAGAACTGCAAAGAGAGATCTCCTCCAACTAAGACTATGTCTGTACGCGGATGAGCCTTTTCACCTGCTGAAAGAAGCTCCACAACGTAACCCAACTCACTTAGAGTCTCAAGGACATCAGGTAAGCTTGTATCCCCTGTGAAATGGGACATCCCATGATCGCTTGTAAGGATTATTGCAGTTTGATCCAGGATTCCTAACTCACTGAGCGCATCTACGAGAAGCCCCAGCCCTGAATCCATATATGCGAGTTTTCTCGTGAGCTTTGCCTTCCATGCCTCGTAGTTAAGGGCAAGGGAGAAACCGTAGCTCATTCCCAGATTGTGACCGGTTGCGTCCAAATCATCAGCGTATATAGCTAAGAATCTGGGAATCCCAGGTACAATCACTTCTTGCCCGTCCCCTGCGGTAACTGCCTCCTGTTTGAGGATCTTTACGGCTTCAGCGACTCGCGTGTGCCATGATCCTGAAGGCTGCACATATAGATGACGAGGGTCGTCAGGCCAGGTGCCACGCCCTTCAAGCGCGAACTGCTGGATAGATGCGGATGACAGGCCGCTCTCCGCTACCACTTCTCCAATTGTCTCAGATGAGTTTTCCCTGTTCATCTGTTTGACAACGTTTTCAGCTAAATCGTAGTAAAGATGCGTGTTGCCATGGATTGCCGGCCAGGCGCCTGTAATGATACTCGTTTGCATAGGGACTGTCGTCCCGGGAAATCCGTTATACACATTGGTGAACAGGGCACCTCTTGAGGCCAAGTAGTTTAAGACAGGAGTCCCGGGTCCACTTGGGCTGTTCGCCCACTCATGATACCGGTAAGCAAATCCATCCCAATTGATGTATATTACATATGTGGCGCCGGATCCACTTTTGCCCCTATCCCCTGTTATTTGCTCAACTACGTATGGGCCTTTCACTTGGTCTGTCGGCTGCTCCTTGAACTCAACTCCGTTGTCCCCTCTTCGAGCACTATGACTTGCCATCTCATCATTGACCACCGGGAAGTGTCCACTTGCATAAAACGAATACGCAGGAATAGAACCCCGGCTACTAAACTCTATACTCGGTTTTACACTTGTTAGAATCACACCGATTATGAGCATGAAAAGCGCAATGGAAAGCTCCAATGTTTTCTGTCTCAACAACTGTCCTCCTAAGGAGAAATCAAGTGGCGACATGAGATATGAAGTCTTCACAAACAAATTCGACAGGGCCCTTCGGGTAACCTTGTTTTAGAAAGTGTCAATACATGGACATACCGGCAGTTAGAAGGCATTCTTCCATTCAGCGGCAGAAAAAGGTTTACAGCCGTCTTGCGTCGAAGTTATGAAATTACTGAGTAGATCGCCATAAGTAATCGCCGGCAATCCAAGACTTCGGAAAACGAGTGAAAACTAATGAACTCATACTTAGACCCGAAACCCGCGAAAGCCCACGCATGGAAAGCGCATGAAGACTCAAGGAAAGAGTAATAATGCTCGGCGTTGGCGCCAATAGAACAATAACCGGAGGAGGTTCGCAACGTGCATCAAGTGGCTATTTGGGGCGCAGGTTCAATGGGAAGAATGCATGCTAACTGCTACAGACAGTGCGATGAAGCCAAAGTGAAGTATGTCATTGACCAAGACATAGAAAAAGCATGTAATGTTGCGGCTCTGTGCGGAGCCGTACCCCAAGCCCATCCGGACACAGCGCTTAAAGACCCGGAAATTGATGTAATTGATGTATGTCTCCCTACATACCTTCACAGAGAATGTGTAGAAAAGGCTGCGCACGCAGGTAAACACGTTTTCTGTGAAAAACCCATTGCCCTTACCCCGGATGATGCTAAGGAAATGATAGAGACATGTAGGCAACACAATGTGAAATTTGGAATCGGCCATGTGCTACGCTATTTTCCAGAGTATGAGCTGGCTCATGACATGATAACCTCAGGAAGGCTCGGAGAGATTGGCGTAATCCGCATGTCGCGTACAGGGCCTTTCCCTAAAGGCTGGGAAAACTGGTACTCAGATAGCAAACGTAGCGGGAGTCTCCTCCTGGACCTCTCCATACATGACTTTGACTTCCTTGCTTGGTGCTTTGGTAATGTAGAACGTATATTCGCGCGTAGCGCGCGACATGATGGTAAGCCTCTTGAATATGCAGCGGCTATCGTCCGTATGAAATCCGGTGTAATTGCGCATGTTGAAGGAAGCTGGGCTCATCCTGCTCAGTTCTCCTATAACTTCGAGGTATGTGGCAGTCTTGGTATGATAGAGTTTGACAGCCGCAAAGCACAGCCTCTTACAGTCTTAACCAGAGATGTGAACACAGGTAAGCCAGGAGTGGCAGTCCCTGAAAGACCTCTTA
>JAAYRV010000132.1 GCA_012518595.1 Bacillota bacterium
AACGTTGTCTTCAGCTGCGGGCAGATAGTAGCAGACGGAACAGTCTACGTCTACTACGGCGGAGCCGACGCTTGCATCGGAGTCGCTGCCGCAAGAATAGAGGATTTTACCCGGAAAGCATGACCCTTGTCCGGCCGGCTGATGGTCAAAGGCTTCCACAAGCGTCACTGTAATCTTTATAAGGTTCGCAGAATTAGTTCGCAGAATTAGTTATTGACACTTATTACGCATATACATTATAATTAGTTTACATACGAAATATATCAATATGTTATCGGGAGTGTTCTATGATAGAGAATCCCATATTTGCTGAAAGATCGCAGGCATATGTAAGCTTACGGCATATCGGCAATGAGCTGCGCAAAGCTAGTTCCAGGCACTTAGCCAGGCTGGGTACTACTGACGCTCACTTCGGAGTGTTAAGAGCGCTACACAACCGTGACGGGCAGACTTTGAGTGAGATAAGAACCTGGGTACTTACGGGTAGTAGTAATATTAGCACGCTCATGCGCCGAATGGAACGAGAAGGGTTAGTTGAACTCTTCAAGGGGCATCCGGATCAGCGATTTACCAAGGCGCGTCTTACTGACAAAGGAAGAGCCCTGGCCGAAGCTACCATTACCCCCCACAGGCAGTACGTTACAGATCTTCTTTCGTGCTTTTCCCCCAAGGAACTTAAGGAGCTTAATCACCTCCTTGAAAAATTAGATAAGCATCTTAGTCTTCAAGACAGACGTTTGACGATGCGTCGGGAGGTTTATGACAATGAGTGATAAGCAAAATATCCCTGTCCTCGCGTGCAGGGGAAATACTCTAAGGTATGAAGACGGGCAGGTCATCATTCTCAACAGGAAGAAATTGCCCTGGGAGACTGAATACATCACATGTTCAACCTACGAAGAAGTGGCAAGAGCTATTGAGTTAATGATTATCCAAGGTGCTCCACCCCTCTCATACGCTGCCGGATATGGGCTGGCTCTTGCTGCCCGTAGCGTGAGAGGGTCGAGTCCGGAGAAAGTCCTTAAGGCAATTGGGCAGGCTGCGGAGCGGATGGCTCGTACACGTCCTACCGGCTCAGATCTGTGGTACATGCTCCAAGACCTGCTTGATTTGGCTGAAAAAGCTATAAAAGGAGGTGAAGATGTAGAAGCGTCCATTGTGAGGCACGTGACTTGTCAAATGACAAGAGGAGACGAGGTGGCGGAGGCGTGCGGTAAGAATGCAGCTGACTTATTAGTCGACGGAGACAAAATCTTGACGCATTGCTTTGCCGGCGCTGCGATGATCTGGATGTTAGTTCATGCGCTGCGTCAGGGGAAGAAGGTTGAGCTTTTCGCTACTGAGACCAGGCCATATCTGCAAGGAGCCCGCCTTCTGGCAAGCAGTGCAGTCCAGCTGGGGGTGCCGGTGACTCTGGTCACAGACGGTATGCCAGGGTACCTCATGTATCGTGGAATGGTTACCAAGTTTGTGACTACAGCAGACATAATAACTCTGGACGGTCACATTGCGAATAAAGTCGGAACGTTTCAGTATGCCATGGTTGCTCAACATATGGGGATACCTTACTTTGTCCTGGGTTACGGGGGGCCGGACCCTCGAGCCAATGGAGTTGAAGATATCACAATTGAAGAACGAGATCCTCAAGAAGTTCTCGAGTGCCTGGGAAAGAGGACAAGTGTTGAAGGAGTCAGAGCATATTACCCTGCTTTCGATATTACACCTCCGAATTATGTCAGTGCTGTCATTACGGATAGAGGGGTCTTCCCCGCTACGCTAGTCCATAAGTACCTTGGCAACGAATTCACGTTGCACTAAATTCATCTTAGGAGGTCCAACATATGCTTCAGGCTGCATCGCAAGAAACTGGAGAATCACAGGAAGTTTTTGAGGCGCGTGGCAAGTGGGGTACAGTAGATTTGGTGCTCGTAATCATATGCGCAGCACTTTACGCAGCAGCTCTTATTGTGTTTGGTGCCGTAAAATTGGCCCCGGGAACCTATTTGCGGCCCGGAAATGCTCTCCAAGGGGTCTTCGGTATACTTTTTGGACTTCCGGGCTGTGTAGGGATTTCCCTTGGTAATCTTGTGGCGGACTTCGTTGTCGGTGGTGCTCCGATACATGCAATAATTGCCGGTTTCATTGTAAACTTTCTTGCAGCATATATCCCCTATCGGGCAGTGAGTAACGCGAGATTAGGTACCCGCCGGAGTATCATTGAGTGGTACGTCTACGGCGTGTTGATCGCGGGTGTGGTTGTAGCAGGGTCAGTGTGGGTTAACGTAGCCTTAGGGCTTACTCCTAAGCAGATAGCAGTCGTGTTGAGTCTTACAATGTTCTCCAACCAGGTGGTGGCAAGTGCGATAATCAGCCCGTTCTTACTCAGGCTGCTCTACCCGTTTGTTGATAAGTCCGGCCTGTACAGAGGGCGTCCTGCCGCAAGAGATTGAAAGTAGAGGCGAAAAAGGATACATGGCTTCTCCTGGTAATATGAAGATGTCTAAAGACGCCGTTATCAGTGTACAGAACCTTGGCTGGCGCTACATTGGAAGTCAGCGGTGGGCAATTGAGAATATATCATTCCAGGTTCATCCAGGTGAGATCACTGGGATTGTCGGTCCCTCAGGGGCCGGGAAAACAACGCTGATCTTGGCCCTGAGGGGGCTTATTCCCCACAACTTTCAAGGTACCATGAAGGGGTCGGTCTCAATCGGCGGGTTGAATACCAAGGCAATACACCCGTCTAAATTGGTTGGGCGAGTTGGAATGGTGTTTCAAGATCCCGAGACGCAATTCACAGGCTTATCCGTTGAGGAAGAAATCGTGTTCGCTCTGGAAAACCTTGGTCTATCAGACGAGGAGATGGACAGGCGGATTGTCAATGCTCTGGACGCGGTTCAACTGCCGGACGGTATGAGGGACAGATCTCCTTTTCAACTTTCCGGTGGGCAAAAACAGAGAGTTGTTTTGGCATCGGCTCTGGCCATGGAAACGGACGTGATAATCCTGGACGAGCCGACTTCGGAACTTGATCCTATGGGCGAGGAAGAGGTCTTTAGAGTACTTAGGGAGCTCAGACATAGGCGAAATGTCACAATCGTTATCGTATCTCATGCTACCGAACAGCTGGCTACACTCTGTGATCGCATTCTGTGCATCCAGGAGGGGCGGCTCGTTAAGGACAGCTCCAGTAGGGAGTTTTTTTCCGCAGTGGAAGAGCTTTACGGCTACGGTATTCGTCCACCGCAGGTCACCGAGTTAGCTTACGAGTTAGCGGAACACGCTGACGGGATGACTCAAGTGAAGTTACCGCTTAGTATCGACGAGGCTTGTTTGTTCCTAAGTCGATTAGAAGGAAAGGAATCTGTGCTTTGAGCTGCTTTATCAAAGTAAATGACGTTCATTTCTCATATACAGGGCTGCCCGAGGATGAGGTGCTGAAGGGTGTCTCCGTGGAAATATCACGGGGAGAGTACATTGCCTTGATTGGTCAAAACGGAGGAGGCAAGACCACCTTAGCCAAGCATTTCAACGGGGTCTGCAAGCCTACTTCAGGGGAGGTCATCGTGGATGGCATGAACACCCGAGATCTCTCAGTGGCAGACCTGGCGCCAAAGGTAGGGTACTGCTATCAGAATCCGGATCACCAGATTCTCCACGACACGGTTGAGAAGGAGGTGGCCTTTGGGCCAAGGAATCTTGGCTTGCCGGAGAACGAGGTTAAAGAAAGGGTGACTGAAGCCCTCTCTGCAGTAGGTCTACTTGAGTATCGCCAAGAGCATCCGTACTTCGCAGGGAAGGGTGAACGCCAGAAGATTGCCGTTGCGTCTGTCATCGCAATGCGTCCGGCTGTCTTAGTGCTCGATGAGCCTACTACCGGCCTGGACTGGACCGGTTCTGAGGGAATGATGAGCCTTATAGACAAGCTGTGGGAGAATGGACATACCATAATCATTATCACGCACGACATGAGACTGGTAGCTGAGCATGCTAAACGAGTAATAGTGATCAGCGAAGGTAGGATAATTGCTGATGATGCCACCCATGTCATCTTTAGCGAGAGAAGGCAGGAGCTGAGCGCAGCTCGACTCAGTCCTCCGCAAATCACCAGGCTTGGGTGGGTCATATACGGAGATTCCACTGGTTGGTTAACAGTCTCGGACGCAGCCGGCTTTGCTATAGAACGGATGGCAGTAGCAGACAGTCAGGAATAAAGGGCTGATGGCAGAGAGTTAGATGCAGGAAAAGTTAGGCGCGGGAGTGAGGGCGTAGCAATGTCTAAACCGGCAAGCACAGGTATGAGTTTCTATTCAGGTCACCGTAGTCCGTTCTGCGAATTACATCCAGGTGTAAGGTTAATATGGCTCATTTCCCAATTCTTCCTGGCTTTCATATTTCAACACCCGCTCATCTTGCTGGGTCTGTTCTTATTGAACGTAAGCATTGCAGTATGGGCCAGGATGTCTGCGGTGATGACCCGGTTGTTTTGCTTAGCAATCGGTATCGGAGCAGCAATTACTATGCTGACATGGATGCCGTTCATGCCTCTCGGAACGCCTCTGGTCTCTTTTGAGATTCCGATCGTAGGGTGGAACATCCGCGTGACTGACATTGGAATAATGTGGGGTGCTGCCATGGGGCTTCGCATCGCAGTCAGCACCCTCCCCTTCTTCGTCATACTCTCGTCTACGTCGCCTAAGGAAATCACCGTCGGAGCCTCCAAGGTGGGAATCCCATACACTGCTAGTTTTCTTTTCGCCATGGCATTCCGTTTCCTACCTATGGCTCAGAACGATGCAGCGGTAATTCAGGAGGCTGTCTCGGTTCGGGGTCTGAGGTTAAGCGAGGGCTCTTTCGCTACGCGCGTTAAGAAATACGGTATGTTACTGGGCCCATTGATTTTCACGTCCTTAAGGCGGGTCCAGTTAGTGGCAAATGCTCTTGATAGCAAAGGATTTCGCTCCGGACACGAGTTTAGGTTTTACCACGAAAGGCCATGGACGCTGACTGAGAAGTTGCTGGTGTCGGGGATAGGAGTCGTACTTATAGTGTCCTTCGTTGTCACTAGGGTATACGGGTTTGGCCTGGTCATACCTGGACGCATCTAGGCAACGTAGGGAGAGAGGTGGTAATGTTGGGCAAGATCGAAGTTATGGTCATTGCAGGAACCGAAGCATACAATCTGGATTTTGGCGGATTTGGGAGAGTTGTCGGGTCAACGGTAGTGGAAACTCCATTCGGCAAATCGGCGAAAGTGTCTCTGATAGACATGAACGGGATATCTGCCGGAGTTATGTCGAGACATGGAGAAAGAGGTTACTCTATCTCTGCCCCCTTTGTCAACTACCATGCCAATATCTGGGCGGCAAAGGAGCTCGGCGCCAAGAGGATTATCTCCTGGAATGGCGCAGGCGCTATTAACCGTCTTCTGTCTGTTGGTGATTTTGTTATTCTGGACGACTTAATTGACATGACCAGGAAGCGGGATTACACTTTCTACCCTGATAGAGGATATGGGTTCATCCGTCAGAATCCGGTCTTTTGTTCGGAGGTAAGGTCTGCTCTGTATCAGGCGGCCTCACAGTTTTCTCCCCATGTTTTTAGGCGGGGGGTATACGTTTGCACAGAGGGTCCGAGGCTTGAGACAGCCTCTGAGATACGCGTGTTTGATACGTGGGGTGCAGATGTGGTTGGCATGACGCCGGTTCCTGAGGTATATTTGGCTAAGGAACTCGAAATGTGCTATGCGTCCATCACGTATATTTCTAACTATGCAGAAGGACTTGTCAAGCCTCAGGAGTCTAAGCAAGAGGGGGTTTTCGGATCCCTTCTGCCGGCAGATGAGGCAGCTGTTCTAAAGGAATCGGTTCAACTCCTTCCGAAGATTGTATCCACTGCGATAAGTCTTCTTTCCGAGGAGCGTGACTGTCCGTGCGTTACGGCAATGAAGAAATATCGCGACCGCGGTGACATCGGTGACGACTGGCACACTTGGGTGAATACTGAGAATTCGTGAGACTCAACGTAAAGGATGCAAGGTACGTACTGTTTACCTTGACCAACGCGTGTCATATTCGTCAATATTGAACTCAGGAGGGCCTTAGAGATATCTGAGGCCCTCAAATTTCGGATCGTAGGTTTCAGGTGTTGTACTGATCTACCGGATATTGCCTTGGGGAAAGAGGAATCGTGGGATAATTGTGGAATAGAGTGTATTATTCGACTATCCGGACGGTTACTGCTAGATGGAGTGTGATGTGTTACTCCCAAGACTAAGAAGCGGGGAGGGAAAGCCGTGTTCGGCTCGGGCCGGAATAGAAGGTCGGGCACGGAAAGCAAATGAAACATGAGATTGCCATTGTAACAGACAGTGCC
>JAAYRV010000133.1 GCA_012518595.1 Bacillota bacterium
AAGGAGGCCATTGCCTTTGCCATACTGGGGAACGATGCCGCAGCGGGGTGCTTTACGAATGTGCCGAAAGCGACAGGTGCAAGGCACGGGGCTACGCTGGGGAAGATCATCCCTGGGCGCAGATAGGGAGGTAGACGGTGTCGCTTTTCATAGCCGGATCGACTCCTGTACAACGATGTCCCTTATTCGTGGGTGCACTGCTTTCTCAGTCACCATATGGACTGACCTGCCCAACAGAGTTTCAAGGTTATCCTTCAAACGAATGAGATCAAACAGAGATCGCCCGTCTTCAAATTCAACGAGAAAATCGACATCACTGGATTCTGTGTCGGTTTCACGGGCAACTGATCCGAAAAGGCTGACTTTTGTTGCGCCATGCGCAGCTGCCAGTCGCATGATATCCTCATGATGTCTGCGTATCCGGTCAGCCAAAGGCATCGCGATCACCTCTTCTCAAGCATACCACGATACAACGTAGGCTGTGCCCAATATCTGCGTTGATTATGGCGGACAAGTGACGTAAGCACGTGCGCCACGCATATGCCTGCTGACGCTGCGAAGAGGTGGTCGATTATACGACCACACCAATTGAGGGCTCATGCACATTCTGCCCCCTTTGGATTGGCATTCATAAATTCACCGCAAGAATTAGCATCTGGAAATGTTCAATTTTAAGAAGGAATATCACGTGTATCGTAGAATGATAAGCTGTGATGGCACACTTGTGCTGAACATATGTGCATGAAGTGCAGCTCTAAAATACTCGCACTCCAGAATTTCGCACAGCTGATGCTCGGCTACCGCAATACGCTGATAATACGATTCCCAGGGGTGTAAGAATGGCTTTTGATGAACGCACACTATATGAAATCGCCAGGCACTACCATGAATTAGGCAAGACACAAAACGAGATTGCAGATAGTTTAGGCATATCCAGAAGCCAGGTTTCAAGAGCTCTAAAGCAGGCCCAGGATGAAGGGATAGTCGTAATACATGTAATCCCTCCTGAGTTCGATTTCTCTGACCTTGAAGCCGGACTGTGTTCTCGATTCGGGCTTGACGATGCAGTGGTCATCTTAGGCAGCCCGGACCCGTCCAGGCTGCTTACACAGAACTTGGGCATGGCAGGTGCTAAGTATCTCGACAAGACGCTGAAAGCCGGACATGTGATAGGGGTTTCATGGGGCGCGACCTTGCGTGAATTGGTTGCAGCCTTAAATGGGACGAAACCAAATCCCAGAGAAATACTGGTGGTTCCACTTCTCGGCGGTCAGGGGCAGGCCAGCCCGGATCTTCAAGTAAACGACATAGCATCCCGTGTCTCCATGGTTTTTGGCGGATCCCACTTATATCTACATGCTCCCTCATTTGTTGATACTCCTGAAGCACGCGCTACGATGATGAATGACAGTAACATAAGGAACGTCGCTGACAAGTGGGCAACCGCAGACCTGGCAGTCATGGGGATAGGCTGTTTCGTGCCTCCTTCAACTTTGCTGGAGGAAGGAGGATTTCCTCCTGACGAGTTAGTGGAGCTTACGAAAATGGGGGTAGTCGGCGATATTTGCATGAGGTTTTTCGACGTACATGGCGAGCCTGTCGATACTCCGCTGGGAGAGCGGATCATCGGGGCAAGCCTGGAACAGTTAAGAAGCCTGGAGCGTGTTGTGGCAGTTGCGGGCGGCGTGAACAAGGCCCAGGCCATACTCGGAGCGCTCAGAACCGGTGTAGTGGATGTGTTGATCACTGATGACGTAGCTGCCAGAAAAGTATTGGAAATGGCATCGTGACCGCATGTGTTTTAATGGTATCCGGCGTGTTTTGATCCGGTCAAATCAAGTTAAGGGGGTAATCTGAATGCCGCTTGGGCAAGGAGCTTTAGGACTTGGAGTGTCATACGTATTGGCAGGCTGTTATCTACTTCTGATGAGGCTTCTCGGAGGCATATTGAGCAGTCAGTATCCTGAAGAACACCGTATCGAATGGGACACGCGCACAATCTCTCGTGTCACGATATTGGCTGCAGTGGCAGGGGCAGGCGCAATGATCAAGATACCGGGACCTGCTACCACCATTGCTCTTGATGCTGCTGCCGGCTATTTTGCTGCCGCATATTTCGGATGGCCTGTCGGCGCCACTGTGGCTGCCATAGGGACTTTCCTGGCAAACGCTTTGGGAGGCTTCGCCAGCTGGTTCCCGATGGTTCCCATCTACATGTGCGCAATGGCTTTTACAGTCACAATCGGGGTATTCGTGGCGAAGAAGACTAATATCGTGTTTGCAATTATCGTCGGCACGATAGTGAACACGGTAACTTGCTTAGGTCCGTGGGTGATTATGATAGGTCCTGCTTTGATGATTGCTTTGCTACCGTCGCAAATAATCGGATCAGCAGTGAACGCGGCTGTCGGCCTGACAGTGGCAAAGGCTCTAAGTAGCGCCCAGAAACACGGGAAACGCGAAATCGACGAGCATATAGAGCCTGAAGCCTGAGTGAGCACTGACGGAGATCGGTTGATGATCAAAGTTTCAAGATGTGAGAGGTGTTCTACTTGGAGCCTAAGATTGTTTCGCTTAAAGACGTGACCTTTTCTTATAAGGGCTCAAAACGGCAAGCCCTAAGAGGAGTCTCCCTTGATGTAAAAGAGGGCGAGTGCGTAGCTATACTCGGGCCTACCGGTGCAGGCAAGAGCACTCTGGCATGTGTCATAAACGGCACAGTGCCTCGGTTTATTGAAGGGAAGCTCACAGGAGACGTGGTGGTTGACGGTCAGATCCCAAATAACGTGGGAACTGCTCAGATGGCGTCCAGAGTAGGATTGGTATTTGGTGACCCGGATACTCAGCTCTTCGGAATGACGGTGGAGGAGGACGTAGCCTTCGGCCCTGCTAACCTCGGGTTCGATTATGAGACCATCATGGAAAGGATCACCCGGGCCATAGAAGACATGAGGCTTCAAGGCCTTGAACAGAGGGCTCCGCATCGCCTTTCAGGCGGACAGAAGCAGGCGACAGCTATCGCAGGAGTCTATGCCATGCTTCCCAAGATTATGGTGCTGGACGAACCCACATCCATGTTGGATCCGGAAGGCAAGGCGCGTGTTTTCTCAATAATACGTGACTTAAACAAGTCCTTCGGCATGACTATCATCCTAATAGAGCAAGAGGTTGATGACATACTTGAGCTGGCGGATCGGGTCTTTGTCATGAAATCAGGCGAGTTTGTTCTGGGCGGCACGCCGGAAGAGGTTTTTGCCGCTGTTGATGAGCTGAAGGAAGTGGGCATCAGAGTGCCCAGCATTGTCGAGTTCGGAAATCTCATAGGCGCTGACAAAACGCCTTTCTCGGTGGAAGAGGCAGTATCTACAGTCAAAAGCGGGGCCTGGAATAAAGCTATAGTTGGGGATGCCCCCATCGAGGACAGAGCTGCTCCTGGTTTGAGCGTCGGCAGCGAGTCAACTCAAGACACAGCTCCTATCTTGGAAGCGGTTGACCTCGAGTTCCGGTATCCTTTGGGAGTCAAAGCGCTGGACGGTGCAAGTCTCGAGGTATACCCCGGTGAATTCGTTGCTATCGTCGGACAAAACGGGGCCGGAAAGACGACCCTGACAAGACATTTCAACGGGTTGCTCAGACCTTCGGCAGGGGATATCCGCCTTTTCGGCAAGTCAGTTTTAAATGAGCCTACTGCGAGCCTGTGTGCCACAGTTGGGTATGTATTTCAGAACCCTGACGAACAGCTCTTTTGTGACACTGTCGAGGATGAGCTGAGATTCGGGCCTATGAATATCGGAATGGACAAAGACAGGATGGAGGAGTCTGTACGCGATATCCTCCTTGACATAGGGCTCGACAAATACAGGCAAGTATGGCCTCGTTACCTTACTAAGGGCGAGAGACAAAGACTTGCTCTGGCTTCCGTGGTTGCAATGGAACCTGAGATACTCATTGTGGATGAGCCGACTACCGGTTTGGACTGGTTGGAGTCCCTTCAGATACTGGACTACCTGGAAAGGTTGCGTAAGGAGAAGGGCAAGACCATATTAATAATCACTCACGACATGAACATAGTCAGTCTCTACGCAAAGCGGGTCGTGGTCATGGCAAACGGGCGGGTAGTCGGAGAGGGTACACCGCGTGAGGTCTTTTCACAGCCTAAACTCATGGAACTGGCATATTTGCGTAGGCCTCAAATTGCCGATCTATCCGACACTCTGTGGGGCGAAGTCTTACTGACCCCACATGAGGCGGCCGACAGACTCAAGAGATCCTCAAGCACGAATCGAGAGGTGGCCGGCAAATGATTGTCGAGTATGAAAGCAAACAAACACCGATACACAGGCTTGATCCCAGGGCTAAGTTTATGTGGGTGGTCGCGACTATAATTATCAGTATTATTTGGACGGATCCCGTCTACCTTTTCGGGTTAGGCGTGTTTACTGTGATAATTGGCTTCATGGGGGACTTCCCCTGGCCTAAGATGAAAGGGACATTCATGTTCCTCCTTATCGTCACAGCCATAATCACACTGATTCAAGGCGCTACATACCTTCCCAAAGTCGTCTGGCTCGCTAATCCTGAGAGGGTTGCGTTCTATCTGATACCCCGCTGGATTCCTGTGATTGGCCCGGCATGGCCTCTACGAATCGGCGGGCTTATCTACGGGATCTGTATGGCTCTTAAAGTATTCGTTGTCCTTATTGCAATATCGGTTTTCGGATACGTGACGTCACCTTCTGAAGTAGTGCAGATCATTGTGAGGCTCCCTTTCGTTTCCTACAAATCCGGGTTTGTGGTCTCAGCTGCCTCCAAGTTCGTGCCTGTTATCCAGATGCAGCTGGCTACCTTAAGAGATGCGGAGAGATCCAAGGGAGTTGATTTCGATTCAGGTTCCTTTACTGAGAAGGTGAAGAAGACCACAAGCATGCTGGTTCCCCTCTTTGCCAATGCGCTTTCCATGGCTGACACCATGGCTTTGGCAATGGAGTCCCGGGCTTTCGGATACAGCAAGAATTTCACACTGATAAGACCCTATCAAATGCAGGCATCTGACTGGCTCATGGTTGTATTTTCCGTCGGAGGCCTGGTAGCGAGTATTGTTTGTCTCGCCGTATTCAAGTTGGGGGCGCTTTAGGATGTGCGGAGCGGATGAAGTGGACAAAGTAGTAGTCTGTCTCGGTGCTTGCGCAATAGACATGATGTTTACCGTGGATAGGCTTCCTGAACCTGATGAGATGGTATTTGCCCAAGGAGAGGTAGGATTCTTTGCAGGCGGGTCAACGGGTAACATAGCAGCCGGGATCGGACGGCTGGGTTATCCATCCAGATTCATAGGCCGGACTGGAGACGATGAGAACGGCCGGAGGCTACGGCAGGCGTTCGAATCTGACAGGGTTGATGCAAGGTGGCTTGCGGAGATTAAAGGAGGCAGAACCGCCCAGACCATAATTGCTGTAGACCGAACCGGCCAAAGAGTCATTTACTCGCTGGGAGGAGAAGCCATCCTCCAAAAACCTGATGAGTTTCCGGACGAGGCCATGGAGGGTGCGAAGATCCTCTACATCGGTGAGGTCCTGCCGGATGTAGCTTTTGAGGCAATCCAAGTCGCAAGGGGTCATGGCGCTATTGTCATCTACGGTCCCGGAGGCGGGATTTCATGGATGGATAAAGCGACGCTTCGAGGATTGATAAAGCTTTGTGACTATGTCGTCCTTTCCCGCGGGGAACTTAGTTCAATTACATCTGTCAAATCCCACACTGAGGGCGCAAGCCGTCTCCTTGAGTGCGGTGTGGGGAATGTCGTTGTTACGCTGGGTTCTGACGGATCCGAATGCCACTTGTGGGGTAGCGATAGTTGCCTGAGCAGAGTATCCCATGCCCCTGCCTTCCATGTCCCGGATGTCGCGGATACGACCGGGGCAGGAGATTCATTCGCCTCAGGGTTCATCACAGGCCTACTGGAAGGTATGGAAATGGGTAAGTGTTTGGTGCGGGGGAATGCCTGCGCAGCACTGGCTATCAGGAAGGTTGGCGCAAGGGAAGCTATGCCCACAGGGGAAGAGTTGAAGGAGTTCTTACGAAATGTCGAGCTATAGTATAGACCCGGAAAGAATAGCCGGAGCACTTGCAGGAGTCGCAATCGGGGACGCAATGGGGATGCCGTCAGAGTTTATGACTCGCGAAGAAATCCGTGATGCATACAGACGGATAGAAGGGTTTTGTCCGCCTCGCCCGGGTCACATCCATGCAGGGATGACGGCAGGCAAAGTCACGGATGATACCGAACAGACTCTTGCGATTATCGAGGCGTTGCATGCTTACGAAAGGATAACCCCGCACGTGGCGGGAGATGCGTATCTTAAGTGGGCTGAGCAATCGAATGCCTATGAATCGTCAGTCTTAGGACCCAGCTCACGCAAGGCCTTGGAGAGGCTTAAAGCAGGGGAAGACCCTCACAATACAGGGTCCGGCGGGAGCACTGTAGGCGCTGCGATGCGTGTTGCGCCTATCGGAATAGTGAATGCTCCGGATCTGGAGAAGGCAGCGGAAGAGTGTTATCTGTCCTGCCTTCCGACACACGGCGTAAACATAGCGATTGCAGGGGCGTGCGCAGTATCCTGTGGGATAGCTGCTGCTTTGACTGCAGAGTCTCTGGATCAAGTGACAGATGCCGCAATCTACGGTGCCCGGTACGGTGAACGCCTCGGCATTCAGTGGGCAGGCACACTGGTGAGTGCAAGGATTAATCTTGCCCTGAGCATTGTCGGCAAAACCAGGGACGCCGAAGAAGCGGAGGATCTTCTCTACACCACCTGCGGAGTGGGAATGGATCCTACAGAACTTGTCCCGACTGCCGTAGGCCTCTTCGCCTTACATAAGGGTGATCCTACAAAATCCGTGCCTGCTGCTGCAAACATAGGCGGTGATACGGATACGCTTGCGTCCATAGTTGGGGCATTATCAGGCGCACATAGCGGTATTCGGGCTTTCCCCGAAGGATGGGTGGATACCGTCGAAAAAGTAAACAACCTGAATTTTGAAAGGCTTACCGCGATTCTCGTAGCTGTCAGGGAAAGGAGATATGCCAGCAATGACCG
>JAAYRV010000134.1 GCA_012518595.1 Bacillota bacterium
AAGGCGCTCAACATCGGTTTTCTGATCCGGACTTGCAAGGTAAGCCGCAATCATCGTATCAAAGACAGGGCCGGACAGCCGAACACCGCGACGCCTCAAATGGATGATTTTCGTCTTTGCGTCGTGGCATACTTTTGATATGTCTTCATCCTCAAACACAGCCCGTAGAATGCTGATAGTCCCGTCTAAAGGAAGGCGAGGCGCGTCAAGACGGGCGTGAGCAAAAGGCAGATAGAATCCTTGTCCGTCAGGATGTGCAATTGCAATCCCCACAATCCCAGCTCGCATAGGATTTTCACTGTCAGGGACTATCTCAAACGCAAATTCGCCTGCATCAGCCAGCTCCTTCCTTAAGGCCTCAACTTCGTCTAAGCTCTTTACTGTCACACATTTATTTGCCTGTTTCCGGGTCATGCTTTCCCTTCCCCCTGACACTTCACCTTGGGTCTCTTGCTTAAAGAGATCCAACGTAGCGGAGGAGGCGGCATCACCCTTGTTTTGGAGCCTGTCTTCAAAACGCTTCATCAAACTCTTGAACTCAAGACGCCTGAGCAGTTCCACAAGATGAGGCCAGTCAGGCTCTTCCACATGGCATTCGTCAAGACTGAACTCGATTGGAACTTCCCGGTCAATTGTGGCAAGGCGCTTCGAAAGCCTTGCTTGATCCTCATGTTCCTTTAGGAGACGCCTTGTGCGTTCTGATTTGATGGTGTCTGCCTTGTCAAGGATATCCTCGAGATCTCCCAATGCCTGGATGAGCTTGACTGCAGTTTTCTCGCCGATCCCGGGCACTCCCGGGATATTATCGGATGTATCTCCTGCCAGCCCTTTAATGTCGGTTACATGCTGAGGGCCGACTCCGAAACGCTCCTTTACCGCTTCTTCATCATAAACCTCCATCTCGCTTATGCCTCTCTTCGTGAGCATGGCTCGCGTGAGACCGGATACAAGCTGCAAGGCATCTCTGTCACCTGTCACGATAAGACACTCGTGCCCCGCCTCTTCCGACTTTTTCGCGACTGTCCCGATAATATCGTCTGCCTCGTATCCGTCAATCTCCAGCACAGGGATGTGAAACGTCGCTAAGAGCTCCTTAATGAGCGGCATTTGCGAACTGAGCTCATCAGGCATTCCCTTCCTGGTGGCCTTGTATTCATCGTACTCTAAGTGCCTGAATGTAGGCCCTGATTTGTCAAATGCCACAGCCAACAGGTCAGGCTTTTCCTCGTCCATCAAACGGACAAGCATATTAGCGAAACCATACACGGCATTGGTAGGCTCTCCATCGGTTGTGGTGAGCTGTGCCTGAATCGCGTAAAAGGCCCGGTTCGCCAGGCTGTTTCCATCAATAATTACAAGCTTTTTTCTCCTCATAACTCCTGCCTCCGCATTCTGGCGTTAGTATATGCACACACTGCCTGCATCATCATATATTATCAGACTCTTCCTCATTTACCTCTTGATTCCTGCAAGACCGTACGCTATGCCTATGGATTCCTGGAAAGTGCACTGATTAAGTAAGGCGCCCTCATCGGGCGCCTGTTTTTCATAGTCTATGTCAAGTCATAGATTGTTTAGCCATAGATTTGGCCTTCTACCTTCTATCTTCCGAAGTTCGACTGCTTTCTATCCGGAAGCCTTGTCACACTTTCGGGCGTAGTTTTCGTGCCCGGCTTTCGTGCCTAAAGATTAAGCAGCTTCATAAGAACATACTGCGCGACTTCAATCTGGCCGTATGCTTTTGCTTGCTCCCAGTCAGAGTCGAGAAGCGCTATGACGAGATCCTGTGATACCCCTAATTCATCGGACAAAGCGCCTGCCACACGTTTTTTCGCAAGCTCACCGAGTTCAGCCCAATTCTGCTTGAGAATTGTGGTGGCTTCTTCTTCGGTAAGGCCCCTCTCTACCAGGTTCTGAACAAGCTTCGGTTCAAGGCCTTCCTTGACAGAGTTCCAGTCAGATCTTGCTAAAGCTTCAACGTCATCAGGGTTCAGGGTCCCCTTGGAGAGAATGCTAACCTTCGTCGTAACATCATCCTTAGTAACCAGACCCCGTGCCTTAATGAACCGTGGCTCACCGAAAGCATCAGATACTACATAAACTTCGTCACCACGCAGCAGCCTGTCGAGTTCAGCCTGTACGTTGTTTCTGTAGATAGCCGTATCAAGGGCCATGGTTACCTGCTGTTCAACTCCACCGGGGGTGGTGATCGTGAGAGTCCCTTGCTGATTATCGATCTTTGCCAGCTTCCCCTCGTAGATGCGAAGATCAATAAGGGATTGAATCATATATGCAGTCTCAGCCCGTGTCGCAGGGAGCTCCGGCTCAAAAACCACACCGAAGTATATCGGTAGCACCCCAAGAGTGTTGGCAATCTCGATGCTGCGAAATGCCCAGTGATCTTGATCTACATCTATGAAGCTCGGTTCCGGCTGCTCCAGCGAGTCCATTTTGTCCCCGAGATTTATCGCGCGTATCAGTATTGCAGCCATCTCTGCCCTGCTAATATCCTTTGTAGGCCGAAACGTGCCATCAGGGAAACCGGAGACTATCCCTGCCTCGGTAAGCGCAGCGATGTACGCCTTAGCCCAATTATCCTTAATATCACTGAATGTCGGTTCGCCTGCAGCACGGACTGCGAAAGCCCTGGCCACCATCTTTGAGAACTCAGCCCTCGTTACCGGATCTTCCGGCTTGAATGTCCCATCGGGATAACCTGAGATTATCCCTTCATCGACCAAGGCCAAGATGGCTTCCTCAGCCCAACAGCCTTCGATGTCAGTTGGTTCCGGCGCAGCTTCAATGTGGAGGGTTGCTATGGAAGATGTGACTATGCTGACAACCAGCAGCACAATGACTGCAACCTTGATAAGTACGAATCCCATGGCTTTTTGATCTCGCGCGGTCTCGCGCGGTACACGATATCCACTCATATGTGCCAAGTCCCCCTTTGCCGTGCTCCTGCCCAGCTTAATGGGTCTTTATCCCATCAATTACGGCTATTCCACAGAAAAAGACCTATACCTTCATGTAAGTTGTGGACATGTGGGGGACATATGGGGGATTTGCTATCTTATACCTTCAGCATTTCGGCGAAGTGCTGCTCTTTCCACCCTTCTCTACGGTTTGCTCTTGCTTTATGGATTCCGGGAAGTGTTTGAGAAAACCGAAACTACCCTTAAGGTGAGTGTTTGCGGATCCCACGCAATTGAGACATCTTCCAAGAGACGCCTGAGTTCATCAAGAGTCACATAGAATCTCGCTCCTCGGACGACTCCTTTTGCTGCCTTTTGATCTACAGTTGCCCCTTGCGACTCTGCATCCCAGCCCACCCTGTAGCCGAAAGCTTCAGCCA
>JAAYRV010000135.1 GCA_012518595.1 Bacillota bacterium
ATAGAAGTAAACACTAAATTCACTCGGCACGGTTCACGGCGAGCTGGCGAGCTTATGATGCTCGTATCCAGCAGAAGCCCGTGTGAGGAAGGGGGTTCTTATGGATAAGCCGTCTCAATCTAACGAAACCTTGTCCTATTGTATTCCACTAATTCGTGGTCGTTACCCGTCGTTGGCTCGTTCAGAGCAAAAAGTAGCGCAGTATATTCTTTCACATCCCAAAGAAGTGGTTAATATGTCTTCAATTCAACTGGGGAGTGAGGTCGGGGTCAGCGAATCAACTGTGGTCAAGTGCTGTCAGCGTCTGGGGTTTGAGGGATTCCCCCACCTGAAGATGGCTCTTGTGAGAGATCTTGCTACAACACCTATTAGCGCTTTTGGAAAAGTTGAGCCTGATGACAGTGTTGGAATTATTAAAGAGAAGATCTTCCAGACAAACGTACAAGCTCTGTCCGACACACTTAAGGTGCTTAACGACACGGAACTGGAGAAGGCGGTTGAGATAATAGAAAACGCCCGGAAGTTGGGTTTTTTCGGATTAGGCGCTTCGGGGCTGGTGGCTCATGACGCACAGTTGAAATTCATGAGGATAGGGATAGAGTGCGAATACCATCAAGATACTCATACGCAGATGATACAGGCTGCTCTTATGCAGCCGGGGGATGCGGCGATAGTCATCACTCACTCAGGAGAGACGCTTGATGTAGCAGAGGTGTTAGGACTAGCATATCAGGCCGGGGCCCACACGATTTGTGTTACAAACCATCCTGATTCGACTGCAGGCCGCCTTGCAGAGGTGGTCCTTTTGACTTCGGCTCACGAGACGGACCTTCGCTCCGGAGCGATGGCATCTCGCATAGCGCAGCTAGCGATTATCGATGTCCTGTTCATGTCTGTTGCAATCCATAGACATAAGGACTCTATGTCTTATCTCGTAAAGACACGACAGGCTGTATCCAGTAGGAAGGGAAAGACACATAAGTAGGCGTAACTGGGTGCCATCAAGTGTCAAGCAGACTTCCAGGGTCTAGTGAAGCTGCAGGAGATTTCCCCTTTATCTTGAATTAATAGAGTTAAGTTCAATTTTCAAGGACGGTAATTCTCGATCGAGTCTGAACTTTCCGTCCACGCGAAGCGGGGGGACGAAGGTGAGTGATCTTGCTTTAGAGGACCTTATGGACTTTGTGGTGCAGGCTAAGGCTGTAACCTATATGGGTGGAGGGCCTGTGAGCCTTTCCTACCGTCCTGCATCTCATGACCTCCAATATCATTCCGGTCCGTTTTCTTATCTCGACAGTTACTTCGGAGGGTCAGATTTTGTCGGCCAGGAAGTGGTCTACTATGAAGGTAAGCCTGTTTGGGCAATGAATTACCATGGACGCATTCTGGAGCCGGAAGAAACTGACACAACTCAGGTGGGTGAGATTCTGGGAAAGGCCCTCTCGTCATTGTACGAAGAGGGACGTTTCTTAGGAGGGTACCAATACTCATTAGGTGATGTAACTTACATAGACCTCAATGACGGCGATATTTCAGGGTTTTCAGGGCGGGAGTGGATACTCCGTGGCGAGACCAAGATATATGAACTTCAATATCACGGAGGCCTGATAAAGGATTAGGAGAATGTCCCGAAAGCTAACGGGTTCCGGAAGCCGGCTAGCGCATGTCCAAAATGATTCGGTTGTCGATACCTGTCACCTTTCTGCCGTAACGCTCGACAATAAGGCGGGCCTTCTTTTCTATG
>JAAYRV010000136.1 GCA_012518595.1 Bacillota bacterium
CCCGCTCCCGTCGCTTATATTATAGAGGTTCATAAGCTCAACCTGGTGATCATCATGTATCGTAGCACGGCCGACTGCAGCCAGATAATGGCCTGCCTTAGCTTTTTCACCGGGCATGCGATAGGGTAAAAGCAACGAACCGGAGCTATTATATATGTATTGCCCCATTACATAGTACTCGCTTGCGTCACCAAACATTCTATCTGCGCCTAGTACCGCCTGGAAGTAGGGATCGTTAGTTGAAAGGGCAATGTTGTCCTCAATGTCCAGCTCTTTCACCTTATCCGGCCATGTATAGCTTCCTTCGCCCCAGAAGGTGTACGGGCCGTATGTGCCGCTTGCGGCAACGCCAAGTGCGGTTGCCTTGCGGTATAGCGCATTAGGATGAATACCCAGATGGACATTTATATCAGAGAAGTCTGTTGCTATGTCTACTGATGGGACAGTCTCCACCCAAAGAACAGGGGTATCCTCCCACCCGCGGAACCCGCTGATGTAAAGGTCCCACATCCCGAAGTTCATGCCTGCCCGTCCTGCGACTTCCAGACGATCTGTAAGTGAGTCCGGGGGGTCAGGGGAAAACTCGAGCGCAGTCGGGCTTACTTCTGCGTTCTTTATGGAGTAGACTAATGCGTCTTTAATCCCAGGCACTTCAGCTATGTCAGAAGGTAAAAATAGCAACAGCCTGTCAGCCAATGCCTCAGCTACTCCCGGACTCTGCAATCCTGCTTTGGTACCATAGCATATGCCGTTTAGAATTTCCGCCTGATACTCTTCCGGTAGCGGCACCCCTTGCAGTTTCGGATCCAGCACTAATACCAAACCGACATCAGCCGACATATCTTTCCATGAGGGATACGCTGACACATACACAGCAGGTACAGGCAATCCTACAAGATCTGTAAGCCCTCCCTGGGTCAAAGTATCCATAGACGGCAGTGGGTTCACATAGCTTGTGGGATTGAATCCGTAAGCAGTCCCCCACGCTACTGCCTGCTGGCCAAGGCGCAAGTCAAACAGATCATGATAGATATCAACATATGCCTCATCCAGTTCGAGCCACGTGCCGTCAGATGCTTCATGGTTATACCAGCCCTTGATGGATACGTAAGCATGCCCGTCAATCCCTGCTCCTGCCCTCCTCAAGTCCTGGTCCAGTGCAAGCTTATAGTTGGTGATGCCAAGGGTGAGTTCTCCGTCAGTCAGGGACAGGTTTATTGTCTGCTCAAGCTCCCCGGAAAGGTTAAGCCCTGTAGGGCCCACCTCCATTCCATGAACAACACCGGATGACAGCCCCAGTGTTAATACAGCACAAATAAGAATAGATATTATACTTTTGGATCTAAACACTCTTCTTGGTCTCATCTGAAATTATCCTCCCCTCTACTCATAGAGAGCCTATTTAAATACTCCTGCAATTGGTTCTTTTCCTTTAAAGGCACAACAAAGAAATGCATTAACGCCTGCGCAGATAACGCACAGTGAAATAATCGTCAGGCACATCAGCGTCTGATGTTTCCATAATCTTAATTATCGTCTTCGTGCCTGCTATAGCGTCACTCATCACAACTTGAGCCAGCTCCCACTTATCCTTTGCGTTCTTCTTCCAACCTGATGTATCAAGGGATTTTCTAAGCTTATCTCCACGCCCATAGAATTCTATCTTGACGGGGATAAACTCATCCTGCCACACCCACATTTTTACGAACGTGTATTCACTCTTTCCTTTAGGAGTAAGCTGAAGTACATAGCACTTGTGTCCGTCGAAGGTATCGTCATCGAGTCTCTTGGACTCATAGTCCTCCTTATATGCAGCCGTTCCCGATATCTCCTCATAGGTGAAATCAGTCCCCATGAATTTCGTCTGCATTTCCTGAGCTGCGATTCTTCTCTCTTTTCCAAGGGCAGGCAGGAAAAGCCATATCTCGGAATCCTTGCCATCCGGCTTCGTTATGCTGAGCAGCTTCGTGCCTGCGACATCCGCAGGTTGGAGATACTCAAGCAACTGTTTCTCTGTATCATCGGCATCCTCTTTCCTATAAATCTGCAAGGTATTACTACGTTGCTGACCACGTTTGCTCTCGGTTATCAGTTCAATCTTGGCTGAACCGCTCCCCACGAGTAAAACTGTACCTTCCACTTCGTCCAAAACCTCTTTGGCAGTGAGCCCTGCGCCATGCACACCACAAGACATGATTAACATGCATATAATGAGCACAGCCGGCAGCACCCGCACCCCTGTGATACCAGGCCTTGTCAAGCGCGATACCCTTTGTGCCTTATTTGCCGGTTTCATCACAACATCACCATCCTGAAGATTCATTTATTTGCCTCCAATGAGGACTTCTCATGTGAAAGCATTCTCATACCCCTAACATGTTTCGGGTCTATAAGCCTAAGAACTGCGGGAAGGAAAACAAGCGCTCCCAGTCCCGAGGTAAACATCGTCCCGGCCACCAGCATACCGAAAATTGATATAGCCCTGAACGTGGAGAACACAAGCAAGCCGAAACCCAGCATTAGCGTGACTGCATTAAAGAAGATTCCTCGTCCGGTTGAAGTTATCGTAGCCGTTAGCGCATCGCTTTGGCCTTTACCGTTTCGGAGTTCATAACGATATCTACTTGTCAAGTGAATTGAGTAATCAACTCCGATTCCGATGCTTATGCCTGAAATCATTATCGTCACAACATCAAGAGGTATATTCATGTAAGACATGAACCCAAAGTTGATTAGAACACTGACGCAAAGAGGGATCAGGCAGAGAAATCCGATAATCACAGAGCCGGAGATAAGAGAGACGACGCCCCACACTCCGAGAGCTGAAAGGAGAAGGCTCTTCACTTGGTCATCCATGAATTTATCCATCATCCTCAGCATTACTTTAGGAAGACCGACGACTCTCGTGTCAATCCCGGTGCCTCCGAATTCCTCGTCAGCGATAACTTCCACCTCATCAATGATTGCTCCCAGTTCAGGTGTGGGCACGTTCGCAGCCCTGGCGCTTACAAGCGCTTTCTGGAAATCATAACTTACCATCGTGTCAAGTCCGCTTCCCCCTTGCATCGTGAAAAGAAGAAGCTCCTGGGCAACAGCTTCGCGGGTGGACGGAATTACATAGTAGGCAGGGTCATCAGAGTTAAGAGCCTGGTTAACGCTGCGCACCAGCTCTGCAACGGAAGACGGATAACTTAGTTTATCGACTTCCTCCATTCTATCCTGAAGCCTTGCCATGCGATCCAGTACGTCCGGCTCCTTGACTCCGTCATATTCACCGGTATCTACAAGCACGCCAAGACTGTAAGTCCCTCCGAACAACTCTTCTGCAAGTTGCGTGCCGAGAACCGCAGGGCTGTCTTGCCTGAAGTACTGCATCCAGTTGGTTTCCACCTTCAGTCCGGGGACAGCTACAGCAAAAACCAGGGTTATTGCTAAGACAACCAATATAACCCTGTCAGGTCGAGATACCACAGCAGTTGCAGCAGACTCCAAGAAACGACTAAGGATTGACTTACGCTCTTTCTTGCCTGATTTCTTCCTTACAGGAACACCGCGCTTGGATTCGGCACGTCCGCTTTCATATTTGCCTCTTAGAACAAGAAGGGACGGAACGCACGTTAACGTAACCACTAGGTTGATCATGATGCCTGATGCTGCGAATATCCCAAATGTCCTTACCGGGTTTATGAATGACGTGGCGAAGGATGCAAATCCCACGGCTGTGGTCAAGCTGGTCATAGACACCGGGCCTGTCAGTTCGTGTATTACCTGTCTGATTGCCTCTTCAGGAGAGCTTCCCTTGCCATGCTCTTCATGAAAGCGATTCAGTATATGGATCCCTGCTGCGCTGCCCATTGATACCAGGATAATAGGCAGGATCATGGACACTATCGTAATGTCGTAACCCAGGACTGCCATCAAGCCTATGGTACACGCCAGGCTCATGAGTATACTGATCATGAGAGTCGCAACATCAAACAAGTTTCCAAAACTTATGTATAGAGATACTATTACCACTGCTAAAGACAGAGGAAAAAGGATATCAAGATCCCGCTGCATGTTATTTACAGCCACGTAGCCAAGATATACTTCTCCGATGACGTATATTTCCTCGCCGGGTTCCTTTTCCTGAAAAGCGATGGCTTCAATATCCTTTGCCAGAACCTGAGACTCTAACGAGGTTGCGA
>JAAYRV010000020.1 GCA_012518595.1 Bacillota bacterium
AAGCCCAGGTAGTTGTTGGAACACAGGTTCAGAACCTTCTTGCCGTTCACCGTAATCCAAGCCCCTTGGGGCCCTTCTATTGTCCTTATCACATTGAACAGACTCTCTTTATGCAACGATTCCAGTTCACGTCGGAGAAACTCCAGTTTATCCATTATTCAATCCCTCCAGGATAAAGAACGATCTTACCACAGTCGCCTTTTGTCATAAGATCCATACCCTTAGCATAATCCCCTAAGTCGAAACGATGTGTGACAACAGGAGATAAGTCGAGTAACCCTGAAGCCAGGAGTTCACGCCCGACAATCCAGTCCTGCCAGAGCCTTCGGCCTGCTATTCCATGTATGGTTATGCCCCTCATAACTATGTCATTGGAGAAATCCACCGGCAATGCCTTGGCGGGCAAGCCCAGTAATGAAACCCTGCCTCCGGGCCTTACAACCTTGAATATCTGGTCAAAGACAACGGATGCACCTGACATTTCCAGGACTATATCCACGCCTTTTCCGTGCGTATAGTCCATAATTGCGTCCACCGGTGACAGATTGCTGCTGTTGATAGTAAGATCCGCTTTCATCTTCTTAGCAATATCCAGCTTGTAGTCGTTGATGTCCACAGCTGCAATTTTGGATACTCCGCATGCTTTGGCGACACCTATGGCCATAAGTCCTATGGGGCCACAGCCGAATACAGCCATGGTCCTACCCCTGGTCTCACCTGACAACACTGTATGAGTGGCATTGCCCAGGGGTTCCTGGATCGGGGCTATATCCGGTGGAATCAGAGGGTCATTGAACCACAGGTTATCTTCGGGAATAGCTACGTACTCCGCGAAACACCCGTCTCTATCTACCCCGAGTATACTGGTGTTTTGGCATACATGTTTCTCCCCGAGCATACACTGGGTGCAGTACCCGCATATTATGTGAGACTCTGCAGACACGTAGTCTCCGATTTTCGCGTTCTTGACCCCGGGGCCAAGCTCAACAATTTCCCCGGCTAACTCATGTCCCATTATCTGCGGAGGCTGAATGCGCTTTTGTGACCATTCATTCCATATGTATATGTGGTGGTCAGTACCACATATAGCAGTAGTTTTTACTTTGATAAGCACCTCACCCGGACCGGGTACCGGGATAGGCACATCCAGAAGCGTCGCTCCGGCCGCAGGTTCGGTCTTCAGCACTGCTCTCATGATCTTATCCTCCAATCTGAGATAGTATTAGGTTCCCGAAAAGCTCAATCTCAGCCAGCTTCATATCCTAGCTCCTGAGATATCTGCGCCGCATAGACCTTCAACTTGCTTACGAATCTGCTAATATCCTCTGACCTGAAGTACCAATCCGGACCAGCCAAACTCAGGGAAGCGACAACTTCCCGCCTGTGATCTCTAATAGGCACAGCGATGGCAGTTGTTAATGGTTCCAGTTCGCCCCAAGCAATACTGTAACCGTTCTCTCGCGTTTCCTTAATGCTCTTCCGAAGAGTATCTGCATCTGCGACAGTAGTAGACGTGTATTTGACCATTTCTGTACATTCCATATACTCTTCAATTTCAGCGTCCGGTAGGCTTGCAAGCAAAACCCTGGGACACGCAGTAACATGAAGCGGGGCTCGCCTGCCTACTCGCGTAAAAAGTCTTACCGGACGGGTGCTCTCTACTTTTTCAACATAGACTGCCTCATTTCCGTCTCGTACTACCAGATGGACGGCTAAGTTCACCTCGTCCCTGAGTTTCTCCATGAATGGAAGCGCCAGGGCTCTGAGTTCAAGGGATTCTCTTACGATTTCTCCGAGCTCTAGAAACTTAAGAGAAAGAAAATAAGTGGTTTGGGCATCTGTGCGTTTCACAAAACCTCTTTGCTCAAGTGAAGAGACCAGCCTGTAAACAGTTGTTCTCGGTACAGATAAGAGCTCCGAAATCTCAGAAATTCGTAAGGGACGCTTGACTTGTGCAAACAAATTAATAATCTCAAGACCCTTATCCAGCATTGATGCGCTCTCTAAATTCGACATTTCAACCCTCTTGCATGTTATTAATCACTGTAACAAGTCTTTCGACAAGATGTTCGTGATATTCCTTCCCCTTTTCCCTACAGGATCTGGAGGGACTACCTGACGTTCCTTTGGCGACTTCGACGGACTTTCGCATGTCCTCCATTGTAGACGGGACATAGCATAGAGTATCTCCCTGGAATCTAGGGTCAGCACTAAAGAGAGGTTTAGGCTCAGGCACGTAATCCAAGACCCTTTCTGCGTGATATAACTCAGGATAAGAGTGCAACATGTGAGAAGATTCGATTTCTTCAGCGTGCCCAACCGGGCCGAATCCAAGCTTGGAGACTATCTCCTTAGACATATATGCAGGGTCAAAGATGACTGTCTTGACCCCCAAAGTCCTCTGAGTCTTTTCACAGGCAATCTGCATCCAACCGATGTTGACTATTCTATGCCCGTTAATGATAACGAAGTTCTTAGCGCCATGGTGTGCCAGCGATCCTATCACATCAAAGAGAAGCTCTGCCAGAATTTCAGGACGGATCGTTACGGTTCCGGGCAGCACCATATGATGAGCGCTCCACCCGTACCAAATAGGCGGGGCGATGATGGCACCCGTTCGCTCGGACGCGCCTTCAGCAAGCACCTTAGCAATAAAGGTATCGGTTCCAAGCGGAAGGTGAGCACCGTGCTGTTCCGTGCTCCCTACAGGTATAATAACAACGCCGCATCTCTGAAGATTCAGTTCAAACTCTTCCCATGTCATTCTCTGTAACCACTTTGGCAACATTGCATATCTCCTTTCGGCCAATCGCAACTCTTATGTAAGGTTCAAGGCATGAATTATGCCTCTAGACTCCCAAGTATGCGCGTTCTACATCAGGGTTGTTCAGCAATTCAGACCCTGTCCCTGACAGAACCGTCGTTCCGAGCTCCAAAACGTATCCCTTGTCTGCAACATCAAGGGCCTTTACCGCGTTCTGTTCTACTAAGAGCACAGTCTTCCCCATCTCCTTAATCCGGCAAATAACCTGAAACACTTCATCAACCAGCATTGGAGCAAGCCCCATAGAAGGCTCATCCATAAGGAGAATATCCGGGGCCGACATGAGTGCACGTCCCACAGCAAGCATCTGCTGTTCACCACCGGACAGAGTACCTGCTGCCTGCCTGCGGCGTGTTTTCAGCACAGGGAAAAGCTCATAAACCCAATCACGGTCTTGCTTTACTCCGTCTTTGTCTTGTCTAAGGTAAGCCCCCATGTCCAGGTTTTCTGACACGCTCATGTACGGAAAAACATGTCTGCCCTCCGGCACCATGGTAATACCGGACTTAACAATTTCTCGGGTACCCAGCAAAGTCATGTCACGACCGTGCCACAGGATTCTGCCCTGGAAGGGCCTGAGAATACCCATAATACACTTTAAAGTAGTTGTCTTGCCTGCGCCGTTGGCGCCTATGATTGTTGTGATCTTTCCGGGTTCCACAGTCAGTGAAACACCATGCAAAACTTGTGTCCCATTATACCTTGCACTTACATCAACAAGTTCCAGCACGGACGTCACCCCCCTTTCCCAGGTAAGCAGCAATAACGTCGGGGTGGTTTCTCACCATGCGTGGCACACCTTCAGCAATCTTCTTTCCATGGTTAAGCACAGTTATCGTGTCACACACGTTCATGAGAAGCTTCATGTCGTGTTCAATTAGAACTACAGTATATCCCTCATCACGGAGTGTGGAAATCATGTGAAGAAGCTCAGCCTTCTCACTGACATTCATGCCGGCAGCAGGTTCATCCAAAAGTATGAGTTCAGGTTGGGCAGCAAGGGCTCTTGCAAATTCGACTAGTTTCTGCTGACCGTAGGATAAATTCCGCGCTAATTCAGACTTCTTGGATTCAAGCCCGACTTTTCTGAGACATGCATCTGCCACCTCTTTAGCCTTATCCTCCCACTCAGTGGCCGGCTGAGTACCGAATATGATGGAGAGAACAGGCGTAGGAGTATGCACATGTTGACCAATCAACACATTATCCTCTACATTCATATCCTTGAAAAGACGGATGTTTTGAAATGTCCGAGCTAATCCCAGAGGTACACGGCGATGAGGAGGAATACGGCCGAGAGAATTGCCTCTAAATACTATCTCTCCGCTATTCGGGCGAAGCAGCCCTGTAATGACATTGAAAAGGGTTGACTTTCCGGCGCCGTTGGGTCCGATAACACCGTGAACAGTGCCTGGTGTTACAGACAGGTTTATCCCTTCAAGAGCCGTAAGTCCCCCAAACCTCTTGGAAATGCCCTTTAACTCCAGAATAGGTTCTCCTTGACCCAATACGCTTTACCTCCCTTTTCTCTGTGAGCATTGTACATCGTCGTAAGACTTTTTATCTCGTTTCCGGCGAGACAAGAATTCACGCAGTATGGGACCTAATCCGCTCAGCCCCTGAGGCATGAAAATGGCTGTTAGAAGTAAAATCGCGCCGTAGACTATCAATCTATATGATTGCATGAAGCGAAGAAGCTCGGAGAGGAGAGTAAGTGTAATCGAACCAATCAGGGCGCCAAATATACTCCTGTTGCCGCCAATAACAGACATGCAAAGGAATCCTACTGAATCATCGAAGGTAAAACCATCAGGGCTGGCAACACCGGAGAAAGACCCAAATATAGAACCTGCAACTCCGGCATATGCAGCGCCTATGGCAAAGGCCGCAACTTTATATATATTGGTGGGTACCCCCATTGATTCTGCTGCCAACTCGTCTTCCCGTATAGCCATAAATGTACGGCCAATCTTTGACCTGGATATCCGTACCGCAACCAGGATTCCCAGTGCTACCACAGCGTATATTAGATAGAAGAAGCTTCTTTCTGAAAACACCGTGAAGCCAAAAAAGGAAGGTGCGGGGATACCTGTCAGGCCTGCAGCTCCTTTGGTGACCGGAACCCAGTTCACCAACACTAAACGGATAATCTCTCCAAACCCCACCGTGGCCATGACCAGATACGGACCTGTTAATCTTAATGCCGGAATGGCAATAACGACACCAAAAATAGCGGCCACTATGGCTGCCATTACAGTGGCCACCCAAAACGGCGCTTGAAGTTTCATCATTAGCAGGGCTGACGTGTAAGTGCCCACCGCGAAGAATCCAGCCTGGCCCATAGAAACCTGGCCTGTATATCCCGAGAGAATGTTTAGCCCAATAACCACGAGACTATATATTCCAATCAGATTTATCAGATGCAAATAGTACAGATTCGTGACTACGAAGGGAATAGACAGGACTACCGCTATAAGCACCCATTTATGCAAGCCTTTCAAACTGCTCGTAAGCTTATGTGACTTCATCCTGATTTCACCACCAATCCTGTATCCGGTGTTAGATGAATCGCTCTAGACTGTTTCCTTGGTTGTTCTACTAAATAACCCTGAAGGCTTGAGCCATAGGACCATGATTAGCACTGAAAATGCAATTGCGTCCCTGTAGCCTGAACTGATCTTTCCACTGGCCAAAGACTCGATGAGCCCCAAAAAGAAACCTCCGGCAATCGCGCCGGGGATGTTCCCTAAGCCGCCGACTACAGCAGCGACAAATCCCTTGAGTCCTATGCCTGCACCCATGTTGAACGTCACAAAAAAGAGTGGGGCTATAAGAATTCCGGCTGCAGCTCCCATCGCTGCACTTGCCGCAAAAGCCAGCATATCCGCTTTGCCTACATCCACGCCCATCAGTGACGCTGCCATCCGGTCTTGTGCTACTGCTCTCAGCGCTTTTCCTTCTCTTGTGTATTTCAGGAAATACTGAAGCAGAAGCATCAATGCTACACCTAAAGCAACTATCAGTATGTCTTGAGGAAGCACTCTGAGATTTCCAATGTTGATGGGGGTGGATCCTACGGGAGACGGGAAAGGCTGAGCATCAGGGCCCCAGATTGCTAATGCTACGTTTCTGCATATGATGGCTACCCCGAGAGTACCTATAACCACATTGATTGACGGGGAAGACCTTTTTCTTAGGGAGTGCAGCACTGTACGTTCCACTAGCATGCCAACGCACGCCACAACCAGCATGGAAATCAAGAGAGATAGAACGTAGTTTAGGCCAAGAAGCCGATGCAGGCTATAACCAATGTATGCCCCGAGCATGACCATATCCCCCTGCGACCAATTGAGGACACCTGCAGAAGCATAGATTAGGCTGTAACCCAAGGCCACAAGAGCATAAATGGCTCCAATAGGAAGTCCGTTTGCAAGGTAATACAATGTGTCACACCCTTTCGCCGGGTCCGCCTCGTTACGAGGCGGACCCTAAAGACTTATCATTGGCCTATGACTATAGCTTCAACGAGGCCAAACGCGCCCTTTTCGATCCTAGTAATGAGAACACGTTTGCCAACATCGTCACCGGTAGGATTAAACTCCGGACTGCCTGTAACCAGTTCTAATCCGGAAGTGCCTGCAATAGCATCTCTGAGTTTGGCAGGCGCAGTTGTATCGATTCTCTTGACAGCGTCTGCAAGGATATATACGGAATCATAGGCCTGCGCAGCGTGGGGAATAGGATTGTCACCAAACTTCTTCTTGTAGTTGTCTACGAATTTTTGGACCCAAGGGTTATCTGATTCGGGAAGGAAAGACTGTGTGAGAATCATTCCCTCTACTGCTTCGCCTCCCAATTCCATTAGTTTAGGCGATGCCATACCTGACGCTCCGAAAATCTGGCAATCCATACCGAGAAGTCTTGCCTGATTAGCGATGAGAGCTGCTTCGATGTAAACACCCCATAGGAAAATTGCTTCAGTGCCTTTTTCTTTCATCGAAAGAAGCTGGGGCTTAAAATCCTTGTCTCCGGAGTTGTACGTTGCTTCCACAACCACTTCGATTCCTGCTTTGTCAGCAGCCGCCTTGAGCAGCTTGGCGCCGCTCTGACCGTAATCGTCAGCTGCGGTAAAAGTAGAGACTTTCTTGAGATTAAGCGTTTCGCTGGCATAGGTCATCAGAGCGCTTGCCTGATGAGAGTCGTTCACTGCGGTTCGGAAAATCCATTTATTGCCTTGTTCCGTGATGCTTGCTCCCGTGGACCCGGCAGTGATCTGAGGAATACCTGCTCGCTGTGTGTGCACCATGACCGCAAGTGTACATGAACTGTTAATCGCGCCTATTATCGTGTGAACCCTTGTCTCCTGAAGAAGTTTGTTGGTGACACTGGCCGCTTTAGTCGGATTTCCTTCATCATCTTGGAAGTAGGGTTCCAATTTCCAGTCTCCGGCCAGTTTTCCCTCGTTAATTTCATCACATGCCATTTGAATGGCTCGGCGCTGAGATTGCCCTAGCTGAGCCGAGCCTCCTGTTTCGGGTCCCACAACTCCAATTTTCAATGCTTTACCGCTGGAGGAGCCGCTGCAAGGGGGTAAGATAACGGCAATACCGACAACCAAAATCAGCAGAGATGTGAATAGTTTCCTTACCTTATTCACGCTTAATACCTCCTATGTTTTTTTCGGAGTGTCTTCCATCAATAAAGTCCTCAATTCAGAAAAGCCGAGTTCCTTCATGAAAGCGTAATAGCAAAACTAAACTCGAGTCTTCCTGCAAGCGTGTATGAGAAACTTGTCTCTGACTCTGCAATAACGAGATATCCGGGACATTTGTAGTATCGTGCCTAAACATGTGGTACAGCGCTTGACTCTTGCAAATTTGCGCCTAGGCTGCTAGAATTGCTTTCATACTATGAATTACCCTTAATATGAGTTTTGTGCATCACCTCCGAATAGAACGTGAAGACACTAAATCATCGCCGCTGCAACAAGATACTTTTCGTCTGGGAGCACGCGTAACCACAACGCAAAATGTCCGCATGGTGGACGGCGCGTTCGTATAGTGGTAAACCTGCCTACTAATTCGACAGGTTCTCCCAATTTCCTCCTAAGTTTCATAAATAAGTGTAAGACTGATGTGTATCTGCTGTTCGGGGTGCGGGAAAACTTGACACGCCTAGGAGCCTTTCAGCTTTGCGGTAGAGCCATACTAACCCACTTAAACAATCCGAAGTCTTTGTATGTCTCCCATTCTTGTCCTTCAACGCTAAAACCCGACTTTACCCAGTGACCCAATTGATTGGAGATTGCAATTCCACAGACTTGAGGTATGTGTAGGCTTCTCGCTACATCAATCTGTGTCTTAAGCAGCATATCTCCTATGCCCATATTTCTAAACTCAGGATACACTTGAATAATATGAATATAGTAATACCGGCCTTCAGGTTCAAACAGGTCAACCGGGTTTTCTATTTCGGCCAGTATTGAAATAGGCATTTTCTCTCTTATTGGAAAGCCTTCAGAACTGCCGACAAATACTCCTTTTGACTCTGCCAGATAATAACCGTCTCTAAAGAGAGAAATACCTTTAGTGAAGTAATCAATTATGCTCTTAGTGGCAGGAGTACCCCAGATTACTTCGTTTATTCTTGCGAAGGACTTAGCATCCGAAGGCTCCGCTTTCTTAATCTCGACCGGCATGTAAGAAGATCTCCTTATCCTTTCTGCCCTGCAACACCGGAAATCATTTTCACGGCTTCATAGATGTCAGGAACCCGTAGGTAATCCTCCCCTCTGTAAATCAAATTCCTACTGGTTTCCATCAAGATTCTCTTGTATTCAGCAGGCGGCAAGTCATTCCTCACGCTTTTCATCAGAGCTACAAAGCCTGCGGTAACCGGTGAGGTGGATGATATGGACAAAAACGGAGGTGTCAGTCTTGCCCGGTCTTCTTCACTGGAAGACAGGTACTCAAGATACCTGGGGATAATCATCACGTTATAGTCATAATGAAGGATGTCTAGGTCAGGTTCTCTGCGGTTATAATCCGCGTCGCCTCTGTACGCGAATAGGCCGTCAGGCAGGATATTGCCTGGATGATAATAATGGATAAATGTAGTTAAGATGCCTCTTTCCATGGCTTTGTCCACGACTACATTGAGTTTCTTCTCATTTTCCTCTGAGAATTGGCTGGAAGAATACGTGAGGACATCGAGATCATTGTCTATGGCCCACTCTATGGCATCAAGCATCGTCCGGACTTTTGCTTCTTCACTGTCAAAATCTACGCCTAGCGCATATACCTCGGCTTCGGGGGCAATCTCTTTGAGAGTAATCGCCATCCAGTACCCGTGGTGCTCTGTCTCTAGGTACAATAAATCCTTGCCTGCATAATTCGCGCCACCTGAATATAGGTCAGGATGACGATTATAGCCGAAGGAATCATCCAGAATTCCTACCTTAATTCCCTTTCCCTTGGATATCTCATGAGCCTTGGCTACATTGTGGAGGGTGAAGTAGGTATCCCGAGAGTTTGCATCTCCGAAGACCAAGTTTGATCGGGCACTACTATTCTGCTTACCGATGTAGTTTGCCATAAACACGTTGAATCCCAAGGATATAACCAGGGAGATAAGCAACAGAGCAATACCTAGCTTTTTCATTTCGCCTCAGCCTCTCTACTTGTGTCTCGAGGATTTCTACCTGGGAAAGACTTCTGTTCATAATGAGGAAGATGGTTTGTTCAAACGTCATGTAGTTATGTCATCAAGAGCAAACGCTAATAACACAGCTACTTAACCTTCAGCTTCGCTATTTCCTCCTTCAGGCTCTCTACTTCTTTTCTCAAAGCGCTCAATTGACAATAAGCGCTCATAGCGAAGACAAAGGCAATCGGAGCCAGTAATCCTACATACTCCACTGTAATCCCTCCTTCCCGTTAAACTGACTTACCGGCTTTCAGAGTGTCAGCTAATATTCTCATATGCCATCCTTCCGGCTGTCATCAAGAGAAAATGCTGTACCAGTAAAAGCCCGGCGCCGCCCAAAATGATCAGGAGCCAAGTATGTGTGTTGGTCACTTCGAAACTAAGACCCAGCATCCCTCGAAGGTTCGCTCCGGTGAATGGGTCCAGCAATGCAATATATGCTGAGCAGAAACAAACAATCAGCAAGACAACGAAGGCGAACCGGGCCCCCTTTTGCATTTCTTCTTTGAATACATCCTGAGACTGTCCCGTTATCTTCATTTTTCTTCCGATGTATGTACCTGCGAGAACACCCGGGACCATATTAAACACGGGAACTCCCATAAAGAATCCGAAGATACCAATGGAGTAAGCTGCGTAGAGCGCAAGTAAGGTCAATTTGCTGAGATAGTAGAATTTAGGTAGTAGCTTTCCTAACAACATGACATCAATGAGTATTCCTACTATAATTCCGGTAA
>JAAYRV010000137.1 GCA_012518595.1 Bacillota bacterium
GGCGTCTTGAGTTCAAGAGTTTGATGAAGCGTTTTGAAGACAGGCTCCAAAACAAGGGTGATGCCGCCTCCTCCGCTACGTTGGATCTCTTTAGGCAAGAGACCCAAGGTGAAGTGTCAGGGGGAAGGGGAAGCATGACCCGAAAACAGGCAAATAAATGTGTGACAGTAGAGAGCTTAGACGAAGTTGAGGCCTTAAGGAAGGAGCTGGCCAATGCAGGCGAATTTGCGTTTGAGATAATCCCTGACAGCGAAAATCCTATGCGAGCCGGGCTTGTGGGGATTGCAATTGCACATCCTGACGGACAAGGATTCTATCTGCCGTTTGCCCACGCACGTCTTGACGCGCCTCGCCTTCCTTTGGACGAGACTATTAGCATTCTACGGGCTGTGTTTGAGGATGAAGACATATCAAAAGTATGCCACGACGCAAAGACGAAAATCATCCATTTGAAGCGTCGCGGTGTTCGGCTGTCCGGCCCTGTCTTTGATACGATGATTGCGGCTTACCTTGCAAGTCCGGATCAGAAAACCGATGTTGAGCGCCTTGTAAGTGATTTCTTGGGGGATGAAATACCTGCGGTTTCGGATCTGATTTCCCGTTCAGGCAGAGGCGGGCTCCCGAGGACGATTGGGGAGGCCCCGGCAGATAGCGTCAGAGACGTGGCATGTGCCGGCCTGGCGAGACTTCCTGAGCTTAAAGACGCGTTGAGTCAGAGGCTTTCTGAACTTGGTATGACGGAACTCTTTTCCGATGTGGAGATGCCCCTTGTCAGAATACTTGCAGACATGGAGATGGCAGGGGTCAAAGTCGATCCGGACGGTCTTAGTGAGCTTTCGCTGGACCTGGGACAAAGGCTGTCTGAATTGGAGAAGGACATCTTCCGGCTGGCAGGAGATGAATTTAACATTAACTCACCGAAACAGCTGAGCTTCATCCTCTTCGAGAAACTAGGTTTGCCTCCTATCAAGAAGACCAAGACCGGTTATTCAACGGATGCCGAGGTTTTGGAGACTTTGTCATTCAGCCATGAAATCGCAGGGAAGATTCTGGATTACCGCGAGCTGACAAAGTTGAAGAGTACTTATGCTGACGCGCTTGGCGCTTTGATAAATCCGGACACAGGACGTATCCATACTACGTTCAATCAGGCCGTAACCTCCACCGGCAGGTTGTCAAGCAGCGAGCCAAACCTTCAAAATATCCCTATCCGAACAGAGGAAGGGCGGAAGATTCGGGCGGTGTTTGTCCCCGGTAATGAGGACAGTGTCATATTAAGCGCTGATTATTCCCAGATCGAGCTTCGGGTGCTTGCCCATTTCTCCAAAGACGAGCTCCTTGTAGAATCTTTCAAGAAGGGTGAGGATATCCACGCACGCACGGCAGCCAGGGTTTTCGGGGTGCCACTCCAAAATGTGACCCCTGACATGCGGACAAAAGCCAAAGCAGTCAACTTCGGGATAATCTATGGCATAAGCGATTTTGGGTTGGCAAGAGGCATCGGTATCTCCCGGGGAGAGGCTGCAAGATTCATCGAGAACTACTTTCATCATTACAAAGGAGTAAAGGAGTTCCTAGAGGAGGTAGTCGCAAAAGCGAAAGAGGACGGGTATGTGACGACCATCCTAAACAGAAGGCGGTATCTGCCGGACCTTCGCACAAGAAACATTCCACGGCGGAAATTCGCAGAAAGAACTGCCATGAACACGCCGATTCAAGGAACTGCTGCTGACATAATCAAGGTTGCCATGCTTGATGTGGCGAGAGAGCTTGAGACGAGAGGCCTCAGTGCTCGGATGACTCTTCAAGTCCACGATGAACTTGTTTTTGATGTGCCTGAAGGTGAACTGGAGGAAGTAGCGGACTTGGTCCGCAAAACCATGGAAAACGCTGTCTCTCTTGATGTGCCTCTAAGAGTTGATGTCAAGGCAGGCCCTAACTGGCTTGAACTTGCGCAACTTCCTTGACGCTTCATAGAATTGCTTATCGATTGTGGAAGGAAAATGTGGGACTGTGTAGAATAGCAGTTCCAATATAGATCCGGGAGCCATTTCCTATGCTTCGGCAGGGTTTTGGTTTTTTATTTAAGGAGCACATGAAATAGAAGGGAGAAGAGATCTTTTTGGAGCCGGTGGAATTAGCCAAGCGTATTGAGAATCACTTGAGAATCCTGGAGAAAATGACGTCGACACCGGGGCACGGGGTCACTCGTTTGCCCTTTAGCGCTGAAGCAAGAGAAGCATCTGATTACTTGAAGAACCAGATGGAAGCTATAGGACTTGCTGCCAGGATCGATGCAACAGGCTCTGTAGTAGGAAGATTGGAAGGCATGGATTCCAAGACCGTGATCAGCGGTTCACACTATGATTCTGTTGTGGAAGGAGGCGCATTTGACGGTATCGCAGGTGTTATTTGCGCTTTGGAAGCTGTGCGTCTCCTGACTGAAAGCGGCGGCAAGTTGCAGAGAAGCGTTGAAATTGTTGCTACAAATGATGAAGAAGGCGCCAGATTCAAATCAGGCCTGTTTACCGGCAAAGTATATTGGGGTCATTTCAAACCGGATGATTTGAAACGATATGTGGATTCAGACGGCGTGAGCATCTATGAAGCTATGAAGGATTACGGATTAGATCCTGAGCAGATTCAAAACGCACGCCGGAATCCTCAGGATATCACGGCATTTATAGAAACTCATATTGAACAAGGGCCTATACTTGAACAAGCTGAGAAGGAATTAGGAATTGTCACTACAATTGTTGGTATTCGTCGCAATCTCGTGACCATCCACGGAAGAGCGGATCACATTGGCACAATGCCGATGAACATGCGAAAAGACGCTATGGAGATGGCTGCGCATGTAATAGCGAGCATCGGTGAATGCGCCAGACGTTATGAAGGTGCTGTTGCCACAGTCGGAAGTATCAATGTTAAGCCCAACATCATTA
>JAAYRV010000138.1 GCA_012518595.1 Bacillota bacterium
ATAGGGGATAACAGTAGTTTCAAGAGCTACCATTACTGCGGACAAAATGACTAAGGCCCGGTACCTCATGGCCTATGAACCTCCTCTTCGTGTAAAAGCATGTCAGACGATGAGGATGGTTCTAAAATAATGAGGGCTTCTTCCAACCTGGCAAAATCCGCAGCAGGTTTAAGGCGTGCCGCGGATCCCACCCCGTACTTGCCGGGAATAAGCTCTACAATCTCGCCTATTATCAAACCTTTCGGATAAATCCCGCCCAGCCCTGAAGACAGGATTTTGTCTCCTATAAGAAGATCAGACTCCTTTATCAGACTCTTCACAAGACACATCCCCGGAGTTCCGGGATCACCTTCAACAATAACCAGGGAGCGAGTGCTCTGTACAACCCCTCCCACAGCGCTTCTGGGGTCTATGATTAAGAGCGCATTGGCAGTATTCTTAGATACCGATACTACCCGTCCCAGAAGGCCTTCACAAGATACGACAGCCATATCTTTCCCAACGCCATGGCCTGTCCCCTTATTCAATGTCACTGTATTGAGCCAGTTGCCCGGATCTCTCGCAATAATCTCAGCCGCTAATGTCTTATGAGGCATCCTCTCCTGGAAACCTAAAAGCTTTCTGAGTCTTATGTTTTCAAGCCTCTGCTCTTCCAGGTATACGTTTTCAGCTGTAAGCGACGCCACTTCCTGTCTCAAAACATGGTTTTCACGTACAGAGGAGCTCAGGTCTCTGATGGTTCTCGCAACATTATTTACCCAACCGGCTGTACGAAACAGGCCTGTCTGTACAGGCGCGAGGATCTCGCGAACGACACGTTCCGCCGGTGTCAATCGATCTCGTTCACCTGAAGTTATGTAGATGGTAGCTATTAGGGCCAGCGCTGCTAGCGCCAGGAGCACTGCGTAAGTCTTACGCCTGGATTCATGTTGCACAAACAAACCACCCCTGCTGCGCTGTTTTCTTCAACCAACTCTGGAAGAACTGGTTAGCAATCGCTTGTATCTCTTAAAATCTTCAAGTGCCATGCCTGCACCACGCACAACACACGTAAGAGGGTCTTCAGCTCGGAATACAGGTATTCCCGTTACCTCTTGAAGCACGAGATCAATGCCTTCGAGGAGGGACGCGCCGCCTGACAGCACTATACCTTTATCAATGATATCAGCAGCGAGTTCAGGAGGAGTCTTCTCCAGGGTTTGCTTCACGCCGTCAACTATCTCGGCGAGCGGGTCTTTGAGAGCTTGCTCAATTTCCCCGGATGAAACTTGCACAGCCTTTGGCAAACCTGTAACCATATCTCTTCCCTTGACCTCCATAAGTTTCTCGGGATCACTGCATGAAGCCGCCCCTATGTTCTTTTTCACATTTTCAGCAGTCTTTGATCCGATTATAACGTTATGAGTCCTTTTTACATACTGCATTATCGCATCGTCCATCTCATCCCCTGCGACACGAATAGATCTTGACACAACTATGCCACCTAACGAAATCACGGCAATCTCTGTTGTTCCTCCGCCGATATCCACAATCATATTTCCTGACGGCATGAACACAGGCAACCCTGCGCCGACAGCCGCAGCCAGCGGCTCTTCAATCACATATGCCTCTCTGGCCCCTGCCTGCAGTGCAGCATCCACTACCGCTCTTTTCTCAACCGCGGTAACACCTGACGGCACTCCGATAATGACCCTGGGCCTGACAAGACCTTTCCCATTGTGAGCTTTGACAACAAAGTGGCGCAACATAATCTCGGTCATGTCAAAGTCAGCTATTACACCGTCTCTAAGCGGACGAATTACATTAATATTGCCCGGGGTCTTCCCTACCATTCGGTTGGCTTCTTCTCCTGCCTGAAGCAGGCTGCCTGAATCTTTACGAATCGCTACCACTGAAGGTTCTCTGAGTACCACGCCTGCTCGTTTTATGTAAACCAACGAATTCGCAGTCCCCAGATCAATGGCAAGGTCCCTGGAAAACAGCGCAAGAATTGGGTCAAAGATCATGCTACTTATTCTCCTTTCTTTATGCATCAAACTCGAGGCAGCCGGACTCCGGAGACTCCCAGTCCATTGAAGCTATCATTCGACGTTCGACCGGTTCTCTATCCATGAAGCCAAGTTCTTTCAGACTCTTATACCTGTTATCTCCGACAATTATGTGATCAAGGACTTCAATTCCCAGAATCAATCCGCAACTCGCCAGCCTGCGCGTGATAGCAATATCAGCATCACTGGGAGTAGGATCGCCGCTGGGATGATTATGAACAAGAATTACTCTGGCGCAATTCCTTCTCACGCACTCCTTAAAGACCTCTCTCGGATGGGCAAGAGAACTGTCGAGGCTGCCGATGGAGATGGTAACCAGATCTTCCACCCTGTTCTTTGCGTTCAGGATCACCACTTTGAAATGCTCTCTATCCAGATAGCGCATATCCCCGACTATCAGCTCTGCCACATCCTGGGGCCCGTTTATCTGAACAAGATCCTCAGGCTCAAGCATAAAAGCTCTTCTGCCCAGTTCTATTGCGGCTTTGATTTGGACTGCTTTTGCAGGCCCAATCCCTTTATGAGTGGCTAAGTCTTGTGTAGAGGTAGAAGCCATACCCCGAACCCCGCCGAATACCTGCAACAAGGAGTTGGCGAGCGCTAAAGCGGATTGGCCGCGGACTCCCGTGCGTAAAATGATTGATGTGAGTTCAGCTGAAGACAGGGCAGAAGGACCGACGCGGAGGAGACGCTCTCTAGGCCTTTCGCTGGCAGGCATCTGCCGAATAGTAGAGGACACCCTCTTTTTGAGTTTTCCCGACAAGCCTCGTCACCTCCTGAATAGCTCGTTGTAAATATTAATCCCAATATCGGAGAAAATATTTGGCAACTTTGCCAATGGAAGGCCAACTACATTGAAATAGCAGCCCTTTATGCTCTCTATGAATATTCCCCCTCGCCCCTGTATAGCGTAAGCCCCGGCTTTCCCCAAAGGCTCTCCGCTTTCGACATAAGTCTTAATTGCCTGGCAAGAGAGGTCTTTCATTCGAACTCCGGTAACCTCATGACACGAACTGCGTGCTCCTGTCGATGCATCCAACACAGTTACACCGGTCACAACATGATGCCAACGGCCTGACAAGAGGCTTAACATCCCTTCTGCCGCTTCTTGATTTTCCGGCTTTCCGAGGATCTCATCATCTAAAACAACAACTGTATCAGCTGCTATTATTACTTTGTCCCTTAAATGCTCCGCAACATGTTGAGCTTTCGCCTGAGAAAGAGATATTACCTTGTCTCGAGGGCCGTCAGAGGGAATATCATCTTCCCGAATTCTGCTGGGCACAACTTCAAAGCTGAGGCCGATCTGTCTCAGTAAGGCAGCTCGCGCAGGTGAAGCAGAAGCCAGAACAAATCCAAGGCTCCTCGGGCCCGGGCTATGGAGATTCATTACCATGGCCTCCTACGGGTTAACCCTTACAACAATCGATATGTTTACAACTAATGCATTTCCTCGAACCCTTTGGAAAACACCGTGTTCCCGTCACTTGTCACTATCATAGCGGAGGCTCCGTCCAGAGTCTCGATGAACCTTATGCCTTCATCCGGTCCTAACACAAAAACAGCTGTGGACAGCATGTCCGCATATAATGAATCCTTCGCCATCACAGTTACGCTCCATACTGTCTCAACAGGCATTCCTGTTTCCGGATGCAAAATGTGGTGGTACCTCCTGCCGTCATGAACAAAAAATCTTTCATAGTCTCCGGAAGTAGCCACTGCACAATTGACTACAGACAACGTTGGGCCGATTGTGTCTTCCATGCTTTCGCCCCTGGGATCCCGAATACCGATTTGCCACGGTTTCCCGTCAGGACGCGAGCCAACTGTAACAATGTTTCCCCCCGCATCAATCAGCGCGTGAGAGATTCCGTGTTCTTGAAGAATCCGCGCTCCTTCCCTGGCTGCATATCCTTTTGCAACCCCGCCCAGATCAATTGACATCCCTTCTATAGGCAACCTGACAGTCCTATTTAGCGGATCAAGCTCCAAAAGCTCCCATCCGATTAAAGAACGGGCTTGCTCTATCTCGCAAGCGTCAGGAACAGCGTGATCCTCGGCACCAAAATCCCACACTTCCATGAGTGGGCCTATGGTAATATCAAAGGCTCCGTTTGTGAGACCGGCACACTTGACAGCCTCCTCTATGACGTAAAATGTCTCTTCACTGACCTTGACAGACTCGCCTCCGGCACCTTCATTTATGCGGGAAACATCGCTATCCGGAACATACCTGCTCATCAGTGATTCAATTCTCCGCATCTCATCGAATGCAGCCTGCATTGCCTGCTCAGAGTTGGGCCCTATAGCCCGAATGGAAACAAAGGTATCCATTAAAAACTCGCTCCGGGAGCTCTCTTTACTGTCGTTTTCAGCCTGAGTGCGCGAAACATCCAAAGGAAGATTACGAACCGACCATGAGAAGCCATACGAGCCGGAGCGTATCACTGCGTACCCTGCCATAAGAATAACCACTAATAGAAAAATCCCTAAAAATAAACGTCTACGTAGTATCGTAGCCTGCCTATGTCTCCTGCCATACTCCCATTTCAAGCAGGAATCGCCCCCCTCGGTATCTTTCCAATTCAGTGTATCACTTCTCATATGCAGTGACAAGCAGCCATTTTGGGTTAACCTGAAGTTCCCTCACACTAAAGAAGGATGATGTTTAGGTTGACGTATGTTGGTAATGCTAATTACAAACATTCCCGAAGGGAAGTGGGTCTTGTGGCAAAGAAAAAGAAGAATAAAGAACGTTCAAAGAACGTACGGGGCATCGACAGGCTTAAGTTTGAAACTGCGGAACAGCTTGGCTTAAGTGATGATTTGAGAGATCCGGATGAGCTTACGGTAAGAGAAGCAGGCAAAGTCGGAGGCGCCATGGTAAGGAAATTGGTGAAAAAAGGGAAGCAGGCAATTGCAAAAGAAACTTCAAGAAAGCCTGACAGAAATCTTTAGGTAAGCCAGAAAGATCCATGCCATTCCTCCGGGCAGATAATGGACGAAGAGTTGCCGGTTGAGCAGGTGGCATACTATAACCCCGCCTGACACCGGCAACTCTCATTTTCTAACTTGCGCTGGCAGCCTCATCTACGATAACAGGCTTATCCTTCATCACAATACATTTAGTCGGACATTTCTCAACACAAATACCGCAGGCGTCACACTCTTCGCAATTAATAACAGCAAGGTTATCCTCGAGCGTGATAGCGCCCTTCGGACATGCCTTCTGACATATTCCACACCCAATGCACCCGATTTTGCAGGTCTTCCTGACCTCAGCGCCTCTCCCTTTTGAGCGACAAAGCACTGTAACCTGCTGTGACATGGGCATAAGTTGTATTGTTCCCCTGGGGCACGCTTCAACACACATACCACAAGATGTGCATTTTGTCTCATCGACAACCGGCAGCCCGAGAGGTCCCATGTGAATAGCGTCAAACTTGCACACATCGACACAGGATCCTAAGCCGAGGCATCCATACACACATGACTTGGCACCGCCTGCAATCGCAGTCTGAGCCTTACATTGCTGAAGTCCGTCATAAACATACCTCAACCCGCATTTGTCGTCACTGCCTTGGCAGAGAACCCTTGCTACTTTCTTCTCTGTCTGAGACGTGAGTTCAACGCCCATAATAGACGCAATCTTAGACGCTACTTCATTTCCCGAAACCGGACACGCATTGCAAGGCGCATCCCCTGCCACTATCGACGCAGCCAAACCGCTGCACCCGGGAAATCCGCATGCGCCACAATTGGCTCCCGGCAGGAGCCCGCATATCTCATCCTGCCTCGGATCCTGTTCCACGTGGAATTTCCTGGCTGCGACAGCAAGAACAACTCCAAAGACCGCTCCGGTCAGCCCGAGAACTAATACTGCCGGTACAACTGCCATCTAATATCACCTCTCATCGCCACCTACATCACTCCGAACAAGGCTTCCAATCTAAAGCCTGCAAAGCCTAAGAACGCCATTGACATGAGTCCGGCAGTTATCAAGGCTATGGGAAAGCCCTTTAGGGATTCGGGGATCTCACTAAGTTCCATTCTCTCCCTAATTGCAGCAAACAGTATTATCGCCAGGGCAAAGCCGGATGCGCCTGCCACACCGTTAACTGCAGCCTCTAACAGGTTATAGCTTTCCGATATGTTTAGGATCGTCACGCCGAGAACTGCACAGTTCGTTGTAATCAACGGAAGATAAATGCCCAAGGCTTGGTACAGCGTTGGACTTGTTTTCTGTATTACCATCTCCACCAGTTGCACCAAAGCCGCAATAATAAGGATAAACCCTATCGTCTGAAGGTATTCAAGCCCCAGTGGGACAAGGATCATGTTATGGAAGAACCATGTAACTACTGAGGCAAGCCCCATGACGAAGATTACGGCTGCACTCATGCCTGCAGCTGTGTCCACTCGCTGGGATATTCCGATAAACGGACAAATCCCGAGGAACCTGGAAAGGATGAAATTATTCAAAAGCACTCCGCCGAAGAATATGACCAGCAACTTCCCCATATTCTATCCCTCCTGCGCCCTCTTGTTCTTCCTATTAGCCACCAAATTCAAGAGGCCTATTAAAAGCCCCAGGGTAATGAACCCACCGGGTGGAAGGATTACCATGACCGCAGCCAAGCTCTGGTCAAAAACTCGAATCCCCGGGAACCCGAAATCAGGGATGGCCAAAAGAGTCCCTGTGCCAAGCAGCTCTCTTATCGCGCTTAGCCCACATAAAGCTAAGGTCCATCCAAGCCCCATACCGAGTCCGTCAGCTAATGAATCCACTATCCCATGCTGGAAAGCAAAAGCTTCCGCTCTTGCAAAAATAATGCAGTTGACCACTATGAGCGGAATGAATATTCCCAGCACTTCATGGAGGTCAGGCAAAAAAGCCGCCATGATTAAATCCACCGTTGTAACGAACGTGGCAATAACCACGACAAAAATCGGTATCCTGATCTTCTCAGGTGTAACTTTCCTGAGAGCCGATATAATGACGTTTGAGCCCACAAGCACAAACGTAGCAGCGAGCCCCATACCTATCCCATTAGATATAGCCAAGCTCGTCGCGAGAGTCGGACACATCCCAAGAAGCATCCGAAAAGTAGGATTTTCCTTGATGATGCCTTTACTGAATTCAGACTTAAAGCTCATTTTCCGGAGCCCCCTTGTCAGTTACAACCTCAAAGACTTGAAGAGCTTCATTTACTGCGTTTGCCACAGCCCTGGAAGAAACAGTGGCGCCGGTAATCGCGTCAATATCGCCGCCGTCTTTCTTCACCTTTACCTCTGTTCCTACAGGAATTCCCACGAATCTCATTTGAAACTCGCGGTTCGCAATATTTGCGCCGAGTCCGGGCGTCTCAGTATGGCGAATGACGGAAACGCCTGATACCTTACGGTCAGAAGACACACCTACCACGGTCTCAATAGGCCCGCCGTATCCTGACGGAGAACACATAAATGCAAAACCTCTACGTTCACCTTGTGAATAACCTGTGTACATCTTGTCAGTAATGGTAAAACGCGGTTTTCCTTCCTGCGAGGCTTCTTGTTTCAACTCTTGAAGCGCCTCTTGCTCATCACGAAATTCATCAGCTTCAGGGAGCACATCTCTTAAAGCCTGCTCTAGCTTGATAGTTGCCTGTGCTGCAATGCGGTCGCTAGTGATCCCATTAACAAATGCTAAGACAGCGCCGGCAACTGCGCATATTACAAGAAGCACAACACCTAACCGCAATACCTCACGCACCCTTCTTCACCTCTCCGAACTTCCTTGGTATGGTGTATCTCTCCACCAGAGCCGTCGCAGCGTTCATTATGAGAATCGCATAACAAACACCTTCGGGATATCCTCCGTAAAGCCGTATCAAGGTTACAAGGATGCCGCATCCGACCCCGAAAATTATCTGACCCCTGGGCGTCACAGGACTGGTAACATAGTCCGTAGCCATGAAAAACGCGCCTAGAAGAAGGCCTCCTGACAGTATGTGAAACACCGGGTCTTGCCCGAAAAGCGCTGTTAGCACAGCGACAGTGCCTACAAAGCTAAGAGGAATTCTAAGGCTTATATGGCCTCGATAAACAAGGTACGCCGCGCCCACCAGAATGGCAAGGGCTGAAGTCTCACCGATACAGCCTGCAACCTGTCCTAAGAATAAGTTAATATAAGGCGCCTTAATCTTCATGTACTTCATGAGAACCAGAGGCGTCGCAGTGGTCAGAGCATCAAACCTCGGTATCCAAGCTGCCTCATAAATCGGCCAACGCCATCTGGTCATAAACACCGGCCATGAAGCTAAGAGAAACGCCCTGCCGATAAGTGCAGGATTGAATATGTTTTGACCTAACCCTCCAAAAGTGAACTTGGCTATGGCTATGGAGAATATTGACCCAATAGCCCCTGCCCACAGCGGCAAATCAGGGGGAACAATAAGAGCCAGTAATAAGCCGGTAACAGCTGCGCTGTAGTCTCTCACCGTTAAGGGTTTGCCACAGAGCTTCTCCAGGGCCGCCTCTGTTATAACCGCTGACCCCACACATACTGCCATCATAAAAAGCGCCGGCAATCCGAAAAACCATACACCTGCAAGAGATGCAGGCATGAGCGCTAAGATAACGTCACTCATTATTATCGGAGTTGAGACAGTCGTGTGTTGGTGAGGCGATGAAGATACTATGAGTCCGCTACCTTCCATTTCCTAATCCCTCCGAACTCCCACTAATCAAAGCTTCCAAAATTCTCATCAAGAATTCATCCTCGCCTGGCGCTCTGCTTTGCCCTGATTTCAGCTTTCGCTAACCGAATCCCCTGCACTAATCGTCGCCGTGAGGGACAGACAAAGCTGCAACACCCGCACTCTATACAATCTAGCGCGCCTAGTTTCTCACAATCATCAAACCTTCCGGCTTCCTGATAACCTGATAGCCAAAGAGGCATGAGATTCATTGGGCACGCGTCGACACACTTTCCACATCTTATGCATGGGAGCACATCTTCCACGACAACTTCCTTCTCTGAAAGAAGCAGTACCCCTGACGTGCCTTTTGTGACGGGAATATCTGTAGTATACTGCGCTATACCCATCATAGGCCCGCCGATTATCACCTTTTTCGGAGGAATTTGGATCCCGCCGCACGCCTCAATAAGGTCATTCACCAAAGCGCCAATGGGAACCATTAGATTCTTCGGTTCTTTTATGCAGCTTCCGGTTACGGTAACAACTCGCCTTACAAGTGGCATGCCGTCAATAACCGCCTCTTTAACCGCAACAGCGGTACCTACGTTATTTACTACTACACCGACGTCCACCGGTAGACCGCCAGAGGGCACTTCCCTCCCTAAAATTGCGAAGATCAGCTGTTTCTCCGCACCTTGCGGGTACTTGACTCCAAGAGGCGCAATTTCAATTCCCGGATCTCCCTTTGCAGCTTCTCTCAAGGCAGAGATTGCGTCAGGTTTATTGTTCTCAATCCCTATTACCGCCCGTTCCACTCCTATAGCTTTCATAAGCAATCCGGCCCCGGTCACAACGTCAAAAGGACGCTCTACCATAAGCCTATGGTCAGCGGAAAGATAAGGCTCGCACTCTGCCCCATTGAGCAACAGGGTGTCAAAGGTCTTGCCCGCAGGCGGGGTAAGCTTAAAATACGTGGGAAACGCCGCTCCTCCGAGTCCTACTATGCCGGCTTCTCGAATTATGCCGATGAGCTCCTTCTCACCTAGCTCATCAACACTCGTCCGCATCTTGATGCTCTCATCCGGAGTGCCCTGCCCGTCAGACTCAATCACGATAGAAAGCCCGTCTACACCGCTTGACTGAGGGTGTTTCGCTATAGCTTTGACCTTTCCTGACACACTGGCATGAACCGGAGCAGTAAGAGCCGCTTTGCTATCCCCTATCTTCTGCCCGACCCTTACATCATCGCCCACCTTCACTAAAGGCTCACACGGAGCGCCGGTATGCTGATGAAGAGGGATCACAACCTTCCCGGGAGAAGGCATAGACGTGATTGGTTTCCGAAACGTCGCATCTTTGTTGTAGCGGGGATGGACTCCTCCTTTGAAAGTCCTAAGTGCCATGTTTTCAAATACTCCCCCTTCCGACAATTTCCCAATGTCCTATTCTAACAAAATACCTCAAGAAACGCGAGTAGGCGCAAAGCGCCATGATTCCCTCGTGTAATTCCTCTTAATAACCCCTATAAGATAATACCATAATTAATCACGACATGCAGAATATAAACCCGCATTAACCCGGAAACATTGCCCAAACGCAAGCGGGGGCGCAAGGTTCTTGTGCCCCCGATGTTGCTCTGTCATATCAATTCTATCTTAGATGCGGTCTTAAGACCTCAAACCGGCAGAACAGAAACCGGCCAAATCCCAAAGCAAGCCTTCGCTAGAATAGGCCGACAATATTCCCCTTATCGTCAATGTCGACAGTCTCTGCAGCAGGATGCTTAGGAAGACCTGGCATAGTCATCATTTGCCCACAAAGAGGAACGATGAACCCTGCCCCTGCAGATACTCGCACCTCACGGACGTTAAGCTCCCAATCAGTGGGCGCTCCTCTTAATGCAGGATCATCACTCAACGACAGCTGCGTCTTTGCTGTGCAAATCGGCAAGCCGCCCAGTCCCTGATTCTCAATGTTTCTGATATCGCGCTCTGCAGAACCTGAGTAGATAACTCCCTTGGCGCCGTAGATCTCCTTGGCCAACTTCTCAATCTTTTCCTTCACCGGAATATCAAGGGGATAAAGGAATCTGAAGTTAGGCTTCTCATTCTCCAGAGAATCCAGGACTTCCTCTGCCAACTCGATGCCGCCTTCACCGCCTCTGCCTACCACTTCTGAAATGGCAGCGCGAACCCCTAGATCATCACAATGCTTCTTCAAGAATTCCAGCTCTTCCACATCATCAGTGGGGAATCTGTTGATAGCCACAACAACCGGAAGGCCGAACTTGTCTCTTATGTTTTCAATGTGTTTATCCAAGTTCTCGCAGCCCTTCTCCAGCAAGGCCAGGTTCGTCTCAGCAAGTTTATCCCTTATGGCTCCGCCATGGTGGTTAAGAGCACGTGCAGACGCTACGATCACAACTACATCAGGTCTTACATCTGTTGCACGACAGATTATGTCGAAGAACTTCTCAGCCCCTAGGTCAGCTGCGAATCCGCCTTCTGTGATGGCATAATCAGCCAGCCTGAGAGCTGTCTCAGTAGCTACTATACTGTTGTTACCATATGCGATATTCGCGAAAGGCCCGCAGTGTACGAAAGCAGGCTGCCCCTCGAGAGTCTGCACCAAGTTAGGCTTTATCGCTTCTTTCATAATCACTGCCATTGCGCCGACTGCCCCTAAATCAGCAGCGGTGACAGGCTTTCTATCATATGTGTATCCCACGATAAGCTTGGCGAAACGGTCTTTTAGAGCGCTTATCGAAGGTGACAGTCCAAAACAGGCCATGATCTCTGATGCAACCGTAATGTCAAACCCACTCTCCATAGGAGTGCCGTTGGCTCTCCCTCCAAGGCCGACTACCACATTACGGAGCTGTCTGTCACTGATATCCATAACACGGCGCCATGCCACCCGTCTGGGATCGATACCCAGATCATTCCCTTGATGGATATGGTTTTCAACCATGGCTGCAAGGAGGTTATGAGCCGCGCCTACTGCGTGGATGTCCCCGGTGAAATGGAGGTTTATGTCCTCCATGGGAAGGACTTGTGAGTACCCTCCTCCTGCAGCTCCACCCTTGATGCCGAACGTGGGACCAAGTGACGGCTCTCTCAGAGCAACCATGACGCTCTTATTCATTTTCCCCAGAGCCTGAGCAAGCCCAACAGCAGTACAGGTCTTACCTTCACCGGCAGGCGTAGCGGTTATCGCAGTAGTGTAAATGAGTTTCCCGTAAGGACGGTCTTTCAATCTTTCAATAGTCTCCAAACTAACCTTCGCCATATGCTTACCGTAGAATTCAAGATCATCCTCAGTAAGTCCTATGCTCTTTGCGATTTCCACGATCGGCTTGAGCTTTGCGCTCTGTGCAATCTCAATGTCAGGAGGAATTCTACCGTAAGTCCCTTTTGACATATTTACATACCCCTTCCGTTTTTTGTGCGAATATATTCATCAATTCCATGGGCAGCGCGCTTGCCTGCGCCCATTGCTGCAATCACAGTGGCGGATCCGGTGACAATGTCACCGCCTGCAAATATCCCAGGTATGTTCGTCTCGCCTGTCTCCTCATCTGCAATAACATTCCCACGTCGTCCCAGAGCAAGCCCGGAAACTGTCCTAATCAGGAGGGGGTTGGGATTAGTGCCAACAGCAGAGATTACAGTGTCAACGTCCAGGATAAATTCTGAACCGGAAACCGGAATCGGCCTCCTCCTCCCGCTGTCGTCAGGTTCGCCCAACTCCATTCGGATGCACTCCATCCCCTTTACCCAGCCTTTATCATCCTCAAGAATACGCACTGGGTTTGTAAGGAGCATGAATTCAATTCCTTCCTCCTCAGCGTTTTCAACTTCTTCCAGTCTTGCAGGCATTTCAGTTCTTGAACGCCTGTATACAACAGAGACTCTCTCTGCGCCAAGTCGGAGCGCGGTTCTGGCAGAATCCATGGCGACGTTACCGCCACCGACAACTACGACGCGCCTGCCAACCCAAATCGGAGTATCGTATTCCGGAAATCGATAGGCCTTCATCAGGTTCGCTCTGGTCAAGAATTCATTTGCAGAGTAGACGCCATTCAAATTCTCACCGGGTACCCCCAGAAAATAGGGCAGGCCTGCGCCTGTCCCCAGGAACATAGCGTCAAAGCCTTGTTCAAAAAGTTCATCTACTGTAACTGTCGTACCTACAAGCACGTTCAGGCGTATTTCTACGCCTTGACTTCTAATATATTCCACCTCCTCATCAACAATAGCTTTAGGAAGACGAAACTCTGGGATACCATATCGAAGCACGCCACCTGTGGCATGCAAGGACTCAAAGAGAACAACTTTGTAGCCGAGCTTGGTCAGCTCTGCTGCACACGTCAAACCTGCAGGGCCTGAACCGATGACTGCGACCTTACCTAAGGATAAGTCAGAAGGCGCGGCTTCGGTCAGAGACTCCCCGTGAGCCCTTTCGTAATCTGATGAAAAGCGCTCAAGAGCTCCTATAGCTACAGGGTCACCCTTCTTGCCCAGAGTGCATACTGCCTCACACTGGCTTTCCTGGGGGCACACACGGCCACACATAGCAGGTAGACTGTTCTTTTCCTTAATCTTTTTTGCTGCTCCTAAAAAATCGCCTTCTGCGATAAGCTCAATAAACTCAGGGATATCCACGCCTACAGGACACCCGGAGACACAAGGTTTCTTGGGGCATCCGATGCAACGAGTAGCTTCAGCCACTGCAAGCTCGGGAGTGTAGCCTAAGGCTACCTCTTCAAAGTTACTAATGCGCATATCCGGTGCCTGTTTAGGCATTTCGTGTCTTTGCTTTCTTACTTTTGATGACATTTGCATCCCCCCGCGCCGGCCAAATAGTGCTCCATGGCAAGCTTCTCCTCTGCCAGAAAACGCTTTTGTCTTGCTATTAGCTCATCATAATCTACCTTATGACCGTCAAATGCGGGACCCTCAACGCAAGAAAACTTAGTCTCGCCGTCGACTGTCACACGACATGAACCACACATCCCTGTGCCGTCCACCATGATTGCATTCAAGCTGACAACGGTTTTTACTCCGAATTTTCCAGTGACTCTTGAAGCCTCTCGCATCATTGGAAGAGGCCCTATGACTATTACCTCATCAGGACGAAGCCCTTTCTCCAGCAAATCATTGAGGACTTCAGTGACGAAACCCTTATGCCCGAAGCTTCCGTCATCTGTGCTGTAGTAGACTTCATCGCTGACTTTCTCCATCCTGTCCTTGAATATCAGCATATCTTTCGTCTGCGCGCCGATAAGAGATATAACCCTGGTTCCAAGCTGATGGTAAGCTTTTGCCTCAGGATATATGGGAGCAACCCCTACTCCTCCCGCTACACAGACGACACAATCCAGCTTCTCAATATCTCTGGGAGTTCCGAGAGGGCCTACTATATCCTGGATGAAATCACCTTCACACAATGCTCCCAACTCTTTTGTGCTTTTCCCAACCTCCTGAAATACCATGGTCAGAAGTCCGGTTTTACGATCGCTGTCTGCTATTGTGAGGGGAATCCGCTCTCCTTTTTCATGCATCCTCAGCACAATAAACTGTCCCGGACATGCATGACGGCAGATTTCAGGGGCGTCAACTTCCATCAGTTTGATTTTAGGCGCCAGAATTTCTTTCTTGAGAATCTTATACATTTTTTTCCTCCTAGCCCACGGCCTGACATGGCCGGTGTCTCGAAATACGACAAATCCATCTAAATGTAATTGTTAGTACGCCTAAAATAATCATGATATATATTCGATGCGACTTCAATTAATCCTCTTATTTCTCTACAGGTAGTAAGCCAGGTGCATCAGGTCTATACTGAGGTCTGTATTATGAACCCTGATTTCTTTAGGCGCCTTTAGATGTATCGGTGCAAAGTTAAGAACCGCCTCGATTCCTGCGGCAGCACACTTATCCATTACGGCTTGCGCCTCCTCAGCAGGAACTGCAATAACAACCATTCTGAACCCAAGCTCCAGGGCCTTGGCGTGAAAGGTATCTATGAGATCTATCGGCACTCCGTTGATGAGTTCTCCCAATACTTCCGGATCAGAATCGAATAAGGCTACCAACTTGAGATGGAAGTCTTTTTCCGTAGCATACTTTTGAGTAATATACCTGGCAATTGCATGGCCCAGGTTTCCTACGCCTATGATTCCTACCTTTATCTCTTTGTCCAGATTGAGAATACGTTTGAGTTCATCCCGCAGGACCGCAATTTCATATCCAAGTCCCTGCTTACCGAAGGAACCGATAATACTCAGATCCTTTCTGACCTGAGCGGGACTGACACCTGACTTTTCACCCAGTTTAAAGGAGGAAATCACATTCCCATAAAAGTCCTCAGAAAGGTTCTCAAGAACTCGAAGATATATAGGTAGGCGCCGAATAACCACATCCGGAATACTCTGTTTTCCCACCGTCCTCCTCCTTAGTATATGAATCCTAAAGCACCAATCCTGTGAGATGCAAGTAGTTTTCGCATTTTGGGGCTAAGCGGCGTCAAAGCGCCGCTCAGTCCCTGGCCTGATTTGTCTGCCCGCTGCAGGCAAAACCAGCGCTGCCCTGATCCTGCATCTAAGTATGAGTTCATTAGTTTTCGCTCGTTGTCCGAGGTCTTAGGTTGCCGGTGATTGCAACGAGGGGTGTCAAAATTCGGCTACTAGCCTACGGGCCGGATTTTGTCAAGGCGACCCGCTTGGGGAGCCGTCCCCGAGTGCAACACCGGCAACCCAGCACAGTACATGCACTTTTTAGAACTGGCGATCACTTATGGCGATCTACTTAGTCACAAGCGTTTTGAGACATAGGATAACAGGATACAGGATACTTGCTTCGCTCCGTATAGTGCGTGTGCAAGAGCCGGTGCGAAACTTCGCCAAGCGGTTCCATAAGGAATTCCTCATAAAGCTGCTTGATTGCAGGATTCTCATGGGACTTCCTTAGCGGAAGAAGCCTGTCTGCAACATACAGAGCATTGCCGCGAATTCCTCTTATCTCCATATTGGTGGGTATAGGCTGGCCTCCACCACCAACACAACCGCCGGGACATGCCATTATCTCAATAAAGTGATATACCCTCTCTTTGTCACGAACCAGTTCCAGAATCCTCTTGGCATTAGCCAGGCCGTGAGCGACTCCGACCCTGACCTTCATATCACCTAACATGACCTCTGCCTCTTTGATTCCCTCAAGGCCTCTGACTTCTTGGAAATCAATACTAGGAAGCTCCAGGCCTGTGGCTACTTCATAGACTGTCCTGAGTGCAGCCTCCATCACCCCGCCGGTCGCGCCAAAAATCGCAGCTGCGCCTGTGGAAATACCCATCGGCGAATCATGCTCCTCATCAGGAAGATTTGCAAAATCAATGCCTGCCTCTCGGATCATCCTTCCCAGCTCTCTCGAGGTAAGCACCACATCCACGTCTTGGTATCCTGACGAGGCCATCTCAGGGCGCTCCGCTTCAAACTTCTTGGCTGTGCATGGCATGAGGGAGACTGAGAAGATATCCTTCGGATCTATCCCCGAATGCCTCGCATAATATGTTTTCACAAGAGCGCCGAACATTTGCTGTGGAGATTTGCAGGTAGAGACATACTCCAAGAGATCCGGGAAGAAGTGTTCTCCAAACTTTATCCAACCCGGGCTGCACGAAGTAATAAGTGGGAGAGGACCCCCTTCCTTGATCCTCTTCAGAAGCTCATTGCCTTCTTCAATAATCGTCAGGTCAGCAGTGAAGTCCGTATCCATGACTTTGTCAAAGCCAAGCCTCCGGAGGGCTGCAACAAGTTTCCCGGTGAAAATCTCACCCGGTGGAAAGCCCAGTTCCTCGCCGATACTGACTCGGGTGGCAGGAGCAGTCTGAACAACTACGTGCCTGGTAGGATCTGCAAGCGCCCGGAAAACCTTTTCTGTATCATCCCGTTCTGCTATAGCGCCTACGGGACACGCATGAATGCATTGTCCACAAAGGGCACATGCCACATCGCCTAATTCTCTCTCACATGCAGGCGCCACAACTGTGTCTACCCCTCTCCCCACAGGCCAGAGGACAGCGGCAGCTTGCACATCCCGGCACATAGCTACGCATCTCCGACAGGATATGCATTTATCAGGTTCGCGGACTATTGCGGGGGTTGATTCATCCAGCGGGATGCCACGAAGTTTTCGTTCAAAGCGAACCTCCCTGATTCCCAACCTTTCAGCGAGCGCCTGAAGCTCGCAATTGCGATTTCTGATACATTGGAGACAGTCAGTAGGATGATGAGCAAGGATTAGCTCGAGGTTTACCCGTCTGGCAGATCGCACATCAGGCGTATTTGTGCGGACCACCATGTTATCCCTTACCGGAAAAGCGCACGCAGGTTGAAGTAGTTTCTCTCCTTCTACCTCTACAACGCAAATACGGCATGTGGCTTGGACTTCGAGATCAGGATGATGGCACAGGGTGGGGATATCAACCCCAAGCTTTCGAGCTGCTTCAAGAATTGTGGTACCGGCATCCACCTGAACTCTCAGGCCGTCTATCGTTACCATTGCCACCTTCTATCACTCCTTCCGTCATGGAGCAAAATGAAGTCATAGCCTGCATGTCCCGGTGGGACACAGCTTGTCCTTGATGTGCGCTTCAAACTCGTCTTTGAAATACTTGAGCATGGTCATAATAGGTATAGGCGCTGATTGCCCCAACCCGCAAAGTGCGGTCTTTTGCATAGCATGACTTAAGTCCTCTAAGACTCTAAGATCTTCATACGTTCCGTTGCCGATTGCGATCTTCTCAACAATATGGTGTAATCTTGCTGTTCCTTCCCTGCACGGAACGCATTTCCCACACGATTCCCTGACAAAGAACCTCATGAAAGATTCTGCAATATCAACTATGCAGTGGCTGTCGTCCATTATCAGCAGGGCGCCTGACCCAAGAGCGGATCCCATCTCAGGGAGAGTGAAGTAGTCCATAGGCACATCCAACATCTCACCGGGGAGACATCCACCGGAAGTGCCTCCGGTCTGCGCCATCTTAAAGCTTCGCCCTCCCGGGATCCCGCCGCCAATCTCGTAGATGATCTTGCGGAGGGTAATACCCATGGGCACTTCAATAAGACCCTTGCTGTTAATGTCTCCTGTCATAGTAAACACCTTTGTTCCGGGACATTTCGGAGTACCGAACCCCCTGTACCATACAGGTCCGTTAAGTATTATCCGAGGGATATTGCCCAACGTTTCCACGTTATTTACTACTGTCGGCATTCCTAAGAAGCCATGGGTGCCCGGATACGGGGGCTTAACCCTGGGTTCCCCACGTCCGCCTTCCATGGACTCGATGAGTGCAGTTTCCTCGCCACACACGTAAGCCCCAGCGCCTTTTCTCACCTCAATATCGAAGGAGAAACCTGATCCAAAGATGTCGCGGCCCAGCAATCCCATGGCTTTTGCTTGCTCAATTCCTTTCGTTATCCGCTCGATGGAAAGAGAATACTCACCTCTTATGTACACGAAGCCTCGCTCTGCCCCAACTGCATACCCGGCAATAGCCATGGCCTCAAGAATACTATGGGGATCTCCTTCCAGGATCAAACGATCCTTAAAAGTCCCTGGCTCGCCTTCATCAGCATTACATATTATGAACTTCTCATCAGCTACTGCGTTCGCTGTGAAACTCCACTTCAAACCGGTGGGAAACGCAGCTCCGCCTCTGCCTACAAGTCCTGACTGTTTCATAACTTCTATGACATCGCAAGGTTCCATTTCAGTGAGACACTTTGCCAAAGCCCGATATCCGTCACGGGCAATATATTCCTCAATAGAGGAAGGATCGATAATCCCACAGTTGCGCAGGACAATCCTTTCTTGGCACTCCAGATACTCAGGTTCCTTGTAACTTACGATCCCGGCAAGACGGCCTTCGCCTGTAAGGCGCCGCACAATTCTGCCCTTTAGAAGATGCTCCTCAACAATTTCCGAGACATCTCGCACCGCCACTTTCTCATACAGAGTCCCTTCAGGGTAAACCACGATTACAGGGCCAAGGTCACACGGACCCAGACAACCTGTTTCCACTACTCTTACCTCTTCATCCAGACCCCGACGTTTCAATTCCTCTGTCAATGCGTCACGGACTGCCTTGCATCCTTCAAGAATACATGGAGTTCCACCGCATACCAGGACATGTGAACGGTAGAATCGCACGAGTCTCTACCCCCTCCCAGATGTCACCTGTATTTCTCAAGAATAACCGGAATATCATCGGGCGTGAGGTTGCCGTACACTTCATCATCAATCATTATTGCCGGAGCCACACCACATACTCCGAGGCAGCTGGTGTGTTTGAGAGTAAACTTACCGCAACTTGTGGTACCTCCCATGGGAATTCCTAATTCTTGACTTAGAACATCAATTAACGTGTCTGCGCCCAACAGGTGGCATGGCGCGTTTTCACATACTCTGATTACGTGTTCTCCCACGGGTTCAACAGAAAAAAGGGTATAGAAGGTAGCGACACCATATACCTTTCCCAGTGGCATATCAAGGTTCCTTGCGACCTCAATAAGCGCATTCTCAGGAAGATATCCAAACGCCCTCTGAACATCATCCAAGATAGCGAGAAGTTCGTGTTCGCTCCGTCCATGCCTTGCGACGATCTCCTTGATAGTCGATTCCAAACTGTCTAAGCTTGCAGGCATAACGTCCATCTTTAAGCCCCCTTTTCATGAAAGGCGCTCTCTCAGGTTAACCGGTAGGAATTACCCACTCCCCCACCACTTGGCCGTTCACAACGTGACTGGCCACGATCTTGCGTGCTTTCTCCTTGGAAACCTTACCGTAAGTGACTTTCTCCGTACCCGGCATCATTATACTGATAATGGGTTCTTGTTCACACAATCCGATACAACCTGTCTGAGTCACAATAACATCTTGAATATTACGCCGCGCCAGCTCATCCATAATGGCTGAAAGGGTTTCACGAGCGCCTGCTGCAATGCCACATGTACCCATACCCACCACGATTCTTGTGGTCTCCTTGCCTTCTCTGAGTCTGGTCATTGCCTGAGCTTGCTTCCTAATTCGTTCCAAATCTTCAACTGTTTTCATTTGCGACACCTCCCAAGACTTGCCCTTCAACTCTCTGGTTAATCCCATACCTCCACTAACCGATAAGCTCTTTTCCAGAATCCCCTACGTTTTGAATTTAGACCTTATTGTTCCACTTCCTACCTACTTACTAGCTTACTACTTTGTGCGTTTTTTCACAATCCCCCTTTCGCACTTTTCATAACTTATCTCAAGTGTCTGCACTATCGCCTCTTTCGGCTCCGTTCTTACTGACAATTCCCACAACTCTTGCCTGGTACTTTGCTATGGCCGGACGCTTGCTGTATGCAGCAATCCCCAGATATGAGAGCCCCAGGAATCCGAAGCCTAAGACGGCTGCAAGCAGAGATGCTATGTCCCGCCGACCTAGATGAGATGCGAATACAGTGCCTAAGTAAAGACCGAACAGGAGGAAGATAAGGGGTATTATGTAAACAATCACCGCCGCCCTGACTACCTGAGCCGCTTCCAGCTCCAGCTCGACTTCATCGTGTTCCTTCGCGCCTACGGTATTTGTCGCGACAGCAATAATCCTGTCTCTTGATCCAAACCCGCACACCTTGCACCTGGTACATTCATCTCTCCGAAATATCTCAACCTTAGCCATATTACCTGCAGTTTCAATTACTCTGCCTAGCTCTCTCATGTTATTTGCATCCTCCGAAACGTTAATCGCGACCGGTCTAGGATGCCTGGACATCCTTTAGGCCTTCCTTGATTACATCGCGTATCACAGGCACTGCAGACGGACTTCCGATAGGTATGTCCCCGAGTATACCCTCTAGTGTGTCTGTACTGCACGCAAACTTAGCGTTCCCTCTAACATGTTGATATTTGAAGTTTACATGAGGATTGCATACTATAAGAAGAGCCATTGTCTCCGCTATATCTCCAAGAGGCGCCCTGTCAATACTACTGATCCTGAAATTGGCTTCAACCTGTGTCCCCTGCCCTACTGCAGATTGGATTTCCAAATCTCCTCCCGCCATTCTGGCAGCTTCCCGAAACAGCGGGATTCCAAGGCCCACTCGCCGAGTCTTCCTGGAAGTAACAAAGGGATTGGCAATACTGTCTAGAATTGCCTCTGGAATTCCAGGCCCGTCATCTTCAATGGTTATGGTCAAAAGATCAGAGGATTCATCCTCCGAGATGGTTATGCCTATCGTATCAGCCCCTGCTTCTATAGAGTTTTGCGCTATGTCCAATATGTGAAGAGACAGCTCTCGCACATAATCCCTCCTGTTTCATGTGCCTACAGGCAACGCCTGTCACATAGTTGCACACCGAGGCGTAACGTATCGTCCCTTTGCCAATCTCAAAGCGAGCAGAATTTCATCCCACATTGCGCCCTCCATAAAAAAGTCGGTATAACCTGCTATCTCGCTCAACCTGTGAGCATCTGAAGATTTGACAAGAGGAAACCGGGCGATGGATGGAAATCTCGTTCTGGCCGTATCCGGGCTGATGTTTCTTGATATTTCCATACAGCAAAGCTCGAGTCCGTCCGGGACAAACCCAAGGTTCCTAATGAGGCTGAATGACGGCCTATCTACGTGTGCAGGGATAACCAGGCCGTCCAATTCGCTGACACGGCGACTCACGTAGTCAACGCTCATAGATGTGGAGCAAAGAAGTAAAGTGCATAATTTACCTGTTACTCTGCCACAAGAATCCATTATCAGTTGTTCCCCGAACCTCGCTTCGTCGTTTTCAACTTCAGGTAACGCAGAATAGACTTCTTCCTGCCAGATGTTTAAGGCGTCCGGGTGTCGGAAAAATGTGAGCACATGCACATCCTCTACAGTCTGGACTTCAATTCCGCCAAGTACAGTTATTCCCTCAGCTGCCCCTGCTTCTGCCACTGCTCGAACATTTTCCGCAGAATTATGATCACATATGCCGATAATCTCCAAACCCTTGACTTTTGCAGCCGCAATTATCGCAGGCGGAGTCATCTCATTCTCTGCACACGGGGAAAGAGCGGTGTGGATATGGAGGTCAGCAGGAAGAAACCGCACCTTGTTCTCCTCCCCTTTCTACTCCCTGACCCTGCCTCTAATGCCCATACGGTATAAGATGCCTACAACTTCAAAAGAAGGTTTCGATGTAGTCAGTAAAGGGATACCTTCATCATCAGCTTTAATCACAGTGTCATGAGCAGGACCGGCTCCTCCTGCCACTATGATTGCGGAAAGACCTGTAAGGGCTCCGACAGCTACGATATTCTGATGTATCTGGACGGTAACCCAGACATCGCCCTGCCCTGCTCCTGCCATGACATCACTTAGAAGGTCTGACGAGTATCCAAATGCTACCTTGTTGTCCAGCTGTCCTGAGCCGGCTGCTACTTCGCACTCAAGCTCGTCAACAATATCCCGCACCCTCACCCCATGACTCATACCATCACTCCCCGGGCTTTGAGAAAGCACTGTCTTCCTTGCTGTCTTCCTTTAGAGCAGGTGGGCTCTTCTTTGCCATCTCCAGGAGCTGCTCTGCAAGGATTTCGATTTCTTCACGCAGTTTGAGAATACAGTCAGTGTCCACTGCCAATCCCTGGACGATATCCTCAGCCAGGGCACGACAATTAGGACTGCCACATGAACCGCAGTCCAGCCCGGGCAACTCGCTGACCACTTTTTCTATCATTTCAGCTTTGGTAATCGCCCGGGACACATCTTGATCAAGCCTGAAAGCAGGCACTGCCACAATATCAGGTTTTATCGTAAACTCACCCAGGCGCTCCTCGAGATTAAGGTCTTCGGTAAGCTCATCACGTAATTTCGGACGCGTCTCTGATTTGTCCACGAGAGCCTCCAGGTTCATCCGACCTATGAACGGGTTTATTACGGTGAGAGCACCGCCGACACATCCGCCTGTGCACGCCTGGGCCTCGACAAACTCTATATCTTGCAGCTTGCCCATTTCCAGTTGCTCCAGAACATCGATTACATTATGTATTCCATCTACTACGAGGGATTTGGAAATTCCGGCGGCAATGCGCTCTCCCCCGGAGCGTCCCCAACCCACGCCCACCGGCGATGCTTTGAGTTCAGGATGAGAAGGTGAAATCTCCGGAAGTCTCTTCACAATCTCGCCGTAGACATCAGAGATGGATATGGCGCCATCTACAGGGAAGCTCCCAAGTTTGTTGGCTTCCCGAACCCACGTCACCTTCGCCGGACACGGAGTGATAAAGAAAGCGCCGATGTTCTCTTTCGGGATACGAAGCTCCGCGGCTTTCATCTCCTTAGCCAGCTTACCGGAGCAGGCCATAGGTGAATCCACCGGAATCAAGTAATCTATCAATGCAGGAAAACGCACCTGAATCAATCTTACTACAGCAGGACAAGCTGCTGAAATCATAGGCGCCTTAGCGCCTTGCTTCTTAAGGTACTCTGTGGTTAGGAAAGTAGCTATGTCTGCCCCGTAGGCTACTTCGAAGACATCATCAAATCCCATATCCATGAGGGCGGCCAGCACTCTTCGGCGATCAACTTCCCTGCCAAACTGGGAATATAGGGCCGGAGCAGGCAGTGCAATAGTGTGCTCGAATTCTTTCAGTCTCGACAGTGAATCTGTGATCGCTGTTTTTGCATGGTTGTCACAAATCCTGATACACTCACCGCAGTCAGTGCATCTTTCTGCGTTGATCCTTGCCTTGCCGGCTCTCACTCTAATAGCTTCAGTCGGGCAGTTCTTGATGCACCTGGTGCATCCGCGACACTTCTCCTCAATCAGCAATACTGAGTGGAATAACTGGCCCATGATCAGCTTCCTTCTTTCGCAGGTAGGTTTATTACTGCTCTGATACTTGTCCCGGAACCTACTTGCGACGTGACTTTGAGTTCATCGGAATACCGCTTCATGTTAGGGAGGCCCAAACCTGCCCCAAATCCCATCTCTCTAATATCCTCCGACGCAGTGGAGTAACCAACTTGCATTGCCAAGGCAATATCGGAAATACCGGGACCTTCATCATCAGCATAGATAATGACTCGCTCAGGTAATATATCAATGCCGACAGTGCCACGGTACGCGTGTATTACTATGTTCATCTCCGCCTCATACGCCACTATACCCACACGTCTGGCGGTCTCTGCGTCAATACCTATTTGGCGGAGCGCCCTCTTGGTTTTTGCTGCCGCCCCTCCTGCAGCTTGAAAATCCCTCCCTGAGACATGATACTCAAGGCGCATCCTGTGCTCCTCCCACAGCACGTGGCCAGTGACGCCAACCTGGCAACCCTGCCGTATAAAGAAGGCCGGCTGACTCGTACAGCGGGTAACGGGTGCATAGGATTGGGAGACCCAATTCGCGACTCATATCAATAATGTCAGGAGTGGGTCGCTTACCGCGAACAAAGACAATAGCAGCCAGATCCACCATCTCTGCTGCACGGATAATCTGGGGCGACACTAATCCGGTGAGGACAAGCATTCTCTCTTTTGTAAACGCCAATACGTCACTTATGAGATCGCATCCGCAACCTGCCTCCACATGCAAGTCTAACTTATCCTCACCTGTCAGGACTTCCGCCTCAAGAATTCTGGCTACATCCCTCAGTTGCACCTGCTTCAACCCTCCGTCCAAAACCGTAGTCTACCTCTGGATGATCACAGAGTATCCTTCTGCTTCAAGCTCCGAAGCAAGGGCTTCAGCATTAGCTTTGTTTTGAAACGCACCCACTTGAATTCTATACGGTGTTACAGATGTGACATACACAGGATATCCTGCTTCTTCCAGTTTACGCCCGAGTTCCTCTGCTTTACTTCTTTCATAGAATTCTCCAACCTGGACTCGGTAAAGTACAGACTCCTCCGCAACCTCGCGGGTTCCAGGTGTAATATCCGTCGTGTCCAGGGTAACAGCAGCAGGTTGCCCCGATGGACGAGGATCCGGCTCTTCCGTCGACTTAGGAGAAATTGGGCTGGGTTGTGAGTCACTACTGTCCAGCAAACCTGATCCGGTTGTCGGGGCCTGACTGGAACGCGGCGCTTGCAAAGACGACGCGCAATAACTCAAGACGTACTTTCCGAGCAAGACACCAAGCCCTACCATAGCTGCAAGCGTCACGACCCACACCAATACAAGCCATAGAGATTGCTCTTTGGATCTACCTTTTCGTTCCGGCATCATATACCCCTCCTTAGCGTCATCTACCTAGTAATATTACCTCGCGCCGAGCCGGTTTCCTTCTAAACATTTAAGAGACAGTCTCCCATGGAAGACGCATATGAAGATCGAGTCTCATTAGCCTGGTTGGAAGGGAGCTTCCAACACTTTCCGCCACGTCGCGGCCTACACATGCAAATATCAAAGGGAGACCCAACTCATCGGCAAAAGACTCCGAGATCTCGACGCCTCGGAGCACATCATCTCTTGTGGTCTCCCGACCTAAATGAGTGTTGCTCACAATCCCTGTAGCAGAAAGCCCGGAGACAGTCTCAATTGATTCAAGAATCGCCTTGGCGCCGTCTATATCCTGAGTAAAAGGACGATTCGTGTTCAAGACAAAATACATGTCATAACCTGCCTGTTCAAATCGGCGTCTGAATCCGGCAAGCGTCCTGGCGCCTACAGGATCTCCCCCCACATCAAACACTACTTGAAGTGTGGGATCCTGAAAAGCTCGAAAAACGGCGGGAGAAATCGAAGGAAGATCCGCAGCCTCCATACCGGGCCCGGATGAAATTACGTCTATTCCAAGGTCTTTCATGGCTCCTGCGACTTCACGGGATCTGAAATACGGGTTTACAATATCAAAGTCAACAATAGCAACTTCTCTGCCTCGGGACCGTAGGTGTTTTGCATAATTTAGCGCAACCTCAGTCTTTCCGGATCCAAAAGCGCCGACAAATACCACTACCCTGTGGCTCATAGGGAATTTCCCTGCCCGCTGCAGAAGGTATCTGCGCACATTGCCCACAAGATAGATAGAGCCCGAAACTACCAACGCTCCGTCCTCGCCTGCTTCTTCCAACCCTCTCGCCACAGCCTGGAACGGATCTGTGATAGCCTCAGCGCGAAGCCCTTTCGTCTCCGCAATATCTCGAAGCACATAAGGGTCTATCACACCGCTTCTTGATGACAAGGCGCGTGTGGCGATAAAAGTACGGGCGAATCTTGAGATTTCACATACCATCTTCTCGACGGGCTTGTCCTTGGACAGACCAACTACAGCCGTAACAGGGCGCTCCCCAACTATATCAGGAATCGCCTCCCTAAGTTTTCGAATCCCGTCTGCATTATGAGCGCCGTCAACCAAAACCAGGGGCTCCCTCTGCAATACTTCCAGCCGTCCCGGCCATGTGACAAGCTGTAAGCCGGCTGTGAGTGCCTCGTCTCCTATATCTACCCCGAGCTTTCGCAGGGTTTCTATTACACCTACCGCAACAGCGGCATTCTCTACCTGGTGTGCCCCAAGTAGAGGAATATGGAGGGAATCGTAGACTCGATTTCCTACCTTGACTGAAAAGGACTGACCCTCTGTCGACCAACACTTCCTTTGGCATTCTATGTCTCTACCGAACACTGTTGTAGGGGCAAATCTCCGAGCGGCTGTTTCTTCTATTACTTCAAGTGCAACAAGTTCCTGACGTCCTACAACAACGGGGACGCCTTCCTTGATAATTCCGGCTTTTTCTCCGGAGATCTCCTCCAGTGTGTTCCCGAGTATGCCTGTATGCTCCAAGCTGATATTTGTGATGGCTGAAACCTTTGGCACAACAATATTGGTTGAGTCTAATCTGCCGCCAAGACCTACTTCGACTACGGCAAAATCCACTTTCTCACGGGCAAAGTAGAGAAAAGCCAGGGCGGTTCCTATTTCGAACTCAGTTGGGGGGCCCAGTTCAGGGTCATGCGCTATTTTCTCAAAAATAGGTTTTAGCTCTGTCATTAGACGGGCTAATGCCGCTTTTCCGATTTGACGCCCCCCGACCATAATCCTCTCAGTGTACGATGCAAGATGCGGGGATGTATAAAGGCCTACGCGAAATCCCGAAGCCCTGAGTACAGACTCGATCATAGCAGCAACTGACCCTTTTCCGTTAGTCCCTGCCACATGCACTATGGAAAAGCTCTGTTCAGGTTTGCCCGTTTCACGTGATAAGGCAAGACTGCGCTCGAGCCCTACGTGTATGCCAAATTTGCCGAGCTCACGCAGAAAGCCCATAGCTTCGTCATAATTCATATCGTCACTCCTTGAGCTCGTTTAGACGTTTCTTAAGCCTTTCCTCTTTTTCCCGGGATTCTGCTAGTTTCTCTCTTTCTTTCTCCACAATCTCTTCCTGTGCTTTTTCCAAGAATCCTCTATTGCTAAGCTTCTTCAGAGATCTGGAAGCTTGTGCCTGTGTGGCAATTAAGTCCTTCTCTAATTTCTGAATTTCAACATCAAGGTCAACAATTCCTACAAGCGGCACATATATTTCGGCACCGGATATGATTTGAGATGCAGCCTTCTCCGGCCGCATGTCCAGGCGCTCTTTCACCGTCATACCGGAAAGTCCGGAAAGCGCTGTCACAATCTGGTCATTGTCCGTCAGTATCTTGCCGGTTGTGCTGTCAGCGACAATAATGACCTCGATTCTCTTATGCGGAGGCACATTCATTTCTGAACGGATGTTTCTAATAGCCCTGACTGTATCCATTAAGACGGCCATAGCATCCTCAGCCAAAGGATCGTCCATTCGGTCCTCAGGTGTAGGCCACGGGGCAACCATAACGCTTCCTTCGGTCTCAGGCAATAGACCCCATATAACCTCAGAGATAAAAGGAATGAACGGGTGGATGAGCCTCAGCGCACAACCGAGGGTCTCCCATAAAACGTACTGGGCTGTCTTCCGAGCTTTTACATCACTCGAATACAGCCTTGTTTTTGCGATTTCAATGTACCAGTCGCAGAATTCGTCCCATATGAAATTATACAGGGTTCGAGCAGCCTCACCAATTTCGTAGTCCTTCAGGTTGCGTGAAACTTCTCTGGAAATTTTGTTGGTTCTGCTTCTTATCCACCTATCTGCCAGTGTTAAATCTAAGTCTATGTTTGAATCGCAAGACCGGCCGTCTGCAAATGAATCAAGGCAAAAGTCATCAAGATTCATGATAGTGAATCGTGACGCATTCCATAGCTTGTTCGCGAAGTTTCTGCTTGCCTCCAGCCTCTCTTTTCTGAATCTCATGTCATTACCCGGGGTATTACCCATAACCAGAGTAAACCTAAGCACGTCTGCCCCATATTCGTCAACTACCTCCAGGGGATCTATTCCTGTGCCAAGGGATTTACTCATCTTCTTGCCTGTTGACGCCCTCACCAATCCGTGAATCAACACGTCGTGAAACGGCACATCTCCCATGAACTCCAGGCCCATCACTATCATTCTGGCCACCCAGAAGAAGATAATGTCATAGGCAGTCACAAGGACTGAAGTAGGGTAGAAATGCTTAAGATCAGGAGTCTCGTCAGGCCACCCCATAGTGGAAAACGGCCACAACGCAGAAGAAAACCAAGTGTCCAAAACATCCGGATCCTGGGTTAGAGCGGACCCTCCACACTTCCTGCATTCAGAAGGTGCATCCAAAGATGCAATTACCTCACCGCACTCGTTGCAGTACCATACCGGAATCCTATGGCCCCACCAGAGTTGCCTTGATATGCACCAATCATGGACGTTTTCCATCCAATTGAGATAAACCTTCTCGAATCTCTCAGGCACGAACCTTATTTTACCTTCTTCGACAGCCCTGATTGCCGGTTCCGCAAGGGGTTTCATTTTCACAAACCACTGTTTCGAAACCAGAGGCTCGACAGCAGTACGGCACCTCTGACAATGTCCTACAGAGTGAGGTCGTTCCTCAATCCTTGCCAAGAGCCCTGAATCTTGCAGCCGAGATACTACTTGGTCACGGCATTTATACCTGTCCATGCCTTGGTACTTCCCTGCATTTTCCGTCATTTGGCCATTCTCGTCAATAACCTTGACCAAAGGCAAAGAGTGCCTGAGACCGATCTCGAAGTCATTTGGATCATGTGCAGGCGTGACCTTCACAGCCCCTGTCCCGAATTCAGGGTCTGCCCATTCATCTGCAATAACCGGTATTTCCCTGTTCATAATCGGGAGGATTACACATCTGCCAATGACGTTCTTATACCGTTCATCACCGGGATTCACAGCAATTGCGGTATCACCCAGCATTGTCTCAGGACGTGTTGTGGCAACTTGCACATAGCCTTCTCCGTCGGAGAAAGGGTAATTAATGTAATACAAGGCGCCTTCGGTCTCCTCATGTTCAACTTCAAGATCTGATAGAGACGTATGACACCTGGGACACCAATTCACAATGTAGGCACCTCTGTATATAAGCCCCTTCTCATAGAGACTTACGAAGACCCGGCGGACAGCTCTGGAAAGACCTTCATCCATTGTAAACCGTTCCCTGTGCCAATCACAGGACGCGCCGAGCCGTTCAAGCTGCTTCCTGATTTCCCCGCCGTACTTGTGTTTCCATTCCCATACACGTTCTATGAACTCTTCCCGTCCTAAGTCATGCCTGGTCAAGCCTTCCTCTGCAAGGGCAGCCTCTACCTTGACCTGTGTGGCGATACCTGCATGGTCCGTTCCTGGAATCCATACAGTGTTGTGCCCGAGCATTCTATGCCACCTTACCAAAATATCTTGGAGAGCGTTATCAAGTGCATGCCCTATGTGCAAAGCCCCTGTAACATTCGGCGGCGGGATCACTATACAGAAAGGCTCTTCGGAAAGATCCGCCTCCTGATGAAAAAGTCCGGCACGAACCCATCTCTCATAAATCTTATCCTCGAATTCCAGAGGATTGTAAACCGTAGGCATATCAATTGCCAAATTTTGAGTAGTCTTGTTGGGATCTCTCATAGCCTCTTGTCCTCCTTTCACACACTAAGTATGAGTTCATTGTACGGTACGTACACTTTCTGGAACCGGCGATCACTTATGGTGATCTACCTAGTCCTTCTTGCCACGATCTTCTCTACCAATCACAAAGGCCCCTTCCGCCACATCAAGGGCGAAAGGAGCCTGCTTCCGCGGTACCACCTTGTTTCCCGTAGGTCATGGGAGTGTCTTTGCGACAGACACTACGAGCTCTCATCAGGCTGTAACGGGCCTCCCGTCAACATCTACTGAAGATGCGAAGACAGTCTTCGATCTTGTTGGATATTGACTCTCAGAAGCGACCTTCGAAGTGCGCCATTCCCAGGAGGCTCCCACCCCAAGACTGCCTCCCTCTCTTCGGGCAGCGTCACCCTACTCCTCTTCATCATAGAATCTACTCTTATTGAAGCATTCAATTGTGGATATGATACCCCAGACTATACTATGCGTCAAGTAAGCGACGCGCTACGCAAGGATACAAACCACTGAAGACCGTTGCCCTATTTTATGTGAGTGACAATATCTTTATACATCTTGATACGAGCAGCCAGACCTTCCAGGCCCCCCATTTTCTCCTCTTTGAGGATCTGGGACACTCCATGGAGTTCAACTCGCTTAACCTTGGCATGGTGCTTCTCAAGGTGCTTATTCAGCATGACCTCAACGCCGTACCCTGATTCCTCAATACTGGGAAGGGTCTTGAGCAATGACGCCTTCACTGCACGCTGGCCCGAAAGTCCCGGAGTCATCTTGTGGGCAAGATCCGTAGTAGGCCTGCCTCCGCCAAAAACCCCCAAAGTCGCGTCTGATTCACCCTCTGTAACAGGACGAATCAAACTGTCCACATGATCCGGGGTCAACCCCACCAGATCCGCGTCGATGAACACGTAAACCTCAGCGTCTGTAGAACACACACCGGCCTTCATCGCTGCTCCCTTTCCTTGATTCTCAGGAAGCACTACAACGTTCACTCCCTCAGAATGTGCCATTTCAACTGTGTTATCTGTGGAGCCGTCGCTTACCACAATGATCTCCGAAGGCAAGCTGGCGTTCTTTACAGCAGAAATTACTCTCTTAATGCGAGCGCCTTCGTTATAGGCAGGTATTATTACGGATACTTTCACTTGAATCCAACTCCCCAAAAGACTTCAAAGGATTTTTTTCTTCAGTTTTTTGTTTTCCGACTCGTATAGCTTCTTCCACCAATCTTGGCACAATGTCCAGAGAGGAAACTCGTCCTATAGGGCGGCCCTCTCGGAAAATCAATCCTGATTTCTCGCCCAGCGCCACCCCGACATCTGCTTCCCGTGCCTCCCCTGGACCGTTAACTTCACATCCCATTACAGCAACTTTGATTGGAAACCTGAACCCCTTAAGCCTTTCCTCCACATCTTCCAGAATTTTCATAAGATCCCCGCGGCAACGCCCACAAGTAGGGCATGATATTATTTCTACACCGTCTGTCTGAACTCCTATAGCGGAGAGTAGGGCAATTCCCACTTTTACTTCTTCCTCAGGCTCGTGCGTGAGGGATACACGGATTGTATCGCCTATACCTTCCATAAGCAATGTTCCAAGGGCAATTGAAGACTTTACCGTACCTGCCCTTACTCCGCCGGCTTCAGTAACGCCTAAGTGAAGCGGGAAATCACATAACCCGGCCAATGCTCGGTAAGCCCGGATTGTAGTCATAACATCTGATGCCTTCAGTGAAACTACTATATCCTCAAAACCTTCATCCACAAGGAGAGATATGCTCCTCTTGGCGCTTTCAACCAAAGCCTCCCACGTAGGCCCTGAGTGCTTTGACAGCAAATCTTTGGGTATGGAGCCGGAATTGACCCCGACCCTTATGGGAATTCCGCGTTCCTTCGCAGCTTCCGCCACTTTGGCAACTCGATCCCTACCTCCGATATTGCCTGGATTTATCCTTAGTTTATCAGCGCCTGCCGTCGCAGCAGCCACAGCTAACCTATAGTCAAAATGAATATCCGCCACCAAGGGAAGGGCAGACCCCCTCTTAATTTCGCAAAAAGCCTTAGCTGACTCCATATCAGGGACAGCGCACCTTACTATGTCACAGCCTACGTCTTTTAGTCTTGATATCTGAGATAGGGTTGCCTCTACATCTCCGGTATCAGTCTTCGTCATTGACTGAACTGAGATACGAGCGTCCCCTCCTATGGCTACATCTCCCACCTTAACCTGTCTGGTTTTCCGCCTTGCAACCTGCAGCAAGCATAACCCCTCCCTGGAACTCAGCCTCCGAGCGCTCCTAGCCTGGCAATATCTGAAAATGTGGCAAATACTATTAAGAGTCCGAGGATAGCCATACCAATCATGCGAGCAAACGCCTCCTGCTCGACGCTCAGAGGCTTCCTGCGTATAGCCTCGATCAACAGGAGCACAATCCACCCTCCGTCAAGGACAGGTATCGGTAAAAGGTTTAGGAGTCCAAGATTCACATTGAGCAGCGCTGCAAGATAGAGAACATTGATAAAACCCAGCTTCGCAGTCTGTCCCACTGCCTGAGCTATTCCTATGGGGCCTGCTACATCAGGCTTTACCTTCCCTGTGACCATTCTCCCGATGGTAAGAAGGAGATTCTTTGACAGGCTCTTGGTGAAGCTTGCGCCTCGACTTACACATTCAAAGAAACCTCGACGCGTCCATGTCTCTGAAAGCATTACCCCTATGACACCGCCGCGTGTACCAGGATCTATCTCAGGAGTCACTACCCGCTCAATTCTGACGCCGTCCCGTTCAATTGTAAAGGTCAATTGGCGCCCGGGATTCTGCCAAATCCTGTCCTTCACATCAGCAATCGTGTCAGTGCGGGTGTCGTCGATGGAAATAATTCTGTCACCTGCCATTATGCCTCCGCGCCACGCAGGCGTGTCAGGGTATACCTGTTCAATCACGGCTGAAGGCACACCCACTTGCACAAAGACTATGGCGAACAAAATGAATGCCACAATGAAATTCATGAAAGGGCCTGCAAGAATAGTGAGAATCCTGAGGATAACAGGCTTTGACCGAAAACTTCTGGGGTCTTCATCATCAACGTCATCAGCAGGATCAGCAGGTTCATCCAGCCCTGCAAATTTCACAAAGGCTCCAAGGGGAAGGATTCTTATGGAGTACACAGTCTCTCCAGGCGCAAATTGCCGAATACTAGGGCCGAAACCCAGACTGAATTCGTACACCCGAACCCCGCAAGCTTTGCCCACAATGAAATGCCCAAATTCGTGGGACAAGGCGAATGTGAGAAATACGAAGACAAAAGCGACAAGTATCATAAGTGCCGAACCAAGCACAGAATCATCTCCCTATCCTTCCAGCTTGCTTGCGAACGTATTCTCTGGCCCAGAGGTCAGCAGTGAGCACTTGGTCCAAGGAGGATCCGTCCAGAGTTTCGTGGCTTAGCATAGCCTCTTCCACAAGCCTGGCAATATCACAAAACCCAATCTGTCCTGACATGAATAAGCCTACTGCTTCTTCATTAGCTGAGTTCAAAACACAGGGAAGAGTGCCTCCCGCCCGTAGCGCCTCATAACCGAGACGAAGAGCCGAAAACCTCTGTAAATCAGGCTCCTCGAACGTGAGGGTTCCTACCTCTGTAAGGTCAATCTTATCACAAAATCCCCGAGCCCGATTGGGAAAGCAGAGAGCGTATTGAATCGCAAGTCTCATATCCTGTGAGCCGAGCTGAGCTAAGATCGACCCGTCAATAAACTCTACCATGGAGTGAACAATGCTTTGCCTATGGATCACTGCATGAATCTTATGAGAATCCATCCCAAAGAGCCACCTTGCTTCTATGAGTTCAAGAGCCTTATTCATGAGCGTCGCAGAGTCTATTGTAACCTTTGCGCCCATGGACCACGTAGGATGACGAAGAGCCTCCTCTACCGTGACAGCCTCCATTTCTTCTTTGGATAAGTCGACAAAAGGACCGCCTGAAGCAGTGAGAATCAGTCTTCTCACACTCGTTATATCGTGCCCTCTAAGACATTGGAATATCGCAGAGTGTTCACTGTCTACAGGCAGGATTTCCATCCCATACCGAGACGCCTTATCCATTACTATTTGTCCCGCTGCAACCAGCGCTTCCTTAGTAGCAAGGGCGATGGTCTTTCCACTCTCAATAGCTCGAATCGTCGGCATAAGGCCGTCTATTCCAACGATGGCACAGACAGCAAGGTCTGCTGTGGTACAGGATGCGACGGTAGAAGCTGCATCCTCCCCTGACACAATCTCCACATCAAGATCTCTGACTCGGTCTCTAAACAGTCCGGCAGCACCGGGATGAGCTATTCCCACAATTTGAGGACGCCAAGTTCTTACCTGCTTTTCCAGGACATCTATGTTCCTGCCTGCTGCAAGCCCTACTATCTTAATATCACTTCGGTGCCACTTGGCCACCTCAAGAGTCTGCGTTCCAATAGACCCTGTAGAGCCTAACACTACAATAGACCGGGCCACTAAGTCCCCTCCTAAATATCGGCTCATTAATTTTCGCTCGTTCTCCGAGGTCACGGGTTGCCCCCGCACGGTATGCTTTCCGGAACCGATGATTGCTTATGGCGATCTACTTAGTCCCTAGGCCATGAAGGCAATATTTCTACTGCAACCATGACTTTCAAGATAACTGCAAAAAGCGGACCGATGAACATTCCAATAGCGCCAAGCAATCTATACCCAAGGTACATAGATACAAGCACCACAAGAGGATGAATTCCCAAATTACTCCCAAGAACTCTTGGCTCAATGCCTTTACGGACAAAAAATTGAATCGCCATGAGAACCGCAATTACTATGGCTTGGTAGAACTGTCCTACTACAAGATGAAAGATAATCATGGGCACATACAGCAGTCCGGGTCCAACTAACGGAATAAGGTCTAAGATACCTGCAATGATACCAAGAATCCAAGCATATCTGATTTTTGCAACTGTAAAACCTACTATGCTTACAGCAACTGTTACGCTAATCAGAATGAGATAAGCCCTAATGAATCCCAAGCATGCTGAGATTAGCCCTGCCTTTGCCCGCTCAGCCCTACCCCGCCATTTTGCGGGCGCAAGATTTGCCAGGAACTCTGAGATCTCTTTCTTGTCACGGCTGATGAAAAATGCGGCGAAGAAGCTGACAATCACATTAATACTATATCGTGGGAAACTCATGACAACGCCGGTGACACCCAGAAGAAACCCCTCAAGACCTGCATATAGTCGGGATTGGGTTCTCCTCACCGCCTCAATTACAGAATCAGGTAGGTCTTCAGCTACGTTTTTCATCTGCGAAATAATTTTACCCAGGATTTCTTCAAAGTTCATATTATAAATGGGCAAAGCGCGGTAGAGGTCTTGCGCTTCAGAGACTATCCGGACAATTGCCAAGGCAATAATAACTGACAGCAAAACGAATACAAGCACGAGACAAATAAATGTACATATCCCCCTCTTTAAACGATAGCGCCTTGAGAGTAGTTCCACAATGGGCTCAATAATAGCTGCCAGGATAAGAGCAGCGATAAATGGGGCAAAAAGAGACAATACATACCTGGCCACTAGGTAGCATACAACAAAAACAGCGCTCCATATAAGAACATATTGCCAATCCCGAGATATTTTTTCCACGGCCTCTACCTCAAATGACGCAAAAGCGTAACTTAATCAGGAAAGAAACAACTTTACATAATAGTACACTACAGGAATAGCCAGAAGCAAGCTGTCAAGTCTGTCTAAAACTCCACCATGGCCAGGCATGAAGTTTCCTGAGTCCTTAACCTCTGCGCTTCGCTTAAATGTCGATTCTGCCAAATCGCCCATTTGTCCGGAAATTGACGTTATCACAGCGAGGGTAATACTATGACTCACACCAAGATGAGGCCACCACATTAAGGAAGCGCCAAGCCACCTCAAAATAATGCCTGTTACGACACCACAAGCCAGACCTATGACCGCTCCTTCCCAAGTCTTATTCGGGCTTACCCTAGGCGCCAGCTTACGCTTGCCAAAGGCTCTTCCGCCATAATACGCGCCTGTATCAGTAGCCCACACAGTAAGAATAGCTAATAAGAGGTACCCAAACCCGGCCTGCTCTCCGCCGGTATAACGCAGCATGAAAGCGGCTGCCATGGGCAGACCTACATAAACCGATCCAAAAAGCGTTATTGCAGAATTGGCAATTGAGTTCCGGCCTCCGAAAACCAGTGTCTGACATGTCAAACTCATTAGGACAATGGCAGTCACAACAAGACCTACGGTCTGCTGTAAACCCAAATAGCCGAAAACTACAAAGGCAATTACACCGAGCACTCCCACCGGCTCCAAAGGACCATAACCCGAGAATTGAGCCAATTTGTAGAACTCTCTGACAGCCAATATCCCGAACATAAGCAAGGTCACAGCTAAATAGGCTCTGCCCAAAACTATGACTAAGAGTGCAAGGGGTATGGCAACAAGCGCACTTGCGACTCTCTGGTTCAAGTCAGAACCCTCCTCTCGCCAGGGAGATCAAGAGAACTTCCGGAGACTGCCGAATCTTCGATCTCTCTTCTGATACTCCGATATTGCCAAAAGCAGATCCCGTCCGGAAAAATCCGGCCAAAGCACTGGGGTAACTACCAGTTCGGCATAGGCTGACTGCCAGATGAGGAAGTTGGATATCCTCATCTCTCCCCCGGTTCGGATTACAAGGTCAGGATCAGGAACACCTGCAGTATCCAGGTGAGAGCTCACATGCTCCTCACGAATATCCTCGGGTTTGATCTCACCTAGAAGTGCCTTCTTGGCAAGTTCTTCGGCAGCTCTTCTTATTTCGTCACGGCCGCCGTAGTCTATGGCAAGATTCACAAGGATTCTAGCGTTTGTTCGAGTTCTCTCTTCAACTCTGATTATCGCACGAAGCACATGCTGTGGCAATCTGTCCCTACGCCCGATGACTCTGATCTTCGCCCCATAATCAACCAAGTCCTGTAATCTTCTCTCGAACATTTCCACAAGAAGGTTCATGAGACCCTCAACTTCGTCTCTGGGTCTTCTCCAGTTCTCAGTGGAAAATACGTAGAGTGTCATATGCTTTATTCCGATATCCTGGGCGAATTTGACGATCTCTTCTGCTTTCCTACCGCCTTCCGAATGGCCTGACAGCCGCGGAAGGCCTTGCCTTCGGGCCCATCTTCCGTTGCCATCCATGATTATGGCAATATGCAGAGGGAGTTTAGCCTGGAGGACTTGCGTCTTCAGAAAGTCAATGTCCTTCTCATCATCACCAAGACGTCCTGCGGCGCCTGGAAATAAGCGAAAAAGGGCCTTCCTAAGCACTTCTCCGTCATCAACCTCCATTCACTTACTTAATATGCTACACAAATATGACCTATATAAAATCTTTAGGGGAGGTTAACCTCCCCTTGAAAATCAGGATTATGCGAATTATTCTTCCTCTATGATTGCGTCCTCCGGACACTCTTCCGCACACATACCACAATCAGTGCAGATGTCAGGGTCTATCACATACTTGTCGTCTCCTTCACTGATTGCTTCAAAGGGACATACATCTGCGCATGTACCGCACTTCGTGCAATCATCAGTGATAAAATGTGGCAACCCGGCCACCCCCTCTCAGAATTCCATAATTTCAGCTTCTTTAGTTTCCAGCAAACCGTCAACCTCAGCAATAAATGCATCAGTCAACTTTTGAATATCGTCCTGGCCGCGCCTTAGGTCATCCTCGGTTATTTCCTTGTTTTTCTCTTGTTCGCGCAGGATATCTATGGCTTCGCGCCTGATATTCCTTATACGAATGCGCATCTCCTCAGCGACCTTTCTGGCTACCTTCACCAACTCACGACGCCTTTCTTCGGTAAGCGTAGGAATAGGTATTCTAATAACCGAGCCGTCGCTCATAGGTGTTAAGGCCAAGTCTGACTTGAGAATAGCTCGTTCGATATCAGACACAAGCTTACGATCCCACGGCTGAATTACGAGAAGACGAGGTTCGGGCACAGAAACACTGGCTACTTGATTTATTGGGTAAACATCACCGTAAGCCTCTACATTAACCCTGTCCAGCAAGGCAGGATTAGCCCTGCCTGTCCTGATTGACGCAAACTCCTTCCGGGTTGCCTCCACAACATCCTTCATTTTTTCTTCAGTCTTGCGATAATCGTCGTCCGGCATATTACTCCCCCCTGATTTCGGTGCCGATATCTTCTCCGAGAACGGCCCTTTTGACGTTGCCTGACCTCATCAGGTTAAAAACGACGATAGGAATTCCGTTATCCATGCACAAGGAAGCTGCGGTTGAATCCATTACTCCGAGACCTTTTTCTATCACTTCAAGGTATGTCAGGCGCTTGAATTGCTTGGCATTGGGATCAGAGAGGGGATCCCTGTCGTATACTCCGTCTACCCTCTTTGCCATTAATAACACTTCAGCCTCAATTTCAGCGGCGCGGAGAGCAGCAGCAGTGTCAGTAGAAAAATACGGGTTACCTGTCCCGCCTGCAAATATTACTACTCTTCCCTTTTCCAAATGGCGAATAGCCCTTCTCCGAATATAGGGCTCCGCAACCTCCCGCATCTCTATAGCTGTCTGCACCCTTGTATCAACTCCGAGTTTCTCCAGGCAATCCTGGAGAGACAAGGCGTTGATTATTGTTGCAAGCATCCCCATATAATCTGCGGTGGCTCTATCCATACCCGCTGCCTGAGCCTGAATACCGCGCCAGATATTCCCTCCGCCTACAACGACTGCAGTATCAATACCTAGTCTGTGGACATCAAGGATTTCTTCTGAAATTACGCGCACGATATCCAGATCTATTCCATAACCTCTTGCCCCGGCCAGCGCTTCACCTGATAGTTTCAATACAATCCTCTTGTATCTGGGATTGCCCTGGGATTCTTTCACCCTCCGCCATTCCCTTCTCCCAAATGTCAGTAGTTAATTAATCTCGCATTCCTGCTTCTTGGGCTTATCTACGGCTTCCCCGATTTCAAATCTGGCAAACCGGCTAATCTCCATCTTCTCGCCTGTCCTGGCCGAGACTTCCATAAGGAGATCTTGCACCGTTCTCTCAGGATCACGAATGTAAGGTTGCTCCAAGAGACACACTTCGCTGTAGAACTTCTTAATTCGTCCTTCCACGATCTTCTCTGCAATCTTCTCAGGTTTACCTTCATTCAGTGCCTGAGCCTTTAGGATTTCCTTCTCCTTCTCCAGAACTGACTCGGGAACATCCTCTCGTGACACGAAAAGAGGCCTGGAGGCTGCAATCTGAAGAGCAATTTCTTTGGCAAGGCTTTGGAAATCATCTGTACGCGCCACAAAGTCGGTCTCACAGTTGACTTCGACAAGGACTCCAATCTTACTTCCATGGTGGATATAAGATTCGATTATCCCTTCCGCAGCTACCCTGCTGGCTCTCCTCACCATTTTTGCCAGGCCTTTCTCACGGAGATAGGCCACGGCCTTTTCCATGTCGCCACCGGTCTCAGCAAGAGCATTCTTGCAATCCATCATACCGGCACCGGTTCTTTCCCGTAGTTCCTTAACATGTTCGGCTGTAATTGCCACAAGTCCTACCTCCTTACATAGACTACTTACCCGTTACCACTGTCATCATTCGCGCTACCGTTATCCAACTCAATCCATCTCAACAATTTCCACGACATCGTTATCAAGAGGCATTTCCACAACGTCAGTTACGCTGTCTTGTATCTCGTCGGCAATTTCATCCTCTCTGATTTCTCCGACCGGAGATTGAGCCATATCGCCTTCGAGAGATGCTGCATCCATTCCCTCGAGACCTTCGATAACAGCATCTGCAATCCTACCGCATATTAGCTTGATAGCACGGATAGCATCATCGTTACCGGGAATGACGTAGTCTATTTCGTCCGGATCGCAATTTGTGTCTACTATAGAGATTATTGGTATATTGAGCTTTCTCCCTTCTTGCACTGCTATTCGCTCCTTACGCGGATCAACTATGAAAACTGCATCAGGTAACTTCTCCATATCACGTACGCCGCCTAAGAACTTCTCCAGCTTCTGTTTCTCCTTTATGAGTTGAAGGACTTCCTTCTTCGGCAGCACGGTAAAGGAACCGTCGGTTTCCATTTGCTCAATTTCTTGGAGGCGCCGGACACGTTTTCTTATCGTCCGGAAGTTGGTGAGCATTCCACCCAACCACCGCACGTTGACGTAGAACATACCACAACGCTCAGCTTCTTCTCTGATCGTGCTTTGGGCCTGTTTCTTTGTGCCGACGAACAGAATAGTGCCTCCATCCGCCACTACATCCTTTACGAATGAATATGCGTCCTCCATCATTTTCACGGTTCTCTGCAGATCAATAATGTATATCCCGTTGCGCTCGGTGAAGATATACGGCTTCATCTTAGGATTCCAACGCCTGGTTTGATGCCCGAAATGGACGCCTGCTTCAAGTAGTTGCTTCATCGTGACTACTGCCATAATCTCACCTCCTCCCTGTTCGGTTTTTCCTCCGCTTCTCTCATTCCTAGGCATAACCCGTATCAAGGGCACCGATACCAAGGTCAAGAAGCGTGCGTGATAACGCCAATGCGTAGTATACCACACTATAATAGCCATATCAACGAACTCGCGTGAACTCATGTGAAGAACTTATCAGTCTCTCAGTGTATAACTTGCTCATCCTGTGCCGAACGGGAATAGTTGAGCATCGCCGGGGAATACCTAAATTGAGCAATTCTTAAGCTACTCACGGGTAGCAAGAGCGGAGGCCTCTAGGTGCAACTAATTGGCATGTTTTTGCAGAAGCTCATCTCACTTCTGTCATTTAATCCTCCGGAAGACGAAACCCGGTCTGACGCCTGTGCCGGAAGAGAACCTAATGTCCAAGAACAGAAGATGCAAAAACCTCCACAGGATACAAGGTCCGGACGCCGGCGTATTAGAGCGAGACGCAAATCAGCGGTCAGTCAAAATCGTGTCCTACCGAGAAGAATTGAAGGCATCAATCTCGGGTCAAAACAAGATTCTTCCGGTGAGATCTCTCCGCCCGATGATTCGCCTTCAACCGGCAAGACAGATGGTTGCGAAATGAAACCCCTTACCAAAGGTCTCGATGCAAACCTCAACGCCTTGAAGAAAATCCTTCACCACGGCACTAATGCAGATGTAGTAATAAGAGAGTTTGACATACCGACTATTCCTGAAACAAGAGCGTCAATCATATTCATAGACAGCTTGGCTTCGAGAGACACAATTGACTTCGCTATCCTCCAACCCTTGATGCTCATTGCCAACCTGAATGACGGGAAAACAGACGATCGCCTGGAAATGGTCAAGCGAAGACTGCTTCCTGGCAATCAGGTAACAGAAGTGGATAACCTCCGTGCAGTAACAGAAGATGTTCTTTCAGGCGCCACGTGCCTGCTCATTGAGGAAAGCGATATTGCTCTCTCCATAGAGACCAGGTCATGGGAACATAGGAGTATAGACAAGCCTTCAGCTGAAATGGTAGTCCGAGGTCCTCAAGAAGCCTTCAATGAGACCCTGAAGAGCAACCTTGCGCTCATTAGAAGGAGAATGCGCACACCTGATCTTATCAGTGAAATGCTGAAAGTAGGCACGCTGTCAAGAGTGGATTGCGCTGTCCTGTATATAGAGGGTCTGACCAATCCTGAGCTGGTAGATGAAGTCAAAAGAAGAATATTGGAGACTAAGGCAGATCATATACAGGACACAGGAATCCTTGAGCAGTTCATAGAGGAGAAACCTTATGTCTTAGCGCCGCAAACCATTTCTACGGAACGGCCGGATAGAATGGCAGCATTTCTCGCAGAAGGGTACGTTGGGATTATGCTTGACGGCAGCCCGTTTGGACTCGTGCTCCCGGCTACTTTCTGGTCACTCCTGCAATCCGCAGAAGACTATTTTCTTAGGTGGCCCTTTGGTGCATTTCTTAGGGCAATCAGAACTTTGGCCCTCATATTAGCCATATTCTTGCCTGCAATATATCTTGCGCTGACTAATTTCCATCCGGAAATGATTCCAACAGATCTCCTCTTAGCCATAGCCGCCAGCCGCGAAAAAGTGCCTTTCCCTACCGCTGTTGAAGTGCTGATAATGGAGATTTCCATTGAACTAATACGTGAAGCCGGAGTTAGAATCCCCGGTGTAATCGGGCCTACCCTCGGAATAGTAGGCGCGCTGATTCTGGGACAGGCAGCTGTCGCAGCTTCAATAGTCAGTCCTATACTCGTAGTCATAGTGGCTATTACAGCTTTGGGGGCATTTGCCGTCCCAAATTTCAACATGGCCTTTGCAATTCGCCTCTATCGATTCGTGTACGTATTGCTTGCTGCAGCTCTGGGCTTCTACGGTGTTGCCATCGGCGTGTTCATACAGCTTACGACATATGTGAACCTCAAATCCTTTGGCGTGCCATATATGTCTCCCGTCGCTCCGTATACGCGCTCCAGCGGGGACGCGCTCTTTCGATATCCTGTATGGAAATCAGAGATTCGCCCTTCTTTCCTCAAGCCTCAACAAGAGGAGAGACAACCCCCAATATCACGCGGATGGATTGAAGACGAGGGCAGTGGCAAATCAGAACCCGGAGGAGCGAAAGGGAAAAACCATGGCAAACGAAAGTAACCAAAAGATAGGAACCAGGGAAGCCATAGCAGCCACCGTCTATTTTTTGTCCACAAAACTCCTGATATCTTTTCCGCAGCATATGGCTGAAATGGGCCAAACTGCAGCCTGGGTTGTTCCCATCATAAGCTTTATCACAGCGACCCTGGGCTTTCTCATTATAATAGCTCTATTAAAGTGTTACCCGGGGGGAAACCTAATTCAAGCAAGTGAGGAAGCCGCCGGCCCTGTAATCGGCATCATTGCTTCACTGGGATATTTCGCTTTCTTCTTCGCCACGACAGTGATTCTAATCCGGGAATTCTCCGAGACAGTAAGCACTGCTTTGCTTCCGCGCACCCCGCTCTCAGTGATTATGGCAGTCTTTATCATTGCAACCCTGGTTGCCGCATATATGGGGCTTGAAGCAATAACAAGGGCTGCATTGGTCGGCATGCCCCTTATTATTGGCACACTCATTCTGCTTAATGTCTTGTTACTGCCTCAAAGTGACTTTGATACCATATTCCCGCTGTTCGGACCGGGCCTCGGGAAGTTGCTCTACAACGGGGTGATTCACTCGGGAATTGCAGGTGAGGTCCTGTTTCTCAGCATCATTGTAGGACAACTCGACGAAGAACATAAAGTGCAGAAGATGGGCCTTGCAAGTCTTCTTGTGGCAGCTTCTTTCATGGTTGTGTCAACACTGAACTATTCCGCAGTATTCCCGTATCCCTTAAGCTTGCATATTGCGTACCCGGGATACGAGGCATCAACCTTGATATACATGGGACGATTCCTTCAACGCATTGAAGTAGCCTTCGTTTTTCTTTGGGTTATCAGCGCATGTATCCACCTGGCGCTTAGTGGATACACAGCAGCTCGAATCATCCAGGACATGCTGAAGCTTCCATCATACAAGCCTCTTCTGCCGGCTTTCGCAATCCTTGGATTCACTTTCGCCTTAGTGCCTTCTGACGTCCCTGAGGCTACATATGTTGATTTCATGATAGTAAAAACCTATGGCGGGTTAGCGATATTCGTTATACCTTTGATTTTGCTTCTAACTGCCAGGCTTAAGGCAGGCTCCAAGATTAACAGGAGGTAAGCGGTCTCTTGCACTATGCAAAAACTATGATAATAGTTGCGCTCATAGTCACATGCGCATTGATAATCGGAGGCTGTTGGGGCAGAACGGAAGTGGACGATCTGGCGCTGGTCATGGCAATCGGCCTTGATAAGGCTGACGACGACTCTGTGTATGTCACATTTCAAATCGCAGTTCCCAGAGCCGTAGCCAGCGGAGGCGCAGAGGGAGGAGGGCCAAGTGCAGGTGGAGGAGGCACTGAGGCAAGCCTTATTACTACGATGAGAGGCAGATCCATTCTGGGGCTTATTGACATGGCAAACACATATATAGATCGACGCCTGTCTTTTGTGCACGGTAAACTACTGGTTGTCGGTGAAGATCTTGCCAAGCAAGGCCTGGCGCCTTACGTTTCAGAGCTGGTGAGATTTCATGAAATAAGAAGGACTATGTTTGTCGTCATAGCCAAAGGCACTGCCCGCGAATTTATTAGCGCGAACAAGCCTATTCTCGAGCAAAACCCGGCAAAAAACCTGGAACTGCTTGCCCTCGCCTGCAGAAAGGCAGGGCTGATCCCTGCATCCCAGCTCCATAGGTTCTTGGTGGGAATGCAATCATTAGGTGAGGAACCCCTTACGATCCTTGCCGGAATTAGCAAACACCAATCACCTGAGGAGAAAGGCGAGAAAAAGAAGGACGAGGCGAAAAGTGAAGGCGAATCTCTGAAATTTATACCCATAGAAAAATCAGATATCAACCATATCGCCGGAAAATCTCCGTCAATAGGCGGGAACCCTGTTGAATTGCTGGGCGCAGCAGTCTTCAGAGGGGACAAGATGGTAGGGGAGATTACCGGGGAAGAGGTAAGATATGTTCTATATCTCCGCGGGACCTTCAAACAGGGCATTACTGTCGCAGAGGATCCTCTTGATCATGGTAGATTCGTCGCTGCGGATTTACGACTTGCCAGGCCTACACAGCTTCGCGTAGAGAAAGATGGAAATAGGTTTCACATCAATGTCAATATCACATTGGAAGGAGGGCTTGTAGGGAGTCAGGGCAAGGAAGATTATGCAGACCCAAAAGTACTTGAAGCGGTTGAAAAGCAACTTGCCAACCAGATAGAGGAGGGCTGTAGGGACATTATCAAAAAAGCTCAAACTGAGTTTTCGTCTGATATTTTTGCGTTCGGAAACAAAGCCAGACACCTGGTGACAACATGGCAAGATTGGATGGATCTGGACTGGACGGAGGAATTTCCCAGTGCCGCTGCCAAAGTGACGGTAAAAGTCGAGTTGCGCAGAACCGGCCTACTCTTTAGGTCGCCCGAGCCTTCATGAAAGGCAGACTCAGGCGGCTTCTGAAAGGAGGAGTG
>JAAYRV010000139.1 GCA_012518595.1 Bacillota bacterium
CTCATTATCCGGTACGGCACGCAGCCTCGATGGGCCCTTCGTGCTTATACCTCCCCGCAGTAACGGGCGGGACCCGTCAAAGCCTACTCTCATAATGGAACCACAACACAACTTGTGCATGCGACCCGGTTTCGGTTTGCGCTCCGGGGGGTGTTTCAACCGGTACGTGGTGCCGGGCTTTCACCGTCCCCGGCTCGCTTAGACTCTGTAGCCAGTCTACTTATCCCCATCATAGCTTTTTCTTATCATGACATTCGATCGTATCGTCTTCATCCTGCATACTTTTGCACCTGCGCAGGTTCTTTTACCAGGATGTGCCGATTTACGCATACTCTAGCATGGACTGCCAGACTTGTCAAGGATTTTTCCGGAGCATTGTTCGGAGCATGCCGAGTATGGACCGACCAAGACACGCGCTTGAAAAGGGCCTAAGTCATGAATCCGCAATCGTCCGCCGGAGATCACGTGAGATTGCCCTGTAAAAGCGTCAACAAAAACCATACCGTCAGCGACGTTGTCCGGAGAGAGGTCCAATGATGCGCCGGTGTCTCCTGCGCATATTACGACCGCTACAACTTCGCCCTCATAAGCACGGGTGAACGCGAATGTCCGTGTGGGATCATCAGCCAGTAGCCAACGCATGTTCCCGCGCCTTAGCGCAATACTGCTCTTTCGTAGATAGATTAGGTTTTGATATAACTGAAGAAGCTCCCGATCCTGTTTAGACTCATCCCAGATCATGGTCCCACGGCACCCGGGATCCTTAGCCCCCGTCATCCCGATTTCGTCGCCATAATAAATCATAGGGGTGCCTGGATAGGTCATCTGAAACACAATTGCAGGAATAATCTGCTTCTTGCTTCCACAGAAAGCAGTAAGCGCTCGCTCTGTGTCATGGCTGCCCAATAAGTTCAGGAGGACCATTGATGCAGCATCGGGATAATCAGCCCTTGTGGACTCAAGCCTAGTCATTAAATCCGAAGCTTCACACGTCTTTCTTGCGAAGAAGTCCAAGACTGCGTCACGGAATACATAATTCATGACTGCGTCGAACTGATCCCCTTGAAGCCAAGGACTTCCGTTGTGCCAAATCTCACCTACGATATATGCGTCAGGATTGATCTCCTTAACATGGTCGCGAAATTCTCTCCAAAAAAAGTGGCCGATCTCATTGGGAACATCCAATCGCCATCCGTCAACCCCTAATTCCATCCAGTATCTGACTACGTTCAAGATGTAACCGCGAACCTCAAGGTTTTCCATGTTAAGCTGAGGCAAGTCCGGAAATCCCCACCATGCCTCATAATTGGGTTTTGGCGCCCTGCGGATTGGGAAATCGTGAATATGGTACCAGTCCGCATAACGGGAATCTCGACCTTTCTTGACAATATCTTGAAATGCCCAGAAGGTGTATCCTGTATGATTGAAAACCCCGTCCAGAACAACTCTGATTCCCGCATCATGGAGCGCGGATACCATTTCTTTGAACTTGTCCAGGTCGCCAAAACTCGGATCAATCTTCATGTAGTCGGACGTATCGTACTTGTGATTTGACGGCGCCTCAAAAATAGGATTAAACCAAATTGCGGTAATCCCAAGCTCCTCGAGGTAGGGGATATTGTCTATGACTCCCTGGAAGTCACCGCCGAAAAAGTCACCGGTTGTCGGAGTTCCACCCCAGCTACGAACAGCAAATGGATCATTGGTCGGGTCGCCGTTTGCGAATCTCTCGGGAAATATCTGATAAAATACAGCATCCTTCACCCACTCCGGGGGCTCGAAGACCGGAACCCCGGCAAGATCCAACTCAAATAAGTCATCTGTATCAGGCACATCCTGGCTTACCCCTCCGGCAGTGTACCAAACCTTCGTGTTACCGTCTTTCAGAGCGAATCGATAATACAAGAGACCTTCCGAAGCCGGAATCTCTGCTCGATAATACGTAAAACCCCCGACAGTCGCATAAGGCTCCATAAGTGCATTCCGGCAGACGCCGCCGGCTGCCCTCTTGTCAGAGTTATCGCCAAAACCATCGCGCCCGGATGGGCTCAACACGTACTCCATGCGGACTTCTTCTACATCAGATGTCCTGGCCCGCAGTCTGATAGCAACGGTTTCACGGTCTTTGCGTTCAACGTACGGGGACGTCTTTTCATGTCGGAACGCTTCCGTCACTATCTCGCCGTCTCCCATGCTACACGGAGCTTTTAGCAATTCCAGGTCACCGACTACGGTGACTGACTTCTTTCCCCCGTAAGCGTCGTCACGGAACTCCTCTGCTTTCATGTCTCGAACCCACACCGTCCCATCCACGACAAACTTGTTGCATACCCTGTATCTCTCCATGCTAACCCGGGGGCTCCACACCTCGAGACCACCTGGTTCTTGACCTTAACCCCCGGGAATTACAGCATGGAGATATCTCAGTCCCTTCCGAGAATAAACAGACTCTTCACTTCTCCAAACCATACACCATAGGCACTTCAGCCAGCTTGCCTGTGTTTACGTCATAGGCGCCCAGAATCTCTTCCTGCGTCATTCCTGGAGGGGCCAGGAGATCCAAGACGTTGGGATTTATGTTTGAATCGTGCCCGCCTCCGAGCCTCCACTCTTGCGCAGTCTCTTGGACTTCTCTCACCCTAAGGTTACCGGTGGCGGCATAACCTTCCTGACTCAAAATGAATACCTGGTACCCCCAGTGTGGTTTAGGCTCACCCAGGACAGATTTGGGTACATGGATGGAGATAACGTTGTTTAGCGTATCTACGCTCACTCTTACCGCTCCGTCAAGTTCTCTCCCGTCAGATGTGAAAATGCTTTGCATCCAGCCTTCCATCCAAATAGCGTACTCCCATGCGCATTCCGGTGAGAACACCACGTTCCGCCCGCCCAAGGCTTTAGTTTCTCCTGAACTGTGCTTGCCGTCAGTGTCAATGTAAATGTCGATAGTCTGCAGGGCAACTCCAATCGGCGAGTTCCATGGGTTTGTGATTTCACCCGCAAACTCAACTTGGAATACAATATCGTCCTTTACGTCAACTACTTCAAAGGACAACATATCAAACACGCCTGGCGTAAATACCGGGCTCAGTGGATACGTGTATGAGCCTGGACCGTAGTCATCACCCTGTGGATCATCCCACCTAAAGAGGGTGGTTCCTACGACGACTTCAGGCACCCTGAACGCACAAGGCCCCTCGTAAGGAATCATATCCGCATTCTTTCCCTCTCGCGAAGCCACTGCAGCAAGACTTACAACGTCTCCCGGTTTCAGATTGATATCTGTAAACGGCAGCTTTATCTCAATAGTGTGATCCACGCCTGATGTGGTTATCGGTCTTGCGTCAACCCATTGCTCGTTGCCGTCGGCAAATGCTAACTTAGCTTTTGCAGTTCCGGGCCTGGGTATCTCCTGAAAATCCACAAGGATTTCTGTCCCCGGAGAAAATCCGACTACTGTCGCATCCGGCCCTTCCTGACTCCACCGTGGCATGCTGTTGACTTCCATCAGTCTGGGATTTGTGAGATACAAAGCCACTGATGAGTCGGTACCATAGAAGTCCTTGAGTCCGCCCTTCAAATCCACACGAACATAGAGGTTCTCGGCGTCAACTCCCAACCATAAGGCACGCAAAACATTTTCGGCGGCTTCGCCGGGAAGAGGAGCCGCCTCTTGCTTGAAGTAAAGAGCAGCCTGATTCCACTCACCGGGCCGGATTATGCCGTCAGCCTCAGCCTCCCTCATGAAATCCTTCATCTTCTCGTCAGGTGCCGCAGGCTCTTTCGGAATAATCGGCATGTATAAGTATGCCGGCACAGGCAGACCTATATAGGAGTAAACATTCTGCAGGTGGACCCTGAAGAGTTCGTCAAAAGCATGATCCTGCCCGGAATCCTGGTCATCCCCGTACCACCAAAACCAGTCACTTCCTTCAGCTGCATAAAACTCATCCCACGCCTTTTCAACCATACTCATCTCGCCGGCATCCGCTTTCCCGGCGGCTGCTTCCTGAGTATACTCAGCTAAGACGCGCCTGGCTTTGGCAAGGTAGTCCCATGCCCTGTTCTCTTCAGTCTCACCTATCCAAATCTCAAGATTGCTGTCAATCCACGATCCTGTGAAAAGCTTGGGGATCTTCGTGGTTGCGGGATGCTCTTTAAGGAATTCGCTTACAGTGACAGGTCGGAACCTAGGATCGCTATTCAACATCTCATAAAGGGTATGGAGGAACTCCTTACCGTCATTCTCGTAATACTCCCAGCAGTTCTCTCCGTCAAGGGCAATAGTTATAATATGCGGGCCAGGCTTTCCGGATAAGTCGCGCCTGACTTTCCCCAAATAGTCCATGAAATCCATGGCAGCAGCGCGACCATTCATTCCCGTATAGCTGAACCCAACCTTATCCGACAGCACGATATCACGGAAAAGGATTGTCACTGTCTTGCCGTTTTCTTCGACGAGATAAGGCTTATACATGAGATCCGGACGAGTCACGTTACCTGTGCCGTCCCGCAGACTTATCCCCAGGGAGCGGGCTAGAATTCCTTCGCTGGATACCATCCATTGAAATCCGGCATCATGGATAAGCCCAACAATATCCTGGCCTACAGCCTGTTCAGACGGCCAAAGGCCCCTGGGCCTCCTTCCGAAATGATCCTCATATGACTCAATCGCCATCTGAAGCTGTGCCTCGACATCTTCAGGATATGCAAAAGGCTCTCCCGGAAGTTCCAAATTCGGACTCGCAACACGCGCAAGCCTCACATCGTAGAGAAGTGGCATAATTGGATGATAAAATGGGGTAGTGGTCACTTCAATCTGTCCTGAATCCTGCATCTCCCTGTGAAGCGGGATGACCTTTCCCACAATGTCTATGTGTTTTGCCAAGACCTTTTCTTTCTCTTCTTCAGTGAAACCTTGCCCTTTTTCTGCAAGGCCTTGCATAACAGGGTCTTCCTCTATGAAGTCCGGATCGAGCCAAGCCAGATTGAACCAGACTTGGAGATCTCTAAAATCGTCTTCTGTGAATCGCTCAATTGCCGCGGAAATTGAGCTGTCTGAGACAGTCTCACCACGCTTCAGAAGAAGCTGCCAGTACCTTGGGTACTTCTTAATCATTTGCTCCCAATTGGCGTCAAAGAACCTTCTCAGGATAAAGTCCTTATCTTCCCCGGTCAGATTAGATGCCGGTTTCTCGCTGAGAATCAATTGAATATCTTTTGCGCCTTCTGAGTACTCATCAAGTTGGAAGATTAATGAAGGGACAAGATTAAATGTAGCATGCACATTCGGGTAATCTTTTAGAATCGCAGCCATATCATAGTAATCCTTTGCAGCATGCATCCTGACCCACGGCATCATGTACAATCCCGTCGCAGTGTTCTTGTAAAACGGTTGATGATTATGCCAAATAAGAGCCACGTATAACGGCTCATCCTGAGCTGACACAATTGTGGGCGCCAGACCTACTACAACCGCCATGAGCACCAGAACTGCCGAAGCTCTTAAAACCCACCGTTCCATAGCTTAACGCTACCCCCTCTATATATTTGCCGACTATACCTTGTCAGCCCATACTTAAGGCACTTCAAGCGTCCCATGTTTTTGACAGTTCCCCTTGCTTGCACATGGCAGATTTCAAAGGGCGCACGGTAAATCGGCCACAGGCAGCACGACTCTTCCACAACAAACCCGGCTAGGCGAACAGGCTATAACGTTATAGTGGTGCCGAAAGTATTATTGCATCCCATACTATGCGTGTCAAGGAAACACGTGCCAAACTAAATATTATGCTAATGACATGATTCCGTTGCTGTACAAAAACGCGCGGACGCAGGTTTTCTCGGAGCATTCCATGTGTGATGCTGATATTACCCGGCAGTATATCACGCCCGGGCCTGATAAGGCCAAACGAAAGCCTTCGTTCTCCGCAAGCCCTCTTCGGCCCGGGCCAACATCCTATTTTACGACTATCCTTCCTTCAATGTCAGGAGACACCTTGTTCTGCGCTTTAATGTACCCGGCAAATATATCCCGCAACATCTCGCCGGATTCAAAAGCGACTTTGGCGTCCTTTAGCATGTCATAGCCATCGCCGCCTGCTGCAACAAAATCATTGGTCGCGACTGTGTAGGCCTTCTGCTCATCCAGTGGCTTATTGTCCACTGACACAGATACCACACGCTCACCGGGAGCTTTCGCAGGATCGAACTCAAACGAGAGGCCGGACACTTGAAGGAATGCGCCTAACTGATCCGGATACTCACTTACTGACCTTTCCAGAGCAGCCTTAATATTGGCGCCGGTTACCTCCAACACAACAAGGGTGTTATCAAACGGCAAGACAGTGAATACATCTCCAACAGTGATAGCGCCTGCATTAATCGATGCTCGAATCCCGCCGCCGTTTGTCAAGGCAATATCTGCGGATCCTGCATCACGCATAACATCAGCTACAAGATTCCCGAGATTGGTCTCTTTCGTTCTGACATTGGCTCGCTCTCCGTCAAGAGCGACAACAGCCTCACCGATGACCTCTCCGAGCTTCACTTCAAGCTCTTTGTTATAGGCCCTGACAATCTCCCCTATCTTGCTGTCATCCACAACCTCAGGAGCGCAAGGAATAAGAGCACCTGCATAGTCAGTGACTTTGCCATCCTGATGACTGACTTCAAGACTACCCAGAGCTTGGGCATGTTCGCCTGATTGGACTATTATTGTGTCATTGACTCTCTCAGGCTGATCAAGCTTTGTGTGGCTATGTCCGCCGACGATAATATCAATACCTGGGACACTGGCGGCAAGCAACCTGTCATCATCGTACCCTATGTGTGTAAGTCCGATGACGAGGTCAACCTTCTCTTGGTTTCGGAGGTACGAAACCATCCAGCCTGAGACCTTGATTGGATCCAAGAATTCCAAGCCCTCAACGTTTTTCGGGTGTGTTACTGTAGGAGTATCAACTGTGGTTAATCCGAATATCCCTACTCTTTTTCCATCCACAGGCAGGATTACTGCGCCTGGGAACAGAGCGCGCCTGCTATCTGCCTCAATTGTATTTGCAGAAAGAAATACGAATTTCGCCTCTTCAGCCCTCTTTAGCAATGCAGCCTGACCGAAGTTGAATTCATGGTTACCTACTGCCATGGCATCGATTCCAATGGCTTCCAAAGCCTCGACCATGGGCTTACCTTCGAACAAATTGACAATGTTGGTCCCATGCAGTGCGTCTCCTGCATTTAGAATAATCACATTGTCGCCTTTCTCTCCGACGATATCTTCCACGAGCGTCGCCAATTTGATTAATCCACCGATAGGCGCATCGTCCTGTCCTTTAAAAGACTCAAGTCTACCATGGACATCATTCATATAGAGGATGACAACACCGTTCTCAGAAGCAGCTGCTAAACCTGCATATGCAGCACAAACAACAACCAATGCAACCACAAGAACCGGTAAACGAAGACCCTTCTTCCCTGGCATCCTTAACATATACGACCCTCCTAATTAAGTCCTTGATGAACCTCTTTTAATTATTCTCCGAAAACCAGCTTTTCCCTTCATAGGTTTACTTCACCAGCTGCCTGAGTTGGTTGAGGATAGCGCAGAATTGAATCGCAATGCCATTGTCTCTGGAGTAAATAGTGGAGTAAATAGAAAACAGCAGACTCATGGTCGACTGGAGGTTGAAAAAAGAAAGAGGTCCATAACCGGTTGGTCGCGTGTTGAGAACCAGGTGATAGGCTAATGGTCGGGGCGAGAGGATTTGAACCTCCGACCTCCTGCTCCCAAAGCAGGCGCGCTAGCCAAACTACGCTACGCCCCGAATTTGATGTCGAGAAGCAATCGACGGACCGTCGAGGTTATTGACGGACTGACGGACGGACCGTCTTTGGGTGACAACGATAGTATACGCGAAGCCGGACTCTATGTCAAACCTCTGAAAGAAGGCATCTTTTTGCCCTTAAGAGCCTGAGCTCGACTGTGGTTACAAGCTTCATAAACCTCGTTCCGTTTGTCAGCGTGTTAGGAGCGAGAATCTTCCTTGGGGAACCGGTGTCTTTCACTAGACTGCTAGGAGGGATCCTAACAGTCACAGGCGTATACCTCGTTAGTTCTCAGGATACACCTTCTATACAAGCACCCTGCGTCGAATCTACACAGACAGCCTGCCCCACAGCCACACGTGGATCCTGCCCAGGATCACATATACGCCATGATTCATAACATGCCCCTTAACCGCATGGCACCAATATCGCAGCAGCTATGACAACTGAAAAAACTCCTCAATAAGAGGAAGGGCAGCCTTGAGCGCCACAGCTCTGTGGCTCATGGCATTTTTGACATCCTGAGGCAACGCTGCAAAACTCCTGGTATATCCAAGGGGAATGAAGACCGGATCATATCCGAATCCGCCGCACCCGTCCGGCGCAATAGCTATCTTGCCTTCGCATATCCCTTCCGCTAACCTGACTTTCCCGGAAGGGGCGGCAATAGCCACAACACACCTGAACCTTGCAGTCCTTTTGGCATCTTCTATACCCTTTAGCAAGGACAAGAGCTTCTCATAGTTGGTCTTGTCCCGCTCCCGACCGCGAGGGAGATCTTCCCCGGCAAACCTCGCAGAATGAACGCCCGGTGCCCCATGGAGAGCATCAACCTCAAGCCCGCTATCGTCTGCAAGCGCCACCTCTCCTGTGGCCTTTGCCGTTGCCAGCGCCTTACAGATGGCATTGTCCTCGAAAGTCTCACCATCCTCCTGAATGTCAGGGATATCCCCGTATGCAGAAAGCGCCACAACTTCGAGAGGCAGATTCCTTAGAATCTCCTTGATCTCCAAGACTTTCCCTGGATTCTTCGTTGCCAGAACAAGGCGCGACATTTCACCGCCCCACCTTCAGGGCAAGATCGCCTAACACCTTTTTTTGCACATCAATGAGGCCGGCAATTCCATGCCCCGCGATCTGAAGCATCTCATCCAACTCAGCCTTTGTAAAGGGATTTCCTTCAGCCGTGCCTTGAACCTCAACAAGCCGTCCGTGTCCAGTCATAACTACATTCATATCCACACTTGCCCGTGAGTCCTCTTGAAAACTCAAGTCCAACATTACCTGTCTGTCAACTATACCTGCGCTGGTCGCAGCAATAAAGTCAATCACAGGAAAACGCCTGTGATTCCCTGGGTTTTCATTGGGAAACATGCTGTTTACAGCATCCACCAAAGCCACAAAAGCACCGGTTATCGCGGAAGTCCGCGTCCCACCGTCAGCTTGTATCACATCACAATCCAACCAAACAGTCCGTTCGCCGAGAGCCTCCAGATCCACTACAGATCTCAGCGCCCGCCCTACCAATCTTTGAATTTCATATGTACGTCCTGACCTGCCTTTTGCGGCCTCCCTAGGGTTTCGTTCGCCGGTCGCCCGTGGCAGCATGCCGTATTCCGCGGTGACCCAACCTTTGCCCTGCCCTTTCAAAAACTGAGGCACCCTATCTTCAACTGACGCTGTGCATACCACCTTCGTGTCACCGACCTCAATCAACACAGACCCTTCTGCGTATTTGGTGAACCCTCTTGTAATTTTCACAGGTCTCATGTCCGTCAAAGCTCTTCCATCGTGCCTAGCCATGCAAATTACACCTCCGCTGTCAGCCTATCATCACCGGTGGAAAACAGTCCGATTTCAGCAGTCGAACTTCAAAAAGATAAATCATATGCCGCGATTGCCTGCAGACATCTTGGCCCTTTCGTCAGACAAGTTCACTTGTCTGACTCCGGTCAAGCTATCACCTAAGAGCTTCCTTCCTACAGTGGCAAACCGCATAGGGTCTCCACTTACGGCAAATTCATGTTGCCCGGATTTCTCCTGGCTCTGCAAGCCTAACTCCTGAAGAGCTGCAGCCGTTGCAGTCACGGTCTCTGTCGCAGGATCCACAATCTCAACGTGAGGCCCGGTAATCCGCGCAATATGCTCAATGAGGTAAGGATAGTGAGTGCAGCCTAAGACGAGAACATCAATATCCTCCTCCATCAACGGGTCAAGGTAATAATGAAGCACGCGAATTGTTTCCGCCGAGTTAAGGTCGCCTCTTTCAATAAGTGGAACCAGCTCCGGGCAAGCCACGTTGAATACCTTCGCATCAGGCACGTATTCCTTTATCGTCTTCTCATAGGCCGCGCTCCTGGTTGTCCCAACTGTTGCAATAACACCGATTCTGCCGGTACGCGTAGCTCTTGATGCAGCGTACGCCCCTGGACGCAGAACGCCGATGATGGGAATATCAAACTCTTTCTTCACGTCATCCAACACTTGTGAAGCGGTAGTATTGCATGCAGCGATAATGTACTTAGAATCTTGGCCTATCAAGAATTCAATGATTTCACGAGAAAACCCAAGGAGATCACGGGCTGTTTTCTCTCCATATGGAACCCTGGCAGTGTCCCCGAAATACACCACCCGCTCCCAGGGCAACTTGGAGGATATTTCACGGACAACCGTAAGCCCTCCTACCCCTGAGTCATAAACACCGATTGGTCGCGAATTCAAAAACTTCACCCCCGGCAACGAATGCTACGATGGTTATTATATGTCATACTTCAGCCTAAAGCACAAAAAAAATCAGGTTGGGATTGCAGTTCAATGCGGGTTCTCAGGGATCTCCGCGGCTCCTGCATCACGCGACTCATCCCCTGCGCCCTCATCCCAGCTCCTTCCTTCCTGTACCGGGGAAGCCTTCGCATCTCTCGACGCAGGCAATTTCGTGTCCGCCCCTTCTGATGCCCCTGATTGCCGGTCCTTACGCCACTGAAAATAAGACGCTATTCCGGCTGTGATGCCTTGGGCAGCTTTCTGCCGGAATGCAGGATCAAGAAGAAGCATCTCTTCTTGGAGATTCGACATGAAAACCACTTCCACAAGACATGCAGGACACTTGACTTCCCGAATCACCATGAGATCGTTCCTCTCACGCGCCCCACGGTCAAATTGTCCGATTCGACTTACAAGAGCACCTTGGACGTGCTCAGCCAGGACCTTGCTCATAGGCGCTGTGTTGGCATATAAAGTCTCAGTCCCTGTAGGCCCTCCGCTTCTGGACGCATTAGCGTGTATACTGATAAATGCGTCAGCACGCGCATTTGAAGCAGCTCTCACACGTTCAGGCAGGCTGACACTGGTATCATCCGAACGTGTCAGGATAACTTCAGCCCCCATTGCCTGAAGCTGCGTTGCAACTCTCTTTGAAATATCAAGGACTACGGCCTTCTCCTGAAGGCCGGTAGAACCAATAGCTCCCGGATCCGTCCCCCCATGACCTGGGTCTATTACTATTCTCTCCTTCGCTATAGGTGATTTAAGCACTTCAACTTTTGCCTCTCCCCCATCCTCCCTGCTTGGCAAAGAATGTCCCACATAGTAATTTAGATCCAGGACTACACGGACAGTCATAGGGTCATGCTGCGCCAGGCGGATCCTCTCTACCGCAGTGTCTCCCACAGGAACGACTCTTTCTTTCGTGTCCAAAGTTGAATTCTCAAAATCCATTACGATCCTGGGAGGGTGAGTGAGAACCATTGATTTGACCTCAGCGTGGCCTGTGGATAACACACTTACTATCGTTGACTTCTCATCAGATTCAAAGTCAGCCCCAAGAATTCGATAGCCCAAATCAATTATTACTTCCCCCGGCCTGTCCGACGATGTAAAGACAGAGTAAGTCGCCGCTTCTGCAAGGTCTAACACCACTCGGACTGTGTCAGGTGTAAACTGGCTTGCTCGAACCCTGGTCGCGTGGGGATGAGAAACCTCTGTGCTTATGGCATCTGAAACCAAAACCGTTCCGGGTAAATCCACAACAATCCTGGGAGGTGCAGACAGGCTTAAAGTCTCGTATTGCAGACTGCCTGTTCCGTAGATAACAGCTTCCCCCCGTCCATCTCTGTCAAAAAACTCCACACCCGTTATTCGCTTGGGAAACGAAACCTCAATAACGTCAGGCTTGTCCTCTCTTTGAACTACAGTATACGATGCAGACCTCGACAGGTCAAAGACCACCCTCACTACCGAAGGGTTAAACTGACCTACTCGCACTCTTTCAATTATCCCGTCATTAATAGGTATCGGCTCAGGCCGTGACATAAGAATCGCGCCTTCTACGTCCAATACAAGCCTCAACGGGTCTGACAGAATGAATGACTTGTAGGACGCCTTACCGCTAAGTGAGATTTCCACTGTGGTGCATCCATCCTTCTCTGATGCGGCAACCTGAAGCAGAGTGACATGCTCATCATGTCCAACTTCTGCCGCAATGACCCGGCTTACGCATACGCACACTGAAAAAAGGACAATCCAAAGAATAACAAGAAGGACACGGACCGAAAGGAAGTCTCTCCCTTTCGTCCCTGTCTCAGCGCTGATAGAACCCTGCTCATAGCTGCTGCTTGTCTCAGAAATCACAAACTGCAAAGATGTACCCCCAGATCTTCGATAGCTGCTAAATCCTGTTTCGACTCTGTTCCCCAATTTCCTCTTCCAATTAGCAGGAAAGGTTGCGGATTTCTTAGTTTTAGAGAGGATCACTCTTCTGAGGCTCGTCAACAAGTCACCGACAGGCAATCGATCGCGCTACGTGCAAGGATATGCCCTGTTACTACATGCTGGTTGCTTCTTCACTTACAAGTTGCCTGCTTGTAAGATTTACTAAGAGGTGGTAACCATGGGCGATACCTTCGCCTATGCAGGAGAGCGAATTAGGATCTTAAGACAGCATAAACATCTCACCCAGGAGCAATTAGGGGAACTGGCAGGACTGAATCCCAATTACGTAGGTCAGGTGGAAAGGGGTCAACGCACCCCATCAGTAAATGCAATTCACGCTCTGGCGAAAGCCCTCGGAGTAGATCCGGGATTTCTTCTCTTGTCGCCAGACAAGGCGGGTTCTTCCATCGACAGCCTCATAGCCCTCATCGCGCTTGCCACACCTGAACAGGTCGAACTCATCACAAAAATAGCGGAAACCGTGGTATCCTCGGGGTACCAAGTCAGTGAAAATCATGACCAACATGACGCTCATGATGTTGAAGAATAACGGTGTTGCTACTTCACAAAGCAACAACCTCCTCATAAAGCCGGGCAGTCTTTTCGGCAATCGAATCCCAGCTGAAGGACGTCTCAACTCGCTGCCTACCCGCCTCCCCCATAGTGCGCGCTAATTCCTCATCGCGTAGAAGCTTGTTGATAGCATGGGCAAGCTCGTCTGATTGCCCGGGCGCCACCAAAAACCCTGTTTCACCGTCTACTACGACTTCAGTTATCCCTCCCACTCCGGATGCCACAACCGGAGTCCGACACGCCATGGCTTCCAAGTTAATAATACCGAACGGCTCGTATATGGACGGACAGCAGAAAACCCGCGCATGGGAGTATAGTTCAATAATCTTATTTTTAGGCACCATTTCCCTTATGAGTCTCACGTTTGGCCATTTTGAAGCCTCATGAACAACCTCACGCTCGACCTCTTCCGTGTCAGGGGCGCCTGCACACAGGACTATTTGAACATCCTCAGGAAGACTCGGGACTGCATCGAGTAAGTGGAATATACCTTTTTGCCTGCTCATTCTGCCCACAAACAGAATGTAGTCCTCCCAAATCCCGTATTCGTGCCTTGCTATGTCAGTCTCAACATACCTGTACTCATCAAGGTCAATTCCGTTATGGATCACGCGTACTTTCTCTTCAGCAATGTCATAACACTTCAGGATATCCTTTTTCATTTCGCGAGAGACTGCGATTACACGGTCAGAAGCCTCAACACCGATCCGCTCCATCCAGCTGCTTAGCCTATATGCGTTTCCGAGCTGCTCCTCCTTCCACGGGCGCAAGGGTTCCAAACTGTGGATGGTGGTCACAAGGGGTTGTCCATACAGTTTTTTACCATAAAAGCCTGCCATGAACGTATACCATGTATGACAGTGGATAACATCTGAGGTTATAGGCTCTTTCATCATCGCCAGGCTGACTGAAAGGGGAGAGAGCGCCTTAGCGAAACGCCTCTCTTCCACATCGTTCATTAAGTCCCATGGCTCATATGCCCTTACCCTTACCCCTTCCGGCTCAGGTCTCGCCTTGCCAAAACACCTCACCTCCACCCCTAGGATTTTCGCCAGGGATCTGGAGAGATAATCCACGTGAACCCCGGCGCCCCCGTAGATATCAGGCGGGTATTCGCAAGTCATTATTGTCACGCCTAAGTCTTTTCGCTTCAACCCTTTTACCATCAGCTCATCACTCTCCACAGTCGATACTTGACCGAATTTCGTAAATGCCATCGAGCGTCCCTCGGAGCGCAATATTGACCCATCTCGGCCTGTTACGAAGCTCATATCTTACTTCATAAAGAGCCTTCTCCAATTTGAAACATAACAGAAGCAGCTGAAAGTCACGGGGATCCTTAGGCAAAAGATGAGCGCAAGACCCACGCATTGCCTCCAGATACCCTTTGAGGAATCTCTCTCCTGTCCGCCTACCCCACTCTCTGGCGCTTTCCATCAACCGTTCCTCTTGATCAGGGAAATCATCCATACGAAAAGCCGCAGAATAACCCGAATAGTCAAAAGACCTTAGCATCCCAGCCACGTCCCTTAAGGGACTGGACTTTCTTAACCTCTCACAGACAGGGCGCAACGGTTCTCCCTCAAAGTCAATAATCACAAAATCATAGGCGTCGTTCCTTCTTACTTGAAGAAACTGGCCGAGATGAAGATCGCCATGAATTCGAATCTTCATACCAAGATCATCCGAATCTCTAAGAGCCTCCTCTACCCGGTGCAGACCCTTGAAAACAGTCCCTTTCCGTTTCAATGATTCATACACGTTGAGGGTTTTTTCGAGGGTCTCAGAACACAGGCTTGCCTGCCTCAATTCCTCAATCGTTATAGGAATTGCAGAAACTATGTTGCTGATCAGATCGGCTACATCCTCAGCCTTCATAGCTTCAGGGACGAATTCATCTTCCTTCACACAAGACGAAGCCTGATGCAATCCTGCGGTAACCACTCCGAGACGGTCTTCGCGCAAACCAAAATCACGCCTGTAGTCATGGACACCGCCATTATCGTCTCGTTGAGACGAGGAATCCTCCAACCGCATCTCGAGAAATCCCAAAGCATCCTCGCACAATATGTCCCACGCATCTCCTTCATTTTCTACGAACTCCTGAATAAAGAAAGCAGGACACGTCACCCCTTGTCGTCCTGAATAGATACCATACCCCAAAGGACGTGGAATATTGGGAAAACCCGCCCTATCAAGGCTTTTACTTATTTCGATGTCCAAGGATGAGCCTGCCTGCAACCTTCGATATACCTTAATGACGTGGGATGAGTCTACCATTATCACGGTGTTTGTCGTATCCCTGTCATCGGCTACTACAGTATGCACCTGTGACTCCAAAACACCGGGCCCTGCCCAACTGAACCGAAGATGACCCTGCTTGGAATAAATAACAGTCCCTGTCTTGACAGCGCCAAGCAGCGCAGAGGCAAAGGCCCCGGTGCTTGTAGCATCATGGACATACCCCACAAAATCCGAGCCGGTAACAACAACAAGAGGCTCACGTTGAATCGCGTCCTCTGACTTGGTCACAAAGAGCGGGACATTGTAGAGATTTCTTTCGGCCTCCTCTTGAAACTCGCCTTCAGCCCGGGAGGTCGCTCCCATATTGAAGTCCACTGCAATAACGGCAATACCGACAATGGATTCTGCGTCTTGGAACAACGTAGCCCAATCGTATAAGGTCACTCTACTGATAGAAGCATCTTTTCTCTGAAGCCATCTCGCGCCGGCAAACCAGTCTAAACTGATCGTTGGCACAATAGAAGAGAGATCATGAATAATTTCCTCAAAAGGACGACGAGTATGCCAGATTCCCGGCACTATCCTACCCCCTCACGAAATTCGCCCGCATCTGATTCACTGACTTAGTTCTTCCCCGGATGCATGCCGGCTGATACAGCAACTTCTCGCTTAACTCCATACTTTAGCCATGCAATTACCTGCTTCACTCCGAGCAGGAACCCCATACCCAAGCCAAAGAAAAAGTAATCCCAAGAGTGTTCGTAGAGACCCAAGAATATCGCCACCGCTAAACAGCCTGTCACTGAGCTGAGATACTTATGCCTCGTTACTATGTATGCAGCAGCCCAGAAGATACCCATATATATGAGGGAGCCTGCAGATAACACCAGCAACGTCCCTATGCATGTCGCCAGTCCCCCGCCGCCGTGAAAATCCAACCAAACCGGCCAATTATGGCCAACAACTGCTGCGAGGGCAGCAATAAAATGCACGACAACAGATTCCGGGGCGATTACTTGTGCAAAAAGTACCGCAGCAACTCCCTTGCCCAGGTCTCCTATACCCGCCAGAAGTCCCGGGACAAGGCCGGATGACAGAACCACGTTTGTGGTACCTACGTTTCTCGAGCCTACTTGCCTAATGTCAATCCCGCTAAATACTCTGGCCCATATATAAGAAAAAGGAATTGAACCCATGAAATAACTTGTAACTGCGACAGAAATGGCTGTCATACAATAATCACCTCACCGTGAGCACACGCTATTTGTTGTACTGCCAATCCCGCATCCACGCGTCACGTGTCGTACTGTCTTACCTTATTTATTTTCGCTTCTCACTTCTCTATTTCCTTCTTAGCCGCGTTCAATCAGTAACTCCCAATACGCCTGTCACCTTCTCCGAAGAGAGACACCGAGCATGTCAACGACTGTCCTTATTCTATTATAGATCGTAGATTTATCAGATCCTGCAAATAGAAGACCTACTGCATTCATCTTCTCATCTACAAGCAGTGAGCCTGAATCTCCCCCTGCACCCATTTTGCCTGTAAGGATCTGGTCGGTGAAGGTCGCTGTTGCGTTGTCAGAGTAGATAACATTTACCGTGGCGTCAACCACCTGCACTTCTCCCTCGGTTACTCCCGTCGTTCGTCCGCTCTTCCTTACACGAAGCCCCAGGCCGGCCTCGCCTAAACCTTTTACCTCTCCCAACTCCAGTATGTCCCCGTCAATAAGCCGGGGGTTTGTCGGGCGGGCAAGCGCTGCATCCACCAGATTCGCAGTTCCGGCTAAGGACCTTGTAACTACCTCCACTCTGACCGGAGATCTGGTTGCGCTTAACCATTTATTCATCGCCAGTTCAATAGATCTTGAAGCCATACACGCAGGAACCCGCCCGGTCATCTCGATAGGGATAAACCTTTCGAGATGAGCTATCTTATCCCGCTCCACTGTACCCCCGTCAGCCGCCCCGGGCTGAAGAATGGGATCTCCTTGCCGAGCCTTGCCGTCCTGTCCGGATGTGGCATTAGCTAACACGTGATTGTTGGATAGAATAAGCGGTTCACCTGTTTTCACATCCCAGACAACCGCGCCAAAAGTGCCTGCGGTCGTCCTATAATGTCCTAGGCTCACCCCGGGACGAGCAGGTCTCATCTGGGACTGTCTTTCACTCAGGAACCTAAGCTCACCGACTTCAATAACATCTGTAGGCACACCCCGCAATTCACTGGGCACCATATCCTCGGCTTTGAGGCGTAGCTTAGGAAGCTTCTTCTTAACCATGACGACTATACATTCACGTGAAGTCCTAACCCCTGCGGTAGTCTTGTAACCTCGTCCTACTCCTACCACATTTTCCATGGACATGATCTGCCAGGTAGCATCCTTGAGAACATCAAAGATTTCGTCCATAGACAGCGATACCTCCTTCTGAATCAGAGTATCAGAGCCTGTTCTTGATTACTGAAGCCACTGCAGCCCCGGCATTGACCAAACCCGCGCCCTGTTGCTCCCGGGGGAATGCATCCATGATTGTGGCGGTCTCATAGATAAGCCCCTCCATTTCTTTCGCTGACAGCCCAGGCGCTATAGAGAGCACCAACGCAGCAACGCCTGCCACATGTGGGCAAGCCATGGAAGTCCCGCTAAGTGTCTTATACCGTCTTCCCTTATATGTAGAGTAAATGTTCTGTCCGGGTCCTGTTATATCAACTTCCGGTCCGGAGCTGCTAAATTCAGCGATTCGTCGGTCCTCAGTAGACGCAGCCACTGCCACCACATGTGGATCCCGCGCCGGGTACAAAACAGTGTTTCGGCCGCCTGTATTGCCTGAAGCTGCCACCAAGAGAATACCGGATTCTGCCGCCTTACTGATGGCGAGCGCAAGGGCTTTGCCTGAGTCGGAAGTCCCGAAACTCATATTGATGATATGGACACCCTGCTCTATGCACCACTGGATACCCTGGATAATATCGGATGTCATACCTTTTCCTCTTGAGTCAAAGGATTTCACTGCGTAGATATGGGCTTCCGGGGCAACCCCGACGACTCCGAAGCCGTTGTCAAGGGCAGCAATTATGCCTGCCACGTGTGTGCCATGTCCGTTGTCATCTTCTACGCCTTCTGTCTCGGAAATCGCGTCAAACCCGGCTCTTACGTTCCCTGCCAAATCAGGGTGGCTCACGTTCACTCCGGTATCCACCACCCCGACCCGCACTCCCCTCCCCGTAGCATGTGCCCAAGCCGAAGGAGCGTTTGTCCCCATCACACCCCATGGTACTTTTTGCTTGGACCACTCCAGGCATCGCACTCTGGAACATCGCGACCTCACTTGTGTGCCGGGCGCCGATGAGCCCACTATTGTAAGGACGGTATCGTCCTCTATCCATTTCACCTCACTGCGGAGCGCAAGAAGCGCCATAGCCTTGTCCTCTTCCGGGAAGACACATGCGGACGCGTTGATTAGAGGCAGCGCTTTCCTCACACATCCTCCGCAGCTTTTCACTATAGAGCCGTGGTCCTCTGGATCTGTCTCCGCGTCGAATATCACAATTTTCCTGCGCTGTGACGCATGGGTAGGTCTCCCTGCCCTACCTGCCACGGCAGCAACTGCCATGATGTAGGCTATGATAACAGAGAGCATGTAAGGCTCCCTCCTTTGCTTCGGTTATCGGATGTTAAATGATATTCCACGGGTTCATAATGGGTGATGAGATGTCTAGGAAGAGGCCACGACTCATCCGCCGTGGCCTCAGGTATGAGGAGGCTGCGAATTGCCAGCCGGGCCACATCGTTACATTTGAGGGTTGTAACGTGTTGCGATTACCTTAGCAATAGTAATTAGCTGAGGTATCATCAAGATGAACAGGAAAACCACCAGCCACCAGTTCTCCAGTTGAAGACTCACTGCTTCGCCCTCCTCTGCATCCCTACCATTTGAGGTCGTCTTACACCTTCTTCGACCAGATTGGGAAGAAGACTAAGAATATCGGAACCAGCAAAATGAAGAGTAGTATGATTATCCACCAGAACTCCAATTCCTGTGTCATTACGTAGCCCTCCTTTCACAGCATGCGTTGCGTGCCGTGATATGCGAAGTCTTTGTTATTTTCGTGATACACTGTGTATCCTATATGCACATGAAAATCAGGAACAACGGAATCAGCAAAACGAAGAGCAGTATGATTATCCACCAGAATTCCAATTCCTGTGTCATGGACACGCCTCCTCTCTTCATAACCCCAAACCCCTGAGAGGCTGTGGTCTGTACTATAATATGGAGTCATGTTTTGCTTTGCTCCTAGAGTTTCATAGATATTACGTATTGTCCCTTGTCTTTTCATTCATGAACTGTGTGTCACGTTCAGGAATGGTAGGACCCGGAGTAAAAAACGCAAGGATAGCGCTTACAAGGAATAAAACGCTCCCAATGAGATTTAGGATATTCATAATAGAGGATAAGTTGTTCTGGCTATCTCCGGGACAGCGGACCCACCTTTTAGCAAGAACCATGGCTTTGTCATCCCCCCATACGCATGCCTGCAACACCCGGGGAATCGGCTGATGTGCGTCAATCGTCAGTCTTACCGGTCATCGTCAGTCCTACCGGGATCCTGGGAAACGTCATTCGCCGTCTCAAACAACCTCTGAATTTCAGGTGGGACTTCCCCAAGCTCCAGGCTGGAAATGGCTTCTATAGCCATGCTCATAATGTAGTTTCGAGTCTCATCAGGCATCGATGCCAGAAAATCCTGAGCCACCTTTGCCATTTCATTCACATCTTCCAGCTGAATATCAGTGTAACCAAGGTCATGTAGCATCGAACGGATCTTTTCGGGATCACCGGAGGATAAACCAAACTCGCGAATCAAGTCATTTAGCGCTTCTCTGTCCAACCGGTTTCCGCCGGCAAGAAATTGGGATATTAGATCGTTAACTTCACTCATGGGTCTTACGTCCCACCTTTCAGGCGTCTTGCGCGAACTGATGCCCTGGGTAACCCCAGTGATTTACAGGTCTTATATTATTGATAGATCTTATTCCAACCAGGTCTCCTTGGTGATATCGGCATTGTGTTAGGCGCACACACAAGTACAGATTCGAATTGGTCTTGCCCTGCACGGAATCGCAACTGAAGGTCATATAATATAATGCTAATTGAAACTCATAGTCCCCAATCTGGATAACGGGGTGGTCTTATGGATCTACAAGCAATCCATGATGCAATATCCCAGCAGAATTTAATTATGCAGAGACTGGACCGCAACATGAAGAGAATCGAGGAATCATATAGCCGTGTATCCTCGAGACTCGATGCGCTGGAAGCTAAAGCTGAAACACCTGAAGCCAATACCGGCGAAAGCCGGCGACAGAAAAGGGCTCAGGCAAGTAGTATTTTAAGCAATAAGAAGACTGATGACACTGAAATGACAAACAACAGAGCAGAAGACGCACCAGAAGATACTGTGGAAAGAGAAAACAAAGGCCCGGCCCAGACGGCCCCGGCTTTGACTCAACGCGTAAAATCCGCTATCCGTAGTTCTATTCAAGACGGAAGCGTCACTCACACCCTTGACAAGTTTCAAGCCTCAATAAAACTGACAGACGAGGCGACCGGCGCGCTCTCAGAAATTGCGTCCCTTGTCAAAGCATCACTGGACCAGGATCAAGACGTCATACAACTGGGATCAGCGCCTATTCCCGGTGGATCACTGGCGCTATTGTTGGAAATGGCGAAGACGCCGCAGTTTCAGCGTTTCATTGCAAATGTAGTAGCCCAAGCGCTTAGGGAAGCTGAAGCCTAGGAACGGCACCAATGATTTGCAGTGCTTATCTTTACGGCATTAGAGTGGCAGGTGCTTGTGTGAGAGGCGCTATCCCCGGAACCAAACACCTGCCACCCTCGTCGTGAGCAAATCCTCTTTCAGATTCATCTCAAAACCTGCATTCAACTGCATCAAAGCAGTTCGGAAATAATGTCCACAACCTCATTCACCGTGTCCGCTACAGGGACGCCTGCCTCCTGAAACGCCTTTACCTTGGACTCGGCCGTCCCCATGGAACCTGATACGATGGCGCCGGCATGTCCCATTCGTTTGCCGGGAGGAGCAGTGCGTCCGGATACAAACGCTACAACGGGTTTTGTCATACTACCAATGAAAGCTGCGGCTTCCTCCTCATCACGCCCACCGATTTCACCGATTAACACAATAGCATGCGTGTCATCGTCTTCTTCAAACGCTTCGAGGGAATCCACAAAAGTCGTGCCGATTATCGGGTCGCCTCCAATCCCTATACATGTAGACTGTCCAATCCCGCGGGATGAAAGAAGGCTTACCACCTCATAAGTCAGGGTGCCGCTCCTTGAGATCACTCCGATAGGTCCACGTTGGAAGATCTGTCCCGGCATTATTCCCACTGACGCTTCCCCACACGTGATAATGCCTGGGCAGTTCGGTCCGATTACCCTGCACCTCGACCCTTCCTTCTTTGCCTGATCCAGCATATCAATGACATCGAGGGTGGGAATACCTTCAGTGATACATACGACAAGCTCAATTCCGGATGCAAAAGCTTCCACAACTGCGTCTTCGGCAGCTCTTGACGGCACAAAAACACACGAAGTATTGGCGCCTCGTTGTTCGACAGCCTCAGCCACAGTGTCAAATACGGGGATGCCTTCTACGTCCTGCCCGCCTCTTCCCGGAGTCACTCCTGCAACGACCACGTCAGGGTTATAGTCTCTCATACGTAGCGCATGAAACCTTCCCTCGCGACCTGTGATACCTTGAACAACAAGCCTTGTATGCTTATCTACGAATATGCCCATTCTACATCCCTCCCCCTGCGATTGCCACTATGCGCTTGGCAGCGTCAACCATGGTATCTGCTGTTACCACAGGCGTGTCGCGGAGAAGAGCCCGGCCTTCCTTCTCTCTCGTGCCAACGAGTCGGACAACGACCGGGAGATCCAGGTTTACGCTTTCAATGGCTGTAAGGAGCCCTTGCGCTACTTCATCACAGCGAGTTATGCCCCCAAATACGTTAATCAGGATTGCCTTTACAGCCTTGTCCATGAGGATCAGTTCCAAGGCGTTTTGGACTACTTCCGCCCTTGCGCCTCCTCCGATATCAAGGAAATTGGCAGCTTCTCCTCCTTCAGCCTTGATAGCGTCAATTGTCGCCATAACGAGGCCTGCCCCGTTTCCGATGACCCCTATATCCCCACCGAGCTTAACATATGTAAGCCTTCTCCTTCTTGCCTCCTGCTCCAGCGGGTCATCGCCCTCTGCCTCCCAAAGGCCTCCGTATCCGGGATGCCTGAAAAGAGCATTATCATCCAGGGTGATCTTTGCGTCAGCTGCAACTACTTTTCCGTCCTTTGTAAGCATAAGAGGATTGATCTCGGCAAGCTCCGCGTCTTCCTGTTTGAACAAACGGAACAGGGACGAAAAATACCCACCCACCTGAGTGATTACGCGTCCGTCGAAACCTGCCGACAAGGCCAAGGCTCTTGCCTGCCACGGCATGAAGCCTTCCCTTGGCGTCGTCCACACCTTGGCGATTTTCTCAGGGGTTTTAGCAGCGACTTCCTCGATGTCAACTCCACCCTCACTGCTGGCTATGATTGCAATTGATTTTTGCGACCTGTCAACGGTCACGCCCAGATAATACTCTTTCACTGCTTCGACAGCCTGTTCTACCAGGACTTTCCCGACGGTAAGCCCTTTTATGTTCATCCCGAGAATTCGCGAAGCCGCATCCCTCGCCTCCTCAGGAGTCTTCACCACACTGATACCGCCGGCTTTACCCCGCCCGCCGACATGAACCTGGGCTTTCACCACAACATGTCCCTTGAGCTCAGACGCTATCTCATACGCCTCATCCGGGGTCTCGGCAACCCTTCCGTGAGGAGTCGCAATGCCATAACGCCTCATAATCTCCTTTGCTTGATATTCATGGAGTTTCATGCTTAGCTCTTGCCTCCCTCCCTCTCTCGAGACCAATGTTGAACGCTTTCATGTTCAGCTCTTCAGTTCCTCGGGGAACCCTGGACGAAATAGCCTTCTCCATGGCATCAGGTGTCACTATACCGGTTACGCCGACAAGCGCGCCGAGGGCTACAACATTAGCCACTACCTGCCTGCCTACATCGTGCCTTGCTATTTCAGTAATGGGTAGGGTCACAACGCACGCGTCTTCCAGAGAGGGTATGGAACTTACGTTAGTGTCATCCACAAGAACAATCCCACCTGGTTTTACGTGCTGTCCGTATCTGTCACATGCTTGCTGAGACATGATTAGAACAACATCAGGAGAAGTAACCTTAGGGAAGTCTATTACGTCATCTGCGATGATAACCTCAGCCCGACTTGCTCCTCCGCGTGCCTCAGGCCCGTATGACTGCGTCTGAATCACGTCATAGCCGTCATAGACACCTGCGGCCTCGGCCAGAATTATGCCTGCAAGAATCAGGCCTTGCCCTCCTGTTCCGGAAAGTCGAATTTCCTTATACATCATCATCAGTCTCCTTGGTAGCAGCTTCGATTATCGATTCGTAGCGCTTAGTATACTCAGGTCGAGCCCTTGTTCCGAGCTCGCCTATGATGAACTTGTCCTCTAATTCGTCAGGCGAAAGCCGGGACGCAGCCTTCTTGGTCACTGCATGTTCTTTCTGCCAGTCCAACATTACCAAAGCGTTTCTCATTTTGTTCCGGCGTCCGAAATATGTAGGACACTGAGATACTGCCTCCACAAAAGCAAACCCGTCTTGAGCTATTGCTTTGGCTATCAATCTGGAAAGGGGTGCAGCATGGTACGCAGTTCCTCGCCCCACAAAACTTGCTCCCGCAGCAAACACCAGCTCACAGAGGTCAAAAGGCTCCTCTATGTGTCCGTAAGGCGCAGTCGTCGCCATTTTCCCTGTTGGAGTCATAGGTGAATACTGGCCGCTTGTCATCCCATAGATGCTGTTATTGAAGCATATGGTTGTAATGTCGATATTCCGCCTTGCTGCGTGTATTAGGTGGTTCCCGCCGATAGCAGCAAGGTCCCCGTCCCCGGCCAGTACAATCACGTCGAGGTTAGGTTTCATCATCTTAATGCCTGTGGCAAATGCCAAGGCTCTGCCATGAGTTGTATGAAGCGTATCAAAATCGAGATAACCCGGCGCTCTTGATGCGCACCCGATTCCCGATACTACACAAACGTTGTTTTTATCCAGATTCAGTGAATCAATGGCCCGAAGGACAGCGCTCAGTACTATGCCGTGGCCACACCCTTCGCACCATATATGCGGCATCTTGTCCTCCCTGAGATAGTAGGTAATAGGTTTTCTTGCCATGTCTTATACCTCCTTCAGCGCAGAGAGAATCTGTTGGGGAGAAATAGGCTCCGCATCGACCCTGGTAAGGCTTATGACTTTCGTCTTGCCCTTGGAAGCCCGTTCAACCTCACGAACCAACTGCCCCATATTCATCTCAGGGACAACTATTGCTCTCACTTTTGACGCAATTCTTTCCACATGTTCTTCTGGGAACGGCCACAATGTCTTCACTTTCAGAAGGCCTGCGGAAACTCCCGAAGCCCTTGCATCTCGCACCGCTCTTGCACCTGCACGGGCAGTAATGCCATAAGCGAACACTGCGATATCCGCATCTTCAGTCAAGACCTCGTCAACAAAGGTCACCTCTTGCTTCGCCTTATCCATCTTGCTGTCGAGACGTCTTATTAAGGCGTCTACCTCCGGTCTCTTCGTTGTGGGGAACCCTGTCCGGTCATGGGTGAGCCCGGTCAAATGGTACCTGTACCCCGTCCCAAAATCCGCCATAGGGGGAACCACGCCGTCCCCTGCATCAGCGTCAAACGGAAGATAATCCTCAGGCTTGCAACGAGGACGTGCTCTGTTGACTATATTCAATTCACCGGGATCAGGAATCGCAACCTTCTCCCGCATGTGTCCGATGACTTCGTCCATAAGAAAGATTACAGGAATTCTCCACCGCTCCGATATGTTGAAAGCCTCCACTATCAAAGTATAAGTCTCTGCGACTGAAGTCGGGCATAACACAACAACAGGATGGTCTCCGTGTGTTCCCCATCTGGCTTGCATGACATCAGCCTGGGAAGGAGCGGTGGGAACACCGGTGCTTGGCCCGACCCTCATGACGTTTACAATAACGCAAGGGACCTCTGCGATGGCGGCAAACCCAATACTCTCCTGTTTGAGGGAAAACCCAGGCCCGCTCGTGGCAGTCATTGATTTCGCTCCTGTGAGTGAAGCCCCGATTATCGCTGATATGCTTGCAATTTCATCTTCCATCTGTATGAATTTTCCGCCGACCTTTGGGAGTATGAATGCCAGTTCTTCCGCAATTTCCGTTGAAGGAGTTATGGGGTACCCGGCAAAAAACCTCATGCCTGCAGCGACAGCGCCTTCGGCACATGCCTCATTTCCTTGCATCAATCTTATGCTTGTCTTATTTCCCATGGACACTACCTCCCCGGGCACCGGATCTCTCTTCCTTCCTGTCACCGGCAGGCACAACTTGAATAGCTAAATCCGGGCACATGATCTCGCATATTCCACATCTCGTACAGTCTTCGACGCGCGCTACCTGCGCCTTTCCCCCTTCCGGCCTCTCCAAGACATTCTTTGGACAGAATGAGACGCAAATATCGCATCCCTTGCACCATCTGTCGTTGATAATCACCGGCCGGCTGTCTCCGTCCACAACCGGACCGGCATTGCCTGATTTTTGCATTGACACTCGCCACCTTTGTCTTATGATTTTCGGATACCTATGTCAAACTGCCGGATCAGCGCCGGGAACAGATTGATAACGCGCATAGGGGGGCAAGAGGATAGGTGAAACCTTATCTGTCACAAGCCCTGCGTCCTCCAATTCCTTGTGATACCTGGATACATGAGCGAGGGAGAGCGCTCCGGGCTTTACATGTCGTGCCCTCTCCGCTCCGGCCATGCCTGCTCGTCTGCCAAACACGACAACATCAAGGAGGGAGTTTCCCATGAGCCGGTTCCGCCCGTGGACTCCGCCGGAAGTCTCGCCTGCCACAAACAGATTCTCCACTGTGGTTACGCTTGTGTCATCCCTTATGTCAACCCCGCCGTTTTGATAATGCAGTGTAGGAAACACCAGGATAGGTGTTTTTCTCATATCAATGCCAAACCTTGCATACTGACGGTACATTGCAGGCAAGGAGCGTAGAATCGTGCCCTCCCCGTGAATGCGTTCTATCATGGGAGAATCCAACCACACCCCGTGTTGACCTGTCTCTGTGACAATCCCCTTCTTCCTATCGAGGCACTCACGGATTATTGCGCTGGACACCGCATCTCTGGTTTCCAAGGGGTACACGAACTGTTCACCATGGATATTGACCAATTGTGCCCCGAGGCCCCGCACCTTCTCAGTGATGAGAAGGCCGACAATTTGCTCAGGATAGGCAGCACCCGTCGGGTGGAACTGGGTCGCGTCAAGAAACACTAAACGTCCGCCCAGTCGATAAGCCATAACCAATCCGTCTGCAGTCGCGCCATAGTGATTGGTGGTTGGGAAATCGTCAATATGAAGCCTTCCGAACCCCCCTGTGGAAATCACAACTGTTTTGGCCCTGACCACAAAGAACTCCTTGGTCTCGAGATTCATAAGGACAGCCCCGCGGCATGCGTATTCACCGTCAGACAAGAGCTCTACAGCGGGGGAGAATTCGAGCACAGGGATTTCCCTGTTTCTCACTTCGTCCCTCAAAGTGCGCATAATCTCTGCGCCGGAATAGTCCCTTGCAGCGTGCATGCGTTTTCTACATGTGCCGCCTCCGTGTTGAGTGACCATGGTCCCGTCAGACTCTTTGTCAAACATGCACCCGAGGTCTTCCAGCCACTTTATTACCAAGGGAGCGTCATGGACAAGAGCTTTCACAAGCTCGGGCTTATTGGCGAAACCTCCTCCTCCCATTACGTCAAGGTAATGGAGGTTCGGCGAATCATTTGCCTTGTCTGCAGCCTGGATCCCACCTTGAGCCATCATGGTGTTGGCGTCACCGAGCCTTAGCTTTGTTGCCAAGAGAACGTTTGCGCCTTCGGCGTGAGCCATTAGGGCAGCAGATGAGCCTGCGCCGCCTCCGCCTATGATCAGCACGTCAACGTCGTAGTCTATCTTGTTTAAGGGAAACTTGTCCGAATCCAGCCTGCTCCGGGACTCCAGAACATCCACAAGTTCATGCGGCATGACTGATCCTTTAGAGACACCGACTTTGATAGGACGCATTGTGTCAGGACGATAGTCAGGATGAAAATCTTCAAGGAGCTGCTGTTTTTCTTCGGGACTGAGCCGTGCATGCCTTTCATCATACCGTTTCTGCCTGGTGGCTTCCACAGCCTGGATGAACTCGTTCATTTTAGGGGTATAAGACACATCCATCCCCTCCCTATTCAGGCTCGATGTCCCTCTGGTTGTAGAGGGTTTCAAGTTCCGCCCGGGTGAATTCTGTCATTTCGTCAAGGCTCCGGTCAAATGCCCCATCCAGGATCTCGCCGACCCGGGACGCAAGATGTTTTGCCCTGGGCGCCACATGCCTCGCATAGAGTCTTCTTATGAGGATCGCAATGTTATACTGGACAGTCTCCGCGGGGCAGCGCGCTGCGCACAGGCCGCACATTAGGCAGTCAAAAGACATATCTGCAGCCCTCTCAATATCTCCTCTCATTGCGGCTGCCATATAATTCATGACATCCAGGTCTTGGGGGCATGCTTTGGTGCAAGTATTGCACCCTAAACACCTGGTAAGCTCAGGATATAGCTTTATTATGTCACTTAAGCCGGGACGGAGCTTCTCTACGTCATACGTAGCCTTATTTGCAGGGAAAACAGGAATTTGAGTCAGGTACATGCCATCCTCAACCACTGTCTGGCATGCCAGCCCTACCATTAGCCTGTAGTCGCCGGGCATTCGGTAGACTGTGCCACATGCGCCGCAGAACCCTCCGCGGCATCCACAACCGCGGATAAACTGATAACCTGCATGTTCCATGGCCTTCATTATTGTAAGGCCTTTTGGAACCTCATAAGCCTTCCCCATAATGAAGATTCTGACTTTCTCCTTTTCCATCCCCCTCACCCCCTCTACCTGGGCTCAAGCTCATCTTCTCTAAACGTTGTAAACGGAAGTTGATCTTCTTGACTTCTGCCCGGGACATACTGAAGAAGTCCTTGGGTTCTCCTGGCCACCCCGGCAAACAACGGGAAAAGCTTAATATCGACAGGGCATGCTTCTTCGCACATACCACATGCAACACAAGACAAAGACATATGGTTCATACGCGTCAAATGATAAAGAAGGGTCTCGCCGGGAAGCTTAAGGCCGCCTTTCTTCCCCGCGCGTGCCAGAACCTGCCTTGTCTCATACTCGAAAACATCCCCGTCAAAAATGCACTCCCTGCAATAACAGACCGGACATGCCACTCTGCAATTACGGCAACCGATGCATGCCGCCAAAAGCTTGGCGACACCTTCAATCCCCTCGCCGTTCAGTTCAGCGCGGGCCTTCTCGAGAAACTCCTGATATTTGCTGTTGCGCTCTTCCTTAAGCACAGCAAGAGCAGCCAGGCGCATGCCGGCTAAGGCGTCTCCCCTTTCAAACCCCAGCTCTTCTATAATTCCTGCTATACCAGGGTCAAGCCCCGGAGACAAAGAAACTAATAAGCCTCTCGAGTCGCTAAGACCTATGTGTCCAATGTTGATACCGGGAAAAGCCGTGTCAGGCGGATTAGGGTTAAGGCAAACCTTGCATGCATCACGGAAAGAAAGATTGTCTAAATCAGAATATGCGTCCTTGTATTCCTCTCTGTCAACCGTCCCAACACAATCAATACCGATAACAAAGAGATTGTCGGCCTCAGCTTGCTTAAGCTTTACAAGTTCAACAAGGGCACGAATTTCACATGGTTTGAGAAGGGCGCCGATTCTGCCTTGAGGTCTCTTTGAGACGGCACGGGCCACAGGAGAAGCTCCGTTAACCGGCATCACAGGTGCAAAGGGTTCAGCCCTCTGTCTGATGAGCTCTGCATCTTTCGCCATCAGGTACGTGATAACCCCTGGCACAGGCATTACCGGGACAACCATGGCATCCACTACGCCAAGCTCAAGCAACTTCGCGAGAAACTCAGTAAGCGCTCTGCCTCTACCTTCTTCTCCGACAGGGATCACAAGGTTATTCATGGCTCAAGTCACACCCCGATCTGGTCACCCGGACCGCTTTCACGTAAACCATACAGCCTTCGCAGGATTGGGACCCAGTACCTTCAGGGAATCAACCATCTCTCGGATGGTTTCTGCAAACAACGCGCCTTCACTTGCGCTGATAAACTTGAACCACACTCTCTCACTGCTAATGCCTAATTCATCCAACACTTCTCGCAAAACCGCCAAACGACGTCTGGCTTTGTAGTTTCCGCTAACATAATGGCAGTCACCTGCGTGACACCCACCCACCAGGACTCCGTCCGCCCCATCGAGCAGCGCCTTCACGATGTACATGGGATCTACTGATCCCGAGCACATGACTCGGATCGGACGTACGTTTGAAGGGTATTGAATCCTGGATACCCCTGCAAGATCAGCCCCGGTATAAGTGCACCAATTACACAAGAAAGCAACAATTTTCGGCTCGAAGTCCACGGAAGCTTCCATCTCGGTTCCCCCTCTTCCAATCCTCGGTACACCCCATGCACACGGGGAAACAGGCAAAACCATAGTCTAGAATCTCCCAATGGCCGGTATCATAAAACCGCCACATCCAGCGCAGCCAATAGCCTTCGCGCTTCAAACCCGCGATGTTCCGCTGCCCCTCCCGGGCAAGCTACCTGGCAAGCACCGCACCCCTGACACCGAAACTCATCCACAACTGCAACGCGGGAGTCCTTATCAAGAGACCTGGCATCATACGGACATGTTTCTACACAGACTCCGCATCCTCTGCAAAACCTGGTCCTCACATCTGATATATTCTCTTTGGAATGCTCCACTCCTCTCCGCAACCTGACCGCTGCCCTTACAGCAGCTGCCTCTGCGGAAAGCAAAGCCTCGGTGACAGTGGTCGGAGCTCTCGCGGTTCCACACACATACACTCCGGGTGTGAGAAAATCCGTAGGCCTCACCTTTATATCAGCTTCCGTGTAAAAGCCGTGCAGGTCAAAATCCACCCCTAATCCGGAAGCTAATTCAGGGTCGCCTGAACCTTGAACTCCCACGGACAGAACTACACGATCCGCAGGAATGTGAAGGAGTTCGCCAAGGCCTTCATCGTAAACTTCTACTACGGCGGACTTACCACCGTCATCAGCAATAACTCCGGGGACGTTATTCTCCGCGTACCTTATGAATACCACACCCATATCCCTGGCCTGTTCGTAGAAGAGCTCATTGAACCCTGAGGCCCTGATATCTCGATGTAGGACATATACTTCAGTTTCAGGACGGCAAGTCTTCATGCGAATAGCGTTCTTCAGCGCCTGCAAGCAGCAAACCCGGCTGCAGTAAGGCCTTTCTGTGTCACGCGAGCCTGTGCACTGTATCATTACTACACTTCTAATCTCGCCCTCTAAATCCTCTAAGATAAGGCCGGCCTGATCAAGCTCTGCCTCAAACTCTGTTTGTGTGACAACCGGTGACATGAGCCTGTGCATGAAGGTCTTGGGCGCTTCACACTGAGTGCCGCCGGTAGCTAAGATAACCGCTCCGCACTGAATTTCCCCGGCGGGACCCTCTGAACCGGCCTCCTGACTCTGGATTTTTGCCCGAAATCCTCCGTCAGCCCGGGATATATAGGAAATTTCAGATGACACATGCGCTTCGATGAGAGGATCTTGTCTGATTCTTTCACTCAGTGTACTAACCAGGGCTTGAACATCCATACCTGAGAGAGAACGCTTCACTGAGCGAGCCCTTCCCCCCAGTATAGGCGCGTTTTCAACAAGGTGCACCCTATGGCCTAAGTCAGCCAAAGCTTTGGCTGCCCTCATCCCTGCAATACCCCCGCCGATTACCAATGCACCTTCCAACACAGGCCGTACCTTCTTAGTAAGGGGATTCCCATAACGAGCTTGTTCTATTGCCATTGCCACAAGACCCAAGGCTTTTTCCGTAGCGAACCCGCTATCCCTGTGTACCCAGGCGCATTGTTCACGGATGTTGGCGACCTCCAGGAGCCCTCTCTTTATTCCAACCTCCTGAAGCCTCTCCTCCAAGACCCGGGTAACGTCTCTTGGCGAGCATCCGGCTATTATCACTTTGTCCACAGGCTCCTGTCTAACAGCCGTCTGCAGCGCCCGAATACCCGCATCCATACAGATATCAGGAATCTCCATTGCAGTTACGACTCGATCTTGCTCCTTTGCCCAGTTGACAATCTTGTCAACATCCAGACCGTCCAAGGAGGATTTGCACCTGCACACGAAAACACCGATTCTATCCCCGTCTGTCTCTCTTTCGGCGTCGGCGTCGGCGTCACCTGCGATCCGCATAGATCCGAACCCTTGCGCCGGCTGACTCTCCAGCGCGTCCTTCAAGGCGTAGAGAGCGCACGCCCCTGACCATATGATTGCAGTTGGAATATCCTGCGGCTCAACACCACCGCCACATACGTATATTCCTTCCCTCTCTGTCGAAACCGGAGAAAATCCGGTGGCATCTCTGCCGAGATACCCAAACAGCCCTTTCTCAACCCTCAAAGCCTGTGATAATTCGTCAATTCCGTCAGGCGGGGTAAAACCTGTTGCGAGCACAGCCAAATCGAACTCTTCAGTTGATACTGCCCCATCCGTCTCTACGGGGATATATACATATTCATCCCCGGGCTCGATTGAAGAGACTCTACACGGCACAAATTCCACACCCAGGCCTCTGGCTCTTTCATAGTACTCCTCAAACCCTTTCCCACATGCCCTTATGTCCATGAAAAAAATCTTTACAACCGCGTCAGGCATCAACTCCTTAAGTCTCATGGCATCTTTAATCGCATACATGCAGCACACAACTGAACAATAGGGCGCCTCCCCCGTCCTGTCGCGAGAGCCCACACATTGAACAAAAGCTATTCGCTTTGGAATTCTACGGCGAGACCCACAGATCAACATGCCCCCTGTCGGGCCCGACGGACTGATGAGCCTTTCCAGTTCCAGCCCGGTAATGACGTTGTCAGTGAAGCCATATCCATATTCTCTGCGCGTCAGAGGGTCATAATGGCCCA
>JAAYRV010000140.1 GCA_012518595.1 Bacillota bacterium
GCCCAATTGCATTGGGGCTTCTAATCGTAGCAGCATGGTTTTTCTTCGTGCCCATAGTGCAGCTTTTTATCAGTCGAATACGTGCAACCGGAAGGAGCGCTGCACGATAAACCGTCTTTTAACATACAGAATAGCCCCCACCTATTGAAGGTGGGGGCTATTTGACGCTTATAGAGATCTATCTAAAGGATGATCTATCTTATCATCGTTGATGCCTCTTCGAGGTTAATTACCGATCTCTCCATTCTGTACCAACAAAAGCCAACCTATCCCCTTCATCTACGACTGTATGGCACCTGCTGCAGATAATATACATATCTTCAGGGGCTTTAATCATATGTTCTCCTTCGACCCAATCAAAGACTCTGGCGATTGTTTCTCCTTTTTTCACAAAAGAGCCGGGCTCACCAAATACTTGGGACATTCCTGCATAATCAGAGCGGAAGAACATTCTTTTAGTTATAATAATCTGCTTTTCTTCCGGCTTCCTAATATCACCTGACACCATGTTTAAGAGCTTCATAGTATTTAGAATCCCGGTTTCAGCTATCTTGACATTTTCGTTTTGGATCCTACCACCTCTCCCGGCTTCCAACATGAACGCAGGAATACCGTTTTGGATACATGTTATGTCTAAAGCACCCGCTGTAACACCGGGTAATTCCCCTTTTGCGCTTCCTATATCGACACAGCAATTGGCTTTCAAGCCAAAAGTCAATGCCATTTCCTCAATTTTTCTAAACACCTCTGCAGGGGTATTAGGGACTCTTTTATACACAATGTATGGTTTTGCCCGAAAAGCTGTCCCATTGCTATGAAGACTCAGGAGATAATCGGCGTTTTCTCTTATCAACCCAAAGAGATGGTATGCGATTCTTTGTGTCGGCAATCCCGTGGGATCTCCGGGAAACATCTGGTCCATATCCAGATGATCCATGAAACTGTGCTTTTGCTTGTTTTGAAAAGCCAAAGGGTTGGCAATTGGTGTAACGACCAATGTCCCCCTGACTTCTTTTGGGTCAAGTCTTTCAAAAACGTTCTTAGCGCCGACAGATCCATTTAGCTCATCCCCGTGGACCGCCCCGTTAATCCAAAAGACGGGACCTTCCTCAGTTCCGTTAAGAATCAAAATGGGGATTGTCACTTCACATTGGTTAGCCAGTTTTAATACTTTGATTCTTCCTCGTAACTTCTCTCCTTTTCTTACATCATAGCCACCTATTTTCATAGATATCCCCCTCAAACAAATGTCATTCTCACTGCTGAAGTTCTATATTCTGCTATGGCTCCCGTTACATGCACAATACTTCTAACTAACATTATTCAACTTAATGGAAACCTCGATGTTGTCAAAAAAGGAAAGTCCCCAGGCCGTTAGGATATTTCAGCTAATGACCCCTATATTTCTTAATGTCTCGTCAACCAGGATATCTTAGTCAATGACCCCCATCTCCTTGAATATTCTACCAACAAGGGCGTGCCTTTCAGCAAACCCTGCCTTAACGTCAGGACCGGACATTAGCTCGGGATTATAACCGGTTATCTTCAGCCATTTATTGCACATATCTTCATCGGCAAATACCTCGTCAAACGCTGCCGATAATGCATCGATTACTCCCTGAGGAGTGCCTGCGGGGGCAACGATTGCTCCTGCTCCTTGATAGACTACATCGTAACCTTGTTCGCTTAGAATCGGAACATCAGGCGCGACCAACCATCTATTACGGCCTGTTGGCGCAATGACCCTGAACTCCCCGGATTTAATATGGGGAGCGACGGTTGTAGGCTGTTGAACTGTCGCTTCGACTTCGGCTCTTAGTAACCCGAGGACAGAGTCCCCACCGCTTTCATACAAGATCTCCTCGAATTGTGTCCCATATTTTTCATTTATCTGTACCATAGGCACTGTATTGGCAAATGAACCAACAGAATAGAATACAGGTCTTTTCTTGGCTTCTTCCACCAAATCCTCAAAGGTTTTGTATGGTGAATCCGCACGAACAGTCACACCGTAAAGATACTGAAAGAGACCGTTGACATACTCAAAGCTTTCAATATCGTACAAAAGATCCATTAAGTGGGGTTGCGCAACAATGCAAGCTTCTGTCATCGCGCCTAGGGTGTATCCATCTGGTTTCGCTTTAGCGACTTCGGTCATGCCAACGGCGCCACCGCCGCCGCTCCTATTAACAACAGTAACAGGTACGCCAAGAATCTCACCTAATTTGGGTGAAATAATACGAAGGGCGGTATCGGTTTCTCCTCCGGTACCGAAGGGTACAATGATGGTTATTTCTCGTTCGGGGTAAGCTGCCGAGCAGGACATTGCAATCATGACTACTAGCAACGCTGTAACGATTGGCACAAGTATATTTTTCTTCATAGTTTTCTCCTCCTTGGTTCTTCATTTGGTTCTTAGCCTGGGGACTAAGAAGTTGAGTCGGAGGCTAGCTAAATAACGACCCTTTCGGTAGCCTTAACCCCATTATTGATTCAAAGAACAGATAAATAACAAGGGGCAACACTATAATGAAGATCACATACATCCACTTTCTTCTTTCATTGAAAACATACAGGTAAAAGCCTGTAGCAATTGCCGCGCCAAGAAGGAACCCTATCTTCATTACGGCGATTACGAATCCTACGGTGACACCGACAACTGACAATACACTCTTAAATTCGCTGGTTTCGATCTTAAAAAGCACTTTATCTTCTTTATTTCTAATAGTGCCAACCAACAACACGACGCCAAATACTCCAATAGCAATTGAAATTAAGCTTGGGAAGAAATGTGTTGAGATCAAACCGCGAGTCTTTCGTACGATAGTAGTCGGAATGACAGTAATCACCATCAAAATACTGAAGGCAATTGCCATAATGGCTATAACTGAGTTTACTTTTTTTTCTGTAAATATCATCACATTCACGCTCCAGTAAATATTGGCCTTGCTAATCTACTTAAAAGCTTAAAAAGAAACCTCAGTTTCATCATAAACCGTTTTTCTCCTTTGACGGTAAATCAAGTATGCAAGCAGCCCACAGATTATCCATAACACGATGGCAAGAGTGCTCTTGAAGAAAACACTCCAACTTCCCCTGGATATAATTAGGGCTCGGGTTAGGTTCGATTCCAGAATCGGGCCTAGAATAAACCCAATGACAAAAGGGATTCTCGGGATCTGTGTTTTTGCCATAATGTATCCTAGTACGCCAAAGAAGAGCATTACCCACAAGTCGAAGATATTCTGATTCGTTGTATATACTCCTGCAACCAACAAGACCATTATTACCGGAAAGAGTAACGACACAGGAGTTTGCGCCAAACGTACCAAGTATTTAACCAATACCCAGCCAATAACGAGCAGAGCAAGGTTTGACAGGATCATCCCGGCATAAACACTGAAGATTACATTTGGGGCCTCTTGAAAGATTAGCGGCCCAGGTGTAAAGCCCAGCATCAAGAAGGCGGCCACCAATATTGCGGCTCCCACGTCTCCCGGGATACCGAGTCCGAGCAATGGCACCAGGTTTGCACCGGAAACGGCGCTATTACCCGATTCGGCCCCTGCAATTCCTTCTATTGAACCTTTGCCGAAATTACTTGGGTTCTTGGAGACTCTTCTTGCCAAATCATATCCGAATATCGCCCCCAAAGTCGGTCCCAACCCAGGAAGGATGCCGATTATTGTCCCTGCAATAGAACCACACAAAATGGGTTTCCTCATAAGCTTTAACTCTTCTCTGGTAACCGTCGTATCGCTTGGTTCTTTTGGCGGCGGCAGGTAGCCTGCAGGTTGATCTCCTGCGCTGTATGACCTTATGCTATCCATCTGCAAGCAAAGCTGTGAAAATGCCAGGAAACCCATCATCATCGGCACAAGTTGAATGCCATCCATTAAGTTCGAGGATCCAAACGTCAGTCTTGGCAGAGCTGTTATCGGATCTAAGCCAATCATGGAAGCAAATACACCGAATAGACAGCTCAAAATACCTTTTGATAGCGTTTTACCTGACGCTGCGCCTGTTAGCAATAAAGCGATGATCGCAACAATGGCTGTCTCCGGTGAACCAAACTTAAGGGCTATTCTAGCCAACTGAAATGCCCCAAAAACAAGGACAATATCGCTGAACAAGTCTCCTGTTGTAGAACCAATCAAGGATACTTTAAGGGCCTTGATCCCTTGTCCTTTTTTAGCTAAGGCATTTCCGTCTGCGACGGTCAGTGCTGCCTGCGGCGTTCCCGGTGTCCCTATCAAAATTGCGGAAATTGAACCCCCATACATAGCCCCTTTATACGCTGCCAGCAACAGAATTAAAGCAGAAACCGGTTGCATGCCGAAAGTCAAAGGCATTAATAAGATCATTGCTGACGCCCCTCCCAGCCCCGGCAGAGCGCCAAATGCAACACCAACAATTAGGCCAAGCGCCATATACAAGAAGTTGGTCAACGAAAAGAAGTCAGCGAATCCTTGCAATAAAAGTTTTATCATCCCAATCCTCCTTCATCATTTGTACAACGTTACTTATCACTACCTAAATCCATAATTGAATCGCCAATAACTTTCTTTAGGGGTATGAGTTTCAATAGTACTTTCTATGCCATAGGAGTTTTGCAAGAGTTTGGATTCTTTCCGGAAACACCGTGATTGTGGACTAATAGACTACTAGTATTCTAGTAAGGTAGTGCATTAGTATACCACCGTGCAGATGACAATTCTACATAGAGAAGAAAAACCCTTCTTTGATTTTTTTATCTCAAGATGAGAGGAATTTGCCTTTGCGTGTAGAAATTCTACTAACAAGGTGGTATAGCCAGATGATCACTTAACCAATGCTCCATCAAATTGGTAGTTCGGAATTACAGGATGGTCGGACAAGTATCGGATAACA
>JAAYRV010000141.1 GCA_012518595.1 Bacillota bacterium
ATATCTCCCGTAGGCTCTTCTCCGATTATTTCAACTTGAGTCTTGACTGTAACGAGTTCGAAAAGCTCTTCTACATCTTCATTGAACATCCTGATACACCCTGCGCTGGCTGCGCTGCCGATTGACCACGGCTTGTTTGTGCCATGAATCCCGTACCCTCCCCAAGGAACATTTAGACCCATCCACCTGGTGCCGAACGCCCCACCGGGCGCATAGTCTTTGCCAATAATGACAAATTCCCCTATAGGCGTAGGGGTGTGCCACTTTCCAATCGCTATAGGGTACTTCTTGATCACCTCATTGCCAACGTAAAGGGTTAGAACAAGCGCATTAACGTCAACAACAATCCTTCGCTCACCTGTAGGAAGATCAGTAATCGCAGGTAAAGTGCGTAATGGGCCTGTAGCCATACGAAGCCATACTGAATCTGTAACAAGGCCGGTTGGCTCCATGTTAACAGCTTTCTGGAATTCTCGCACAGCTGCATCAGTTGATGAACCGAATATGCCGTCAACTTCCCCTTCGAAGAAGCCTAAAGCGAGAAGACGCCCTTGAAGTTCAGCTACATCGTGCCCGCGGAAACAGGGGTGAGTAAGATAGAGGCTCCGGTAAGTTTCGCTGCATTGACACAAAGGGACGATAATCCCATAATTGCCGGGATTTGCCTCCACAGGTAAAGGGAACATAGACGCAGAGAGGATAGAAAGTCTATTTGAGGCTGTTGCTACTGCCAGCACTATTACTAAGGAGACCAGAGCTTCCCGTACGAAATGTGAAGACATGACGTTCACCCCCACACTACAGATAATTTATGAGGGTGAACGTACTTAAATGAACAGTCAATGTAAGGTTCGCAAAGCAACATCCGCATGCCGCCTGCAACAACGAGCAACTATCTACGGAATACTTGCCTTAGTTACCGGGCCAGTAAAAAGTTGCCTTGTTTGTTGCCACTTTAGGCTTTGTGAGGATCTCCGCGAACACTTGGTACTCACCTGGTGGCACCTGCGTATGCGTAAAGTCACCGCCGTCCCAGACAACTGAGTATATGCCAAGCTCGTCCCGGGCAATATTGCGCTCTGTCAACATCATGGTAGCGACTTTGTCATGAGACCAGCGCCATATCTCAGTATCCCCTGATACCACTACGAAATCGAATTGCATTCCACTGGAGAATTGAAGCTTGACACTTTCCTCTCCTGTGTTTAAAGCTGCTACGGTAAATACTTGGAAATGTCGCCCGTCTACCCGTATCGGGCTTGCACCTACTTGAACCTTTAGGTTCTTGAAGGCGTTCACAGAACACCCGGAAACAATGAAACAGGCGAAAAGCACAAGTACCATACCTAGGAACAGTTTGTTTCCGGCTTGCAACCGTGTAGCAAACATTACGCTCACCTTCCTTTGATCGGAAGTCTAATATTCTTCAGAGAGCTTCCATATCCCTGTTATTGCCGGTCCCACGTTAGGACTCACGCGAAGCTCGACACCTGTCAGAACTCCGCCGCTTGAAGTTATCTTGCTTGAAGTGCGTCCGAAGTAATCCCCTTCATCAATAACTCCGTTATTGTTAGTGTCTATCCATCCGTATATGTACCATGACCCTTTTTCAACATTCGTTATCTCAAAGAAACCGCCGGCTCCGGGACTTCCCATCTCGCTGTAGGGAGTTACGTTTGTCCCGTCATCGTCTCCTGCGAAGATTTTCATCTTAGTTATCAGGGCGCCATTTACAGCTGCATGAGCATTGACGAGGCCCCAGCCATAAACGTCATCGTATCCTTTTGTGCCCAGATCCATGGCGGTGTTATGCAGGATTTGCCTTATGTTTTCGGGGCCTCTCACCCCGGAAGAGATGAGGAGAGCTGCAACACCTGCGACTTGAGGGGCTGCCATGGATGTACCTGAAGCAGATGCAAAAGTACTTACAGGCCATGTGCTGAGAATATTATCTCCCGGCGCAGCTACATCAATGTTGTTACCATAGTTGCTCCAATTTGCCCGGATAAGGTCAGGCCCAACAGCACTAACGGCAATGACTTTAGAATGCCTGGCAGGATATGCTAACCACTGTTGCCCCTCATTTCCGGCAGCTGCTATCATAGTGACGCCCTTATTATACGCATATTCAATTGCCTCTTCCATGAACAAATCTTCACCGGTGGACGCACCTCCGATTTGGAAGCTCATGTTTACCACGTCAGCTCCATTATCTGCAGCATAGTGCAAGGCTTCTATGATTTCTGACAGACTGAGATATCCGCCTCCCGAATTATCAGCTGCCTTAAGCGGCATTATCCTCACATTCCAGTTTATCCCGGCAATTCCCGCTCCGTTGTTTGCTATTGCTCCGATTATTCCGGCGATATGAGTCCCGTGTCCGTTGTAATCAGTTACACGGGATGTCTTATTGTAAAAATCATAGCCCGGTCCGATATTTCCGGCAAGATCAGGGTGATCAACTTGAACTCCGGTATCAATCACTGCCACTGTCACACTTCCACTGCCGGTAGTCTTATCCCAGGCATAGGGAAGCGCCATGGCATCCAGTGCCCATTGGCTGGAAAAGCGTGGGTCATTGGGAACCCGCAGCGTGTGGACATCATCTAGCTGAGTAACCCGTCCAACCCAGTTAGGTTGCGCATGTCTCACCTGGGGATTGCTGAGGAAGTCTTCTGCTGCACGATGAGGATCAACACCGCCTGGGATGCCTATGACATGGACTCCTGCGCCTTCTATGACTCGCTTTACATGATACCCATGCTTTTCCACGAGTCTTGTGATTTCTTCCCTGGATGTGTTCTCCCGGAAACTCACAAGGATATCTGAGTCTCGATAGTCCGGGCCGAAGGTTGGGGCAAGAGGCTTCGTACGAGTCGTTCCTTGCACTACCACGCCTGGGCCTTCAGACATTCCAAGACCGGTTGCGTTATAGCCGGTTTCCATCACCACATGCCCGAGGACTTTTCCGTACGTAGGCACGCTGGGCGGCGGATCCGGCATCACAGGCGGTTTATGAGGCTCGCCGAAACTACCGGATGAGCAACCTGCAAGCAGCATATTCAGGGCTACGATAAGAGCCAGTACTAGCGCTGTTGATGCTGTTGATAGAGTAGATTTTTTGCTTCTAATCCTAATTCTCTCCCTTCTGTGACTATGCTGGATTAGTTAACATAAGGTGTAAAGATTATTCATCGATTTCTCGTACGGAAATCAAATTCCTGCACAGGAAAGATGAGTTCAACAAGGTAATTCAGGGTAGTGTTGGCTTATATAACTATTACGGGATAAATATGCCTATATTGGGATTGAATGCTATAGTAAGGCGGCATAACAGGACAATTTTCAAGAAAGCCAAAGATACAAGGATGGCTGAAAAGAGAAGCCCTTTGAAATAGTCATTGATCTACGCTGCTATGACAGGTAACATAAGTACTGCAGTGCCCGATAGAGACTACTGTCTAAGGAAGTAGCTGCCTGAAAGAACAGGCAAGATTTCCAGGAGCAACAAGATGCAGCAAGGAACCACTGATTTTACGGAAGGGAGTATACCCCGTCACCTCATAACATTCTCCGTGCCTATGCTCTTAGGCAATTTCCTTCAGGCTATGTACAGCACTGTCGATAGTTTCTGGGTAGGCAGGTACCTGGGCCCGGAAGCTCTTGCTGCAGTGTCAGCCAGTGGGCCTGTCATTCATGCCCTGATAGCATTGGTCTTAGGTCTTACCATAGCGGTAACTACTATAGTAGCCCAGCACTGGGGTGCAAAACAGGAAGACCAGGTTCGCCATATAGTAACGAATTCCATACTTCTTCTGACCGTAGTCGGAATAATTGTATCCGTCATTGGGATCCTGGCACGAAGACCACTGCTTAGGATAATAAACGTGCCGCCTGATGTATTCGACGGAGCCTCCACTTACCTCGGGATATATCTTTCAGGCCTCGTCGCGATGTTCTTGTACAATGCGGCTAGTTCTATATTAAGGGGGCTTGGTGATTCCAGGACTCCGCTGCGTTTTTTGGCATATGCGACTTTTGCTAACATAATCCTGGACCCGATCTTCATATTCGGAGCAGGTCCTATCCCAAGGATGGAAATTGCAGGCGTCGCTCTTGCAACAGTGATTTCTCAAGCGTTCTCAGCAATTCTTGCCCTCACATACCTCCACCGGGTATCCGGATTGCTTACTCTTAAGCCGGGTCAATGGCAAATCGATTTTTCTTTGTTCTCATTGATAGCAAAAATCGGACTCCCTGCAGGTGTCCAGCAGACAGCAGTTTCACTTAGCGCACTGACTGTCAACTCCATAGTAAATAAGTTTGGAAGCACAGTGATGGCAGGTTACGGTGCAGGCCTCAGACTGGATCAATTTGCCTTCATGCCGGCAATGAGCGGAGGGCTTGCGGTTACGTCTTTGGTAGGCCAAAACCTCGGCGCAGGTCGTGAGGATAGAGTCCGAGACTCTGTCCGTTGGAGCCTTATCCTTACAGGAGGTATTACAGCGGCTCTGTCCCTGGTAGTATTGGCGTTTCCTGACAGGCTCATCGCGATATTTACTAGGGACGGGCGTGTTATTGCCGTAGGCGCAGAATACTTAAGATTTGCAGCGTTGTCCTATGTACCGTACGCGTGTATGTTTGCTTTGTCAGGGGTGCTGCGCGGAGCAGGAGATACGGTTTCCGCCATGCTCATGACCTTAACCTCCTTATGGGTGGTAAGAGTCCCTTTAGCCGCAACCCTTTCCCGATTACCGCAATTTGGCATAAAAGGCGTCTGGATGGCTATTGTCGCAGGCCCGGTCGCAGGGTCCATATTGAACTATGCCTACTATAAGACAGGGCGGTGGAAACGCCGAGTCGTTGTTCGTCGTCATACTCCTGTCACTTCTCAGCAAAGCGAGCCCAGTGAGACTCAAGATCACCCCAACTAATACCGGCTGACCCTAATACATCAGCCTCCAGGGCCTTTGTGGGTTTGTATGCAGCATCGAGCAGGTGCTTTATATCCCCGCGTCTTTCACTGAGGTCACTGAAACGCTCTTCTAAGGATACGAGCTTGTGGGTTACGATTTTGTCAGCATAAAATACTATCTTCTGTTCCCACGTGAGGGGCGGATCATTCTCACTGATGATTGCGTCCAGTATATGACTGGATACTACGGGCGCCAGTTCCTCCAGGCCTTCTTGAGTCACAATTTCCGCTGACGCCTCTGCATGATTCACTGCCTTCTGTCGTCTATGGACTTTGGATTTTCCGACATCGTGGAGGAGAGCGCCTGCCACCACATTGCTGATGTTGACAGGGCAGCCTGATGCTCTTAGTCTACTTGCGACAAACTCAGCTATGTAAGCCACTTTTACGGAATGGGCTATGATGCCCTCAGGAAGATCATAGTGCCTTAGGATTTCCATGCAATAAGTTCTCAGTTGCTCATCCCCCGACTCCTCCATGTCACCCCTGCTACGTTTATGTAAATCACCCAACAAGCTCAGTCCCCCATAGGTACGAAACCGTAGTCTTCTCAACTTAACAACACAGCTTAACGATACAGCTTATCAATATAGCTTAACAATACAGCCCCGCAGCGGTCAAAAAGCGACATTACCTATAGCAAGGCATTGACCTTGGAACCTGACACAGTCCGGATGCATACTCTACCGAGAGATCGTGTCTCGCATATCTGCGATATCCGAAGCTCTATCACCGGGCAGCAAAAGTGTCAAGCCCAACCCAATTATGGGACACAACACCAGTGAGCCAAAAGCAAAAGATAACCCTTTTGCATCTGCTACCACGCCTACGACTGTCGCACCGAGACCTCCCATGCCTACGCAAGCGCCGAGGTATAAACCTGAAGCCAACCCTGTGAAACGGGGCAAGAGATCCTGGCTCATGACCAAGCCTGCTGAAAAAGTGGACATAAGAACAAAGCCTTCCACCACAAGCAATACAGCAAAGATCAAGGCGCTTCTTACGCGGTAAAGCGCCCAGTGAATAGGTACAAGACACATAAAGCTTGCAAGGATGAATGAGCGTTTGCCGAATCTGTCGGAACAGGCGCCTCCCGCCAAAGTCCCGAAGGCCCCTGCAGCAAGGAAAAGGGACTGGAGTCTCGGCGATATATTACCGGGTCCCCCCAGGACCTGAGCCATATATTGGGGCAAGAAAGTGACAACACCGTACTGCACGAAAGATCTCAGCGTAACAACGCCAAGGAGCAACATTTCCGCTAACCACATATTCCGTGCATCGACGAGTTCGTTGTGATGTGCCTCATATGCATTGACCGGAGAACTTACATGAGAGTCAATTGGTTTTTCAAAGGCATCAGATCTTAAGCTCATGATCCTGATTGCTAAACCAATGAGCACTCCTGGTAACGCGACAACCCATAATAAGGAGAGGTCTCCAAATGCCAACAACAAGGCTAATACTGAGGGTCCCAGCGCAAATCCTATGTTCCCTGCGACTCCGTATAGAGCCATGGCAGAACCTCTTTGCTCTCGGGACAGATGCGCCATTATGCTTGCGGACTGCGGATGGTATATTGCGATACCGAGACCTGCCATAATTGCAACGACAATGAGTATTTGGTACGAAGTCACGTAGCCTATGACAGCAATAGCCAGGGAGGTAAGGATGAGCCCGCCTGTGACAAGCCTTACTCCTCCTGTCATGTCGCTCACCAGCCCCAAGGCGGGCTGAACCAGGGAAGAGGTCAGGTTTGACCAGGCTAGGAGCGCTCCGGCAGCGCTGTATGATAGCAAGAGCCTATCTTGGATGACGGGCACCAAAGCAGGAAGCATTCCCCCGTATATGTCGATAACTGCATGCGACATGCCTATTACAAGTAGGTGGAGTCGGTTTCGGTAGTTCAATTTTTGTCCTCCAGAGCTCAGTCGGTTGCCGTATGCCCACAAAAGTTATTATATCATAGCTTTCTTCTGTAGCTCACAACATCCGAACCCGATAGACTGGCAGACTCACAGACTCGCAGAAGATCCTTGACATCAACGCATTGTATGTGCTAGGATGGCAAGTGTCAAGCAAACTAATAATCAGCTAATTTTGCGCTCCCATCGTCTAGAGGCCTAGGACACCGCCCTTTCAAGGCGGCGGCGCGGATTCGAATTCCGCTGGGAGCGCCATTTTTTTTTGCTTTGGCCGCACTTGTGTTTTGAGGCTTGAGATACTATAATGAGTATGTAGTATGTAGATGTCGATAAAGTTGCGATGGTCGCTTAGCTCAGCCGGTTAGAGCGCTACGCTCACATCGTAGAGGTCGCTGGTTCGAGTCCAGCAGCGACCACCATTCCAACGTAAATACCTTGACGAGCGGATGTGGCTCAGCGGTAGAGCATCGGCTTCCCAAGCCGAGGATCGCGGGTTCGAATCCCGTCATCCGCTCCATTTTTATGTACAGAAGATCCATAAGCGTAATGCGCCTTCCTGATATCTTCGGGTCTCCCATCTTCCGCATTCATGTGCACTGTGGCAGCGTACCATGTGCCTGCCCGTCCTAACGAGTCAGAAAGCCAGTAAGCAACTTCGGTAGTTGCCATATGTCGAGCATCCGCGGCATCTAAGTATGAGTTCATTGGTTTTAGCTCGTTTTCCGATTGTCTTGGATTGCCGGTGATTGCAACGAGGGGTATCAAAATTCGGCTACTAGCTTACGGGCCGGATTTTGCTAAGGCGACCCGCTTGGGGAGCCGTCCCCGAGTGCAACACCGGCAATCCTCGACGGTACGTACACTTTACTAGAAGAGGCGATTACTTATGGTGATCTATTTGGTAGGTCTTACCGCATGGATTCTATTAAGTTGTACATCTTTTCGGCAGCAAACTCCACAACAGAACAGCATTTCTCGTCACGAAGATGTTCCTTATGCTTTTTACGACCTTCATCGCTTAGAAGATCGACGCCAATAATGTCCCTACATGAGACGGTGTGAAATTCTTTGATGAATTCGTCAATAAATCTTCTTGCCACCTTATCGCATTGGCTTTTGTCTCCTGTCGGAGTTGTGCGCCCCATACATAGCCCTACAGCAATCACTGCACCGGTTACAGCACCGCATAAGTGTCCCTTGCCTGCTATGCCACCGCCAAAGGGAGTCGCTATCCTTACGCAATTCTTACAATCCGGCTTTAGCTCTTGGCAAAGGGCTTTCAGCACTGACTCAGCACAGTTGAACCCACCGGTAAAATATGATATAGCAAGCCTTCCTATGTCATTACCTGCATCTTCCATGGCATGTCACCCCCTATCCACACTATATGCTGAAAGATAAAAGAATCCTTCTTGGTAAAGAATACTTACTCTTCCGGAGCCCATAGAGCGTTTTGATGCGTTAAGCTTTCAAGCTTCGATGTCCCTCATTACTTAATTCTACGCCTGGAAAGAGAGAGACAAAACGCCCTACCCTTTGAAGAGCCGGTTAACGTCGCAATTCTGTCTAGCGCAGATGGTATAATAGATTTGACAGGAAGAGCTCAGACTTTCCTCGTCTTACTGTCGCAATAAGTAGGGATGCCTCATGAAACATGTAGGTTCGTACAGGTCCCTTTGGGAAACAGGTGAACTCGAGAAGAGACAAGCTGCTGCTTGGGATAGGCTCATCGATTGTGATCTCTGCGGACATAGATGCAGGGTCAACAGGCTTGCAGGCGAGACAGGGATTTGCCGGGCTGATGATACAGTCCAAGTATCAAGCTTCGGAGCGCATTTTGGCGAAGAGGGTCCCCTTGTGGGCACACGCGGGTCGGGCACTATATTCTTTACAGGATGCAACCTCAAATGCGTATTCTGCCAAAACTGGGACATCAGTCAAATGCGGATGGGCCGTACACTGTCTGACGCTGAACTTGCCAAAATCATGATTTCTCTCCAAAAAGCGGGTTGCCATAACATAAACCTTGTCACGCCCACCCATTACGTGCCGCAAATACTGAAGGCTCTGATACTTGCATGTGAAAAGGGATTACGACTTCCCCTCGTTTATAATTGCGGCGGGTACGAGTCCCTGACTACACTTGAAATCCTCGACGGAGTAATCGACATATACATGCCTGATGTAAAATATGCCCACTCAGAGTCTGCGCTTCGCTTTTCAAAGGCGAAGGACTACCCCACTGTAGTGAAATCAGCGCTCAAGGAAATGCATAGGCAGGTCGGAGACCTTATGGTTGATGACAGCGGGATAGCCTGGCGCGGTCTTCTCGTTCGCCACTTGGTGCTGCCTGAAGGACTCGCCGGAACCGAGGAAATCATGGGTTTTATCGCAGATGAAATTTCAAAGGATACTTACATCAATATCATGGATCAGTACCGTCCCGAGTACCGCGCCGGAGAGCACCCACCTCTCAATCGTCGTATTACTTCCCATGAGTACAAAGAAGCTGTACGCATGGCAAGAAACGCAGGGTTACATCGATTTGCCCGTTAATTCATGAATGAAGATGTCAGGACGGCTTCTGATACCGCTCAAGATTCTCAAATCGAGTGAATTCCTTCCGCCACATCAGGTCAACTGAACCGGTGGGGCCATTACGTTGCTTAGCCACAATTATCTCGGCCACATTCTTCTTCTGGGTATTCTGATTATAGTAGTCTTCACGATAAATGAAAGCCACGACATCAGCTGCAGTCTCAATCTCTCCACTTTCCTTGAGATGGCTGAGGAGGGGTCTACGCTCCGAAGCAGTCTCAACAGCCCTGCTAAGCTGTGCCAGAGCCACAACGGGAACTCTTAGCTCCCTGGCCAGAGCTTTGAGAGATCTTGTAATTTCAGCGATTTCTTGCTGCCTATTCTCAGTTCGGGCTCTACCCTGAACAAGTTGTAAATAATCAATTACTATGAGGCCAAGACCGCCGTCAGCTTTCAATCTACGGGACCTTGCCCTGATGTCCAACGCTGTAAGTGTGGGACTGTCATCTATGTATAGCGGCGCTTCACTTAACCTACCCAACCCGTAAGACAATCTTTGCCAATCGTCGTCTGCCAGTTGGCCCCTGCGTAACCTCTGGCCGTCCACTCTTGCTTCAGCAGAAAGAAGGCGCATTGCCAGCTGTTCTCTGGACATTTCAAGGCTGAAAACCACTACAGGCAGATTCTCATTCAACGCCACGTGTGATGCTATATTAAGCGCAAGGCTGGTCTTACCCATAGACGGCCTTGCTGCAATTATAATGAGATCTGATGGTTGAAAGCCTGTTAACATTGCATCCAGGTCCTTAAATCCTGTGGGGACTCCGGTTCCTCTACCCTTAGTCTCATAGAGGTTCTCAATGCGTTCGAATGTGTCCATGAGAACCGCCTTTATGTCTGCCACACCGTCAGTGCTTCTTTGCTGAGAGAGGGAAAATATCATCTGCTCTGATTGGTCCAGAGCGAGATCCACATCCTCAGCGCCTTCATACCCCAAGGCGGCAATGCTTGTCCCGACTTTGACCAAGGCTCTGTAGATAGCCTTTTCTTTTACTATCCCGGCATAATACTCAACATTAGCTGCAGTAGGAACGATGCTCGCCAGTGATGCTATGTACGGGATGCCCCCAACGAGATCAAGCACGTCGCGCCGACGTAGTTGCTCTGTAACAGTTACCAGATCAATGGGTTCTCCTTTTTCGTACATTGAAACAATGGTCTCAAATATTACCCTGTGGGCATCCTTGTAAAATTCCTCAGGCGAGAGGATATCTATGGCTTTTGTAATTGCATCGCTGTCAAGAAGCATTGAGCCAAGGGTCGCTTGTTCAGCCTCTGTATTTTGCGGTGGCACCCTGCCGAGATCAAATGCTGCCTCCATATCCTTCCCCCTTTTCTAATTAGTCTATAATGATACTAATTCCAATACTTCTCTTTCTATAAAGAATTCATTCGGAAAGCAAACCCTCAGGTTTCCGGCGGACTTTCTATAACCCTGACAGAAAGATCCCGGATAGGAGGTATAATGAGGCACATCATGCTGTTTTTCCCAAGGAGTATTATTCCCTCAATGCTTGCTGTAAAATCCCAGAGTCATTGCGTTGGTAAATAGACATGGTGCAGCTAGCTTGCAGAAATGGAAAAAGAGCCTTCACCCTCAAACACATAAGGGAAAACCTCTTCAATATGTTCAACAGTCACCACCTGAATCCCTCTGAGATCCGGGGGACTATCCAGGGCATTTTCCCCAGGCATTATTACTGTCTTAACGCCGGCCTGTCTGGCTCCGTAAATTTTCTCCATAATTCCGCCGACACTTCGTACCTTCCCCTGTATAGAGATTTCACCGGTAATTGCAATATTCTGCTTGACAGGCTTGCCTGTAACCGCACTTAGAATCGCGATTGCAACAGCGCTGCCTGCTGAAGGTCCATCGATAAGGCCTCCGCCGATAACGTTCACATGGACATCATAGTCAGTCAGGTCCTTGCCTGTAACCTTACGCAATACGGATGCAGCGTTAAAGACTGAATCTTTCGCCATGCTGCCTGCGGTGTCATTAAACCTGATCCTACCCTTACCGGGTTCCCTTGCTGGAAATGCAATAGCTTCTATTTCAATGACGCTTCCTACAAAGTTGCTTACTCCGAGACCCAAGACTCTCCCGACTTCTGCGCGGTCTTCCGCCTTAACAAGGACTTGCGGAGACATACGCGCTGAACGGACAACTTCCATGACATGATCCTTTGTCACCGTAGGCCTTTTCGTTTTTCCTCCTGTCTGATAGAGAGCAAGACCAATAGCATCAGCGAGGATTGCCACTGCTTTCCTGCCTTCAATCGTGTAGTCACTTATTATCTCCGGCACATCTGAATCCAGACGTATCTTCATCCTTTTAGCTGATTCCTCTACAATTTTCGCAATATGCGCGCAGGTCAACGGCTCAAAATAGACTTCGGCAGTCCGAGATCTCAAGGCCGGACTTATCATCGACGGATCTCTTGTCGTCGCGGCAATCAAAATAAAATCTGCAGGTGCACCTGTCTCAAACAGCTTCTTTATATACTTCGGCACATGTGGATCCATAGGATCATAGTATGAAGAATCAAAGTGGACACGCTTGTCTTCCAACACTTTCAGCAGCTTGCTCAGGAGAATAGGATCCATCTCTCCTATTTCATCAATGAATAGGACTCCCCCGTGTGCTTCTGTGACAAGACCCAACTTCGGTTCAGGTATACCGCTTTCTGCCAGATCTTTTTTAGCCCCCTGGTATATAGGATCATGTACAGATCCTAGAAGAGGATTCGTTACCTCTCTTGGATCCCATCTCAGTGTCGTCCCATCAACCTCGACGAATTTCGCGGACTTCTCAAAAGGCGTGAACTTGAGATTACGCGCTTCTTCCAGGACAAGCCTGGCAACAGTCGTTTTCCCAACACCGGGAGGGCCATAGAGTACTACATGCTGAGGGAATGGCGAGGCCAACTTGGAAAGAAGTGCCCGAATAGCACGATCTTGCCCGATAACTTCTGATAGGTCTCTGGGACGCAGCATCTCAAGGGCGGACTTAGACAGTTTCCTTCGTTCCAACTTTTCGAGCTCTGCGTATTTCTTCAGAGTGTGGGCGTTATCAGCGACCCCGTCTTCCTTAATCATCTGCATCTTTACTTCCCGAACATACTCTTCGTGCTTTTTCTGCATCCTTTCAACTACTCGACGCTCAAGCCTATCTTCCACTTCCCGCCTGGCCAGAACCTCAGCGACCTCATTCTCAATTTCCCCGATGACGATCTTGATGTCTTTGCCTTCAGGCAGTTCGTCAATGGTGGGATCTTCGAAAACAATGCGCTGAAGCGCAATGATCCTATCTTCGAGGTGCTGAGATTTTAGGAGCCCTAATGCCTCTAGCTTACCTGCCTTGAGGACCAACTTATCAGCACCATATATGTGAGCTAGAACTTCGAGCAAAGCAGACAGCTGCCGTTCCAGCTTATCTGTGTTATCATAGCCTGAAAGGCCGACATTCAGGTAGATGGACGATTCTCCGTCAGCGTCCTGTGTCTTTAAGCGTTTTCCAACATTACTCCCCATTACTACAGATCTCCTTCTGGTTGTGGCTCCACTTCTACCGATATTTTAGTAGAGACTTCTTGATGAAGCTTTACAGAAACAGTATAAGAACCGACTGCTTTAATAGGTTCTGTCAAATCAATTCTTCTTCTATCCAGCGCAATCCCTAATGACTCCTGAACAGCCTCTGCAATATCTTTAGCAGTCACTGAGCCAAACAGCTTACCGCCTTCGCCTGCTTTGCAGCGAATGGTGACTCGTGAATGCTCCAATTGCTCAGCTGTTTTTTCTGCCTTACCAAGCTCTTTTTGCGCTTTAGTCTCCATGGTTTCCATCTCATTCTTCAGAATTCTAAGGTTCGCTTTGGTTGCCTGCAAAGCAAGGCCTTTAGGAATAAGGTAGTTTCTGGCGTATCCATCTGCTACCTTAACGACATCGCCCTCGCTACCAAGCCCCTTGACATCCTTTACGAGAATAACTTCCATAACCCCACCCCTTACTCTATGAAGACAATTTGCGAAAATCCAACCACGCGTCAAAGACTCCAGCCCATGACAGGATCTGGAGAAGAGTCGGATTCAGAACAACAAAAATAATAATCAGCCATCTTACGATGGGACGCAATTTGTACTTATCAAAAAAATACCAGGCTATCGCTGTGCCTTGAACCAAGAAAATCATGCCGAATAATGACATTATGTTTGTTCCTATTTTGGAAACTAAAGGAGCAACCATAAGCTGTCCAAGAATTACCAGAATAAGTCCCCCGACATAACCCCACCCGTAATGCCATGACAACCTCCATTTGGAAAAGGGTTTGAGTTCCACTAGCTTATGTCCAAGCTTCCCTAGGATAAGCCTAGCCATCAGATAATTGAAACCTGCTATTGTCACGACTACCATGAACAGTGAGGCAGGAAGGACAATTCTCGCAGTCTCTGTAAGCTGTGACAGGTAAGTCTCCATTCGGGATATCTCCGCTTCGGAGATGCCCATGCGCCTGTAAAACTCGAGAGCTGAATCCATGCTCTTTTGCATCAGCTCCCATGTTTCTTCAATACCGAAACCGCCGATGAGCAAGTTGAACCCGACAACAAAAGCCATGGAAACGGCTACTGCTACAGAAGTAATTGCCAAGGTCTTGACCGGTGACAATTGTTTGCGGATACACTGGGCAAGGGTGATTCCGATAATTCCTACTTTCGTGAAGACCAAAAGTCCCTGAAAAGGCCCTACAAACATGCTGGTAGCCGCAATTGTAACGACAGTTGCCCAGATCCCTGTGCGCAGCCCCCATCTCACCACAAGGATCACGATGGGAAGAGGATAAACAAGGGCAAATACAGGGACATAAGCATCAAGAACGCAAAATAATGTTGATATAGCAACCAGAAGAGCGCTTTCCACAAGTATCCTGGTATTAGTAGAACGACTCATTTATCTCAGGTCTTCCTCCCAGTTAGATACCTTTTGAATAAGGAAAAATCACCGTACCATACTTCAATTTCATGGCCTTGCTCAAGATTTGCTTTGACTTTTTCATCGATTTTCTCATCAAGGGCGCCATAGGGAAGGCCTAACCGCTTACCTAGAAGATAACACCCCACCACAATGTTAGCAAGAGAATCCGCGATAAGCTCGTTATTATTCTTGAGCATGCCTTTGAAGAGAGAGGATATGCCGGCGATAAGCTCGGTTTTCAACCACTCAATAGTCTTGATATTACGGGCGATATCAGCCCGGGATACTACCTCCTTGTCCGCGCTACCAACACTTCCTGAGTAAGCCATATAATTCCCTGCCCCCTCCCTAAGTGGAGCCTTCTTTGTCGCGTCTCGCTATAACTCATCTATTCTCCGATTCTTTTAGGTTCTCCTTCACGGCACGTTGAAACAATTGATGCCACTATTGGAATTACAGGGTTTATTGCTGAAAAGGGGCCACCCCATCCGGTAGCCCCCACAAAATACCACAGCCCTAAGCAGGTATGGATAGGCTATTCCGCAGTAAACGGAAGCAAAGCGACTGTACGTGCTCTTTTGATAGCAAGCGTTACCTGCCTTTGGTGTCTCGCGCAATTGCCAGATATACGCCTGGGAACAATCTTACCACGCTCTGTTATATACCGCCTAAGCCTGGCCACATCCTTATAGTCTACGCCTTCAATCTTATCTACACAGAACGCACAAACGCGTTTTCTGCTTCTGCGGCCTCTTTCTCTTCTCACGCTCTTTCCCCCTAAAAGATTTGTTACGAGAAGTCATAAACGTGAATTGCTGCCTTAAAACGGCACATCGTCCGGGAAGCCACTGTCATCCCCTGTCTGTTGCCGAGCGCTGCTGCCACTCTCTTGATCAGTGTCTTTTGCCCAATCGAGGAATTCAACTCGATCAGCAACCACTTCAGCTACACGTCTCCTCTGACCCTCAGCAGTCTCATATGATCTGATTTGAAGCCTACCATCGATGCCAACAAGTCTACCCTTGGAGAGATACTGCGCGCAGTTTTCCGCTTGGTTTCGCCATACCACAATGTCGATGAAATCAGCTTCCCTTTCACCTTGCTGGTTCAGGAAAGGACGGTTCACTGCAACGGTAAGCTTGGCAACAGCGATACCTGTCTGGGTATAGCGAATTTCCGGGTCCTGCGCAAGCCTCCCTACGAGCACAATTCTATTCACGTTATAGCACCACCTATTCTCGTGCTCTTACCTAAGACTTGGTTCCTAGTCTTTCTTGATCAAAAGATATCGTATCACGTCGTCCGTAATCTTGAATACTCGCTCAAGCTCCCGTGCTACATCAGCTTCAGCGGAGAATTCCATGATTACGTATATGCCTTCTCCACAACCTCGAATCTCATAGGCAAGGCGGCGTTTACCCCACTTATTGACACCGGCAACAGTGCCGCCTCCATCAGTTATGAGCCCCTGGAATCTTGTGATAACCGCCTCAGAAGCTTCTTCCTCCAGGTCAGGTCTTAGGATAAACATAGTCTCGTAATCTCGCATCTTAGACACCTCCCTCCGGACATATGGCCCCACATCCAGTGTGGAGCAGGGATCTTGTACACCTATATTGCCAATGTACAGCGTCCCTATTATAGCATCAGCATAACCGGATGACAATTACACCAAAGTATTACACGAAAGTATTATTAGGAATTACGCGAAAGGATTGTTTGACACTCCCTATGCCATAGTTACTGTTTAACAACCGCATCTAAGTATGAGTTCATTAGCTTCCGCTCGTTTTCCGAGGTTTTGGATGGTCCCGTAAGGTTCTTACACTTTCCGGAACCGGCGATTACTTATGGTGGAGACCGTTGTTCTCTCCCACATTATGTTAACGAGGCTCGCTTAAATCGCAAAAACTGGTCGCCGTCTTCGGCGAAACCGGCAGCTACTGGAGAAGTTCAACGGTCTTATGGTGATCTACCTGGTTTTGTTTTTGCGGCTTATACTTGCTGTCCGGCGAATGCCGGAGAGTGCGCCTTATATCCCCATAGCTAAGGCAAGGGGCTTTATGGCGCATATGGTAAAAGCACTATATAAAGACATTGCATAAAAACGCTGTGTAAAGGCATTGTGTGAAAGCATCGTGTAAAAGCATTGCGTGACATTGCGTGAAAGCATCATTAAAAAGTATCCGGCAAAAATATTACAGGGAGTATGCCTCAGGATCACACGATCAAATCGCGACGCACCCGTCACTTTCTTTGGGGTTCACTGAAGCGAAATAGGATAACATCTCCATCCTTAACCAGATAATCTCGCCCTTCTTGCCTCACCATTCCTTTATCCCGCGCTCCTGCCAATGAACCTATCCCCATAAGACTCTCATAATCAATGACTTCCGCCTTAATGAAACCTTGCTCCATATCAGAATGGATAACACCCGCAGCTTGCGGGGCAGCTGTCTCTTGTTTCACAGTCCATGCCCTTGTCTCGTCTCCCTTAGTTGTATAGAAGGTGATCAAATCCAGGGCTTTATATGACGCAAGAATGATCCGGTCAAGAGCTGACGACTGCATTCCCAATTCTTCGAGGAATTCAGCAGCGTCTTTAGAATCCAACTCAGCAAGCTCTGATTCAAGCTTGGCTGAAATGGAAGTCACAGAAGTATCGTACCCTCTTGACAGAATCCATTCCATCATTTGTGTTACGTATTCTGAATCCTCCCCTATTTCACCTTCTCCTATATTCGCTACATAGATAACTGGCTTCATAGTCAGAAGAAACAGGTCTCCTACAGCCAGCCTGTCCTCATCTTGGGAAAAAAGCTCTCTTCCGGGCCTACCCTGCTGAAGGCCGTCTCTGAGTCTTTCGAGGCGTAAAGCCTCTTCCCTGTACCGCACATTACCGCCTTTCTGCATCCTTATGGTCTTCTCAAGTCTTTTCTCTACAGTCTCTAAGTCGGCTAGGATCAACTCGAGTTCTATTACCTCCATATCGCCGATTGGATCAAAGGCGCCACTGACATGAGACACGTCCGGATCAGGAAAACAGCGTACAACGTGGGTAATGGCATCGACCTCGCGTATGTGCCCTAAGAAACGATTGCCAAGTCCTTCCCCTCTGTTGGCACCCTTGACAAGACCTGCGATATCCACAAACTCCATGGTGGTCGGGGTAAGTTTCTTAGGCTTGATGAGTTCTCCGAGATGCCAAAGACGCTCGTCGGGTACAGCTACAACCCCCACATTAGGTTCAATTGTTGTAAAGGGATAGTTGGCTACCTCGGCGCCTGCCCGAGTAAGCGCATTGAACAAAGTAGACTTGCCTGCATTGGGCAGCCCGACAATACCTACTCGGACCATTATTCTTCACCTCCGACTCGAGACACTACTTGTTTTACACTTTTCTCGAACTTGGATCTGCTTATCAGCAAAACTCTCCCACATCCAAGGCATTTGATGCGAAAATCCGCCCCTACTCTCATAACTTCCCACTCTCTCGACCCGCAAGGGTGTAGTTTTCGCAACTGCACAATGTCGCCTATGTAGAATTTCAATTATTGCTCCTCCTGCACTCCGAGAGTATCACAATCCCTCTTTGCATGTTCTTCCCGGCTTACCAGAACTTGCATGTGTCTGTAGGGAATTACTATACCTTCTCGATCAAAGACATCCTTTACACGCTTCTTGAGTGCTCTCTCTACGCCCCATTGCTGCATTGGTTTGGTCCTCGCCATTATGCGAAGTTCCACTCCTGAGTCACCTAACTCATTTACACCAACCACTGTCGGGCCTTCCACAATATCCGGGATTTCCAACTTGGCGTTTTCGAAATCTCGGTTTAGGACGTCAATCACATAATCAATATCAGCCCCATAACCAACAGTTACACCAAATATCACTCTCATTGAAGATCCCATATGGTTCACGATTTTCTCCACTTGTCCATTGGGAATGATATGTAACTCGCCACCAAAACCTCTCACTCGTGTGACTCTAAGACCTAAGCTTTCGACGATTCCCGATACGTCACCGATACTTACATAATCGCCTACTGCAAAGTGATCTTCAAACAAGATAAAGAATCCGTTTATTACATCTCGAACCAGGCTCTGAGCACCAAACCCAATTGCCAGGCCTGCCAGTCCGGCCCCTGCAAGCAGACCGGTGGTATCAATACCAATTTGCCTGAGGATAGCTATTATTGCAAAGGCATAAACTACATATCGCACCACACTCCTCAGGAGAGAACTTAACGTTTTTGCTTTGCGATCGTCAAACAATTGAGCATGGTCAGGCCTGCGTTTCAAGATGATTCCATCGATAGCCGAATTTGAGGCTTTGATAATAAGATAAGCTATTAGCAAGGTCAAGGCTATACGTATCAGTATTCCGCTGACACTCACAAGCAAGGCAAAAACGTTATTGATAGAACCTTCACTGGCTTCCTGAACATCTACTATAGATGCAATAAAATCCCCCATAGCTGATAACCTCCTAGTTTAATCCATCAATCCTTTTGTGACCTGGTGGCAGTGAAGTTGTTAAAACCATCATCCGATATCTGCGTGGCGTTTTGTCGTAGCAATCGCTGTAGGCTTTTCCGTCTCTAATAATATACTAATAGATCCAGAAGTAAATGCAATCAGTCAGTCTCTCTTACGGTTCCGCCGCCGGCCTTCCTGTACAGTACTCAGTACTGCACCCTGTACCCAGTAACCCACATTAACCTTACTCAGTCGTCTCTTGTCAACTCTCTCACGGCTCTCCCATACGGTACTCGGTGCTGTATCCTATCCCAAAATTGACCCTGCTCTGTCAACTCTCGCAATTCACCACTGTACCCCAATTCATTTTACTCAGTCCTCCGGGCTCTACCTCGGGGCTCTACACAGATCCTCTTGGTTTTCCCTTGCTTTCCCATAGCTCTACATCCGCGCTCCCCCGCAAAGCTCTCCCACTGAGTCTCCTGTAAGGTACCTGGTAATGTAATCCGCACTCACATTGAATTTGCTCGGCCCCCGAAAGCTGCTCCCGGGAAGCGGAATCTCTAAACTGAAGGCTCTCCATAGAATGAAATCTACTTATGCAAGGGAACGGAAGGAAATAAGTAAATAAGCCGGTAAAAAGGCGAATTCCCCGTCCATATGGGCGGGGATTCCAAAGTGCCGTTATTGAGACCGACGATAGATAGGATAGACACCTCTATCGCAAGGTGGTGGGAATGAACATGTCAATGAGCCCAATGATAAACGCAGCGATCAAGGCGCCTAAGACTGTGACTCTCATCGTTGGGACGACGAACTGCGTAACATAAATAACGGCAGCCGCCACCAGAAACCCCACAACCCCCCTGCCAAATGGAGAAACGTTTCTTCCGATTGCAGCTTCAATAAGATAACCAACGCCTGCTATGACCACAGCTGCCAGCAGAGCATTCCAGAAACTAAGTGTACTGAAACCAGGCACGATAAGCCCAATGAACATGAGCACCAGAGCTGACACAACAAACCTTACTATATGGCGAAGCCAGTCACCCACCTGCTTTCACCCCCTGCAGTCAGAATTGGCTGGATGCTAAATATAGAGTAACCAGATATTGACGCAATATGCACTATGTCATAGTTTGAGGGAAGCGGCTGTTACTAGAATCACTATCCGGCCAAAAGAAGGATGATGTCCATTACATTTGTGCCTGTGGGTCCCGTCATGACAAGGTCTCCTGTGGATTGGAAGAAGTGATAAGAGTCGTTATTGTTAAGATAGTCTCTTGCGGATAAACCCAGTTGCCTTGCGACTGAAAGCGTGTTGCCTGACACTATGGCGCCTGCGGCATCAGTCGGACCATCGGTTCCGTCTGTCCCTGCGGCTAAAAGGAGAATGTTGTCTGTGTTTTCAAGGTCCAAGGATGCTGCAAGAGCAAGCTCCTGGTTCCGTCCGCCGACTCCTTTACCCTTCAGTGTCACCGTGGTTTCCCCACCTGCTATTACACAGGCAGGACTTGCGACCGGCCTTCCTGTCATGGATATCTCCCGGGCGATTGCCGCCATAACCCGCCCAACTTCTCTTGCCTCTCCTTGGACAACTGAAGACAACACCAGAGGCGTGTATCCCAAAGACTTCGCTTTGTCTGCAGCAGCCTGAATTGCACTGGCGTTATTTGCAACAATAACATTGACGACATTCCGAAAAACAGGGTCACCGGGCTTTGGAGTCTCAGGCTTCTCGCCTCGTGCTCCGGCTTCCAAGTGACTGAGCACGTTGCCTGGAACATGCCCTGTCAAATTATACAGCGTCAGTACATCCAAAGCAGTAGCAAATGTTGTAGTATCAGGCACAGTGGGTCCTGACGCAATCACGTCTAAATCGTCTCCGATAACATCTGACAAAAGAAGAGTCACTACCCTGGCAGGAGCTGCAGCCTCTGCAAGCCTGCCGCCTTTAACCCCGGAGATGTGCTTTCTCACTGCGTTGACTTGGTGAATCGTAGCTCCGCTTTGAAGAAGCGCCTGTGTAGTTTCTTGTTTCGCCTGAAGGTCTATACCGGAAGCAGGCAACGGAAGCAGGCTGGAACCCCCTCCGGAAATTAGACTTATTACAAGATCGTTCTCCCTTGCATCCTCCACAAAGGTGAGCAGCCGACGAGTCCCCTCTATACCGGATTGGTCAGGCACTGGGTGGCCTGCCTCCCATACCGTTATCTTCTTTAGGGGTTCTCCGTGGCCATACTTGACATTAATCAGTCCGTCACTGATAAAGTCGCCAAGAATCTCTTCGATGGCCACTGCCATCCTTGCGCTGGCTTTCCCGGCGCCAACCACAATTACTCTGCCAATTTCCCGTAAGTCATATCTATGAGAGTCCACTTTGAGGAAGTAACCTTCCCTGGTAACATGAAGATGCACGGCTTTGCAAGGATCCACTGCATCCAGCGCGCTATCGAGAATCACGCGCGCATCCAGTTTCAGTTGCTCTAAGCCCCGCTCTCCGAATTTAGATTCTGACATTTACAAGGACACCCCCTAAGGATTCCTGTTTCCGGCTATGTCCGGGTTTTCCCGTACAGGAGTCTTAGCCTACCTTACCCTACCGACGCTTTGTCCAAGCGTCCGCCCGGTATTTCCGGGAAATTAAATCCTTTGCAGATGCTAATTCCTCCGGAAGCAGTTCACCTTCAACAAGTTCTATAGGGCTGATATGAGCCTTCATACCGGAAATGACAGCCTCTTCTATCTCTTGAAAGCTTACCGGACGTCCTAGGATCGCCTCTATTGAAGTAGCATGTTCCAGAAGCTGTGTTGACGCGAGAGCCCTGGCGTCAGGATCATCATATTGCAGGACACGACATATCTTATCCGCGTCCAGTGTGATAAGAATAGACCCGTGCTGAAGGAACACTCCTTTCAACCGAGCCTGTGCACTACCCACCAGTTTCTTGTTTTCCGCGACTACTTCATACCATGAAGGCGAATCAAAACACGCCCCGGATTGGACATTTTGATTTGCTTCTCGATTACCCCGTAATTCGCTTTGGTAGGCATCAGCCAGGCCTCCGGCGCATTGCCTGCCTTTGATTTCAGCGTCTAATCCAAGAGTGGAAAGCCCCTTTACTATCCCCTCTGTAGCCAAATAAAATGAATCTCGAAGATTCGGAGGGAGTAGAGGATCGTCCTCACTAATTATGAAACTATATGTAACCTCATTATCATGAAGGACAGCTCTCCCTCCGGTTGGACGTCGCACTATGTCCACCCCTAAATTTCTGCAGTTTTCAGGATCGACATCCCTCTCGAAAGATTGCAGACGGCCAAGGGATAGTGTAGGCGGTGCCCAGCCGTACAATCGGAACGTAGGGGGAACTGCCTTCTTCGCTACATGGATCATTATGGCCTCATCCACAGCCATATTCCAGGCGCCGGAATTATGCCCTGTACGAAGTAGTCTCCACTTCATCTGACTTCCTCTCCCACCATGTCTTCTTTCTGCTAAAATCATTCTTCACAATTCCCCGAGTCGTTGATTCTTCATCTATAGGCAAAGGTTAAGACGTATACAGTTGCCCTAAGTAGATCACCACGAGACCGTTGAACTTCTCCAGTAGCTGCCGGTTTCGCCGAAGACGGCGACCGGTTTTTGCGATTCACGCGAGCTGCGTTAACATAATGTGGGAGAGAACAACGGTCTCCACCACAAGTAATCGCCATTTCCAGAAAGTACACGTACCGTGCGGGACCACCCAAGACCTCGGAAAACGAGCGAAACTTAATGAACTCATACTTAGGTCTGCTGTAATTATGTCTGATCGATGTACTTGTGTCTCATCCGCTTACTTATGTTTGATCCTCGCACCTATGTTTAATCCGTATATCATAACCGTTCTACACATAACCGTTCTACACACTTGACTCTTGCTTGTATTTACTCCGTGCCTTATGGCTGCTCTAAGCACGTGTGTCTGAACACTCATATCTGAACACTTGTATCTGACCCGTATGCTTATGTTTGGTCCAAGCACTCAAGTTCCGCCTCAAGGAGGCACTTCTCAATCTCAGCTTCAGTTAACGGCCTTGGGTAATTGAAAGTGATTCCCCCCGGGCGTTCATTGTAGTATGGTCTATTGCATCCAGGACAACCGGAAGTTTCAAAGGCCGTGCCTGTGCCTATCAGTTCCCTGAGAGCCTCAAAGGATACTCCGACCCCGGAAATGCGTCCGTCAACATAGGTAAAATCTGAAGCCGCTACATGGCCGCAGGTAATAAGATACCTGGCTATTTGTACCCGTCGGTACGTATCCGGCTGAGGTTGAGGAACATGCTCCATTGGAGTCCCCTTTATGGGGGTAAACGCAAAAAGCCCTATTGTTATCCCAAGGTCTTTCAGTCGTTGCATTGTCTTAGCAAGTTCTTCCTCTGTCTCTCCAAGTCCGACTATCAAGTGCGTGCTGATTTTCCCCGGAAAACTCATAGCGGATTCTTCAAGGAGCCTTATGGTATTCTCCCAGGATCCGGACCCTGTTTTCGTTTTTTCATGTATCCGATGAGTTGCTGCGTCCAGCGCAATACCTATCCTATCCACTCCCAAAGAGAACAAGCTCTCCACATCAGAAACAGACAAAGGATAGTACGAGAGAGATATCTCGTAATCCAATCCATATTCTTGTCTAACCTTGAGTATATCGCTGGATAATTCTTTGGCCATGTTTCGTGCGGCAGATGAAGAAGTAACCTGAATACATACTCGTTGCAGGACGGAATTACCTTTAGCGAGGGCCTCAATAACTTGCTCAACAGGAAACTCAGGCCAACTCACTCTGGAGAGGAGGGCTTCCGAGGTTTTGCTGGATCTGGCTTGAGCGCAAAATGCGCATTGCGACATACATCCACCGGTAGTCAGTAAATAGGCAGTACTGGGAAGAACATCACAACGCATGTTTACAAGTCCCAAGGCTGCTGCTGTCCCTACAGAAACCCTTATCATTCCATCGTTGCTCACAGTGCACAGCACTCCTCTATCCATAATGCGTCAAGCCCCAACTTCAAAGCCTCTGTTCGCCCTTGATGGGACGGTACTACTATTCGGTTCACTCCTGATCGTACTGCCATAGGATCAAGGACATGTCTGTACTTGCCGTGAGGACGCATACATCCAAGATAAATCGGGGTTCTAGGAAATAAGCACCTTGCAGTGGCGATTATCCGGGCTACTCCTTCAACAGGCGGCGGTGTGCGGTTTTCATAGAGAGTTCCCGGCGTAGGAATGAACACGATAAAGACGATAGCGTCAGCGCCTATATCGGTTAAGGCATGAATTGCATTGAGTTCCCCTGAAATCTGTCCGCCGTGTAAACCAATACATATGTGAGGAATCACCTTCACGTGCTGCCTCAACATGGAATATGTCTCAAGAAAGTCCTGCCCGGAAGCTCGAAAACCGTAGACGTCTCGGACAGTCTCATCATCAACTACGAAATCAAATGATACCACATGGCAAAAAGGAGCAAGATTGCTAATAACCTCTTCAGAGGCTAAGCCAAGGTGCATGTTGAGTCGCCATTTTGATGAAAGCTCCGGGAGTAGACGAACATACTTCTCTACCGGAACTCTACCAAGATGGTCACATCCTCCGCTAATGAGACAGCTGGTAACCTTCGATGGATCAAGCTCCCGCCAGCGTTCAATTGGAAGCATATGTCTAAGATACTTACCCCCGCAATGAGCGCACTTTAGAGCGCATGTCGTTCCGGTTACACTTAGGACCCCGGTGCGAATCGGGTTTACCCAGCTAATGTCCAGTCCGAAATTCTTTAGGCGAATATCCCATGCAGATTCCATCAGACTCTCCAGCGGCTGCGCTGCAAACGACTGTATATCTGATTCTGCATAGGACTTTGAGCTACTCATCATCCACAGTTCTCCCTACATGCACTGGTCATTTAATAGACGTCGCCCAATCAGTGACGCGTTTCCACTTCTCGGTGGCATACGATGACTCCTACCTTTGGCCGGCATGCGACACAACCTCTGCCTGCGATCCCCATGCGAAGGCCTCACTTCCGGCGGGCATACGCGGGCTCCCCCACCTCCGGTCGATATACGCGGGTCCCCACCTCCGGTAGACATACGCGGGCTTCTGCTCGCTTGCTTCCTGGTAGCGATACGTAGTCTCCTGCTCTATTGCTTCCTGATGCCATACGCAAGCTTCTGCCCTCTTGCCTCCCAATAGCCATACGCAAGCTTCTGCCCTCTTGCCGACTGATAACTGATAACTATATGATGGCTTCTGCCTCTTATCGCCTGGTCAGTATGGGGCGGTTTTCACCCGTAACGTTTATCAGGGTTACCTGCGCTGTTGTCATCAATGTCGTCCGCAACTAAAAACGCAGGTAACCCTCACATTGAACCTCTTCTCGACTACGGTTTGCGGAAGGTCCTATCTTCTCTGCAACATGACATCTCCCGAGTTCCTTCCGCTCATCAGCCATACTCTCAACGAAGATTACAGGTATTTAGCCGGTATCTCGTTACGGTAGCTGCTCCCATACCTAAGGTCATACTACCTACAGTCCCGAAGAATCATTCACTCCTCAGGAGGAGTCCAACTTAATACAGGCCTCCTAGCAGCAGTAACATCGTCCAGCCTGCCCACAACGGTATTGTGCGGCGCTGTCTGGAGCTTCTCAGCTGAGGTTTTAGAAAGCTCTGCTATTTTGATCATAGCCTCGATGAAAGCATCGAGGGTTTCCTTGGATTCGGTCTCCGTAGGCTCAATCATCATAGCCTCTCTGACAATGAGCGGGAAGTATACCGTAGGAGCATGGAATCCCAGATCAAGGAGGGCTTTTGCAATATCGTTAGTATGCACCCCGTATTTAAGCTGGTGAGACGCGTCAATAACGAATTCGTGTTTGCAATGACGGTCATATGGCAAGTGATAGTATTCCTTAAGTCTTCTCATAATATAGTTCGCATTAAGAACCGCGGTCTCAGCTACTTTACGTAATCCTTCAGCGCCAAGAGATCTGATGTATGCAAATCCCTTTACCATAACGTTGAAATTGCCGTAAAATCCTTTCACTGAACCGATAGACTGAGGTCTGTCGTAATCCAGAGTATATAGATCTCCTTGTTTTTCAACAACAGGCACCGGGAGAAACGGAGCTAGAATCTCTTTGACTGCAATGGCCCCACAACCCGGACCTCCGCCTCCGTGTGGCGTAGAGAAGGTTTTATGCACATTATAATGGAGGACGTCAAAACCCATGTCCCCAGGGCGCACTATGCCCACTATTGCGTTCATGTTGGCGCCGTCGTAATAGAGAAGTCCTCCGGCATCGTGAACAATTTTTGCGATTTCAACAACGTTTTCATCGAAAAGCCCGAGTGTGTTAGGGTTCGTTAGCATGAGAGCTGCAACATCGCGAGACACGACTTCACGGAGAGAATTAAGATCAACTCCCCCTCGTTCGTTTGACTTAACTTCAACCACTTGATATCCACAGAATGCAGCACTTGCAGGGTTGGTTCCGTGGGCAGAATCAGGGACTATCACCTTAGTCCTCTGTTTACCTTCTCCGCGGCTCTCATGATAGGCCCTTATTAACATGAGCCCTGTCAGTTCGCCATGAGCCCCTGCAGCAGGCTGAAGCGAAGCTTCATACATCCCGCTGATTTCGCACAGATCCCGTCCGAATTCGTACATCAGTTCCAGCGCACCTTGAACCAGTTCTTCAGGCTGATACGGATGAATGCTATTGAATCCGGAAAGAGCTGCTATGTCTTCATTTACCTTTGGATTATACTTCATCGTACAAGACCCAAGGGGATAGAAACCTTGGTCCACCCCAAAGTTTCGCCGGGATAATTCAGTATAGTGACGAACAAGGTCAACCTCACTTACCTCCGGCAACGAAGCAGGTTGTTTTCGACGTGCCCAGTCCGGTAGCAGATCAGGACCCTTCTTCGGAACATCCAGTTCGGGCAGGGAATAGGCTTTGCGGCCAGGCTTACTCTTTTCAAAAATCAGCGGCATAGTCATACTAATCCCTCCAATGCCCGACATAGTGTATCAATCTCTTCCTTGGTTCGTTTCTCTGTCACTGCCATTAGCATAGAATCAGACAGGTCAGAATAGAACCGACCCAGTGGTAGCCCACCGAGAATGTTTGCCTTGACAAGGCCTTCACAGATTTCTTCCGGCTTAACCGGTGTTTTCATGACAAATTCGTTGAAAAAGGGCGCTGAGTACTTTCGTTCAAACCCAGGAAGCGAAGACAGTCTCTCACATGCGTAATGCGCTTTTTCAAGGCAAAGTTCTGCAACTTCCTTAACCCCTTGTTTTCCCAACCATGATAAGTATACAGTTGCGGCAAGAGCGCAAAGGGCTTGGTTTGAGCAAATGTTTGATGTTGCTCGATCTCGCCTAATATGCTGCTCTCTGGCTTGAAGTGTCAGGAGATATCCTCGACGCCCTTCATCGTCATGGGTCTCGCCTGCGACACGGCCAGGCATCTGTCTCATGTGCTCTTTACGACAGGTTAGGAAGCCCAGATGCGGCCCGCCAAAGCCCATGGGGATTCCAAGGCCCTGGCCTTCACCTACTGCTATATCAGCGCCATACTCGCCAGGAGGAGTTAGAATGCCCAAAGATATGGGCTCGACACACGCGACAAAGAGCGCCTTCTTCTCATGCGCAACTTCTGCCGCCAGCGCCATGTTTTCTATACACCCGAAGAAGTTTGGGCTCTGCAAAATAACACACGCCGTCTTATCAGATATCAGATCTCTTATCGCCTCAATATCAGTTGCACCGTCTTCAAATGGAACCTCTATTACATTGAGTTCTAGGTTATGTGCGTATGTTTTTAATGTCCTGCGATAGTCAGGGTGCACGGCTCGGGAAATGATCACTTCTTGTCTGCGAGTCACCCGACTTGACATCATTGCAGCTTCAGCAATCCCGGTAGCGCCATCATATAACGAGGCATTACTGATGTCCATGGCAGTCAATTCACACATAAGGGTCTGATATTCGAAGATAGACTGGAGCATTCCCTGGCTTATTTCCGCTTGGTACGGAGTATATGAGGTGTAAAACTCAGACCGTGAGATGATATGCTTAACAACGCTAGGTACATAATGGTCGTAGACGCCTGCACCTAGGAATGAAACCATACAATCAGTTGTAGCGTTCTTTCCAGCAAGCTCAGACATGTACTTCATAAGTTCAAATTCAGACATCGCAGGTGGTAGGTTCAACTTGCGATCCAGCTTCACCTCTGAAGGAACGTCCGAGAATAGCTCATCAATACTGGAAACACCTATGGTTTTTAGCATCTCACTACGGTCCTCACTTGTATGGGGAACGTAGTCCATTACTCACCAGCCTCCTTGGCCACGTGAGCTTCGTATTCGTCTACAGACATGAGCTCATCTACTTCCTTAACGTTGCTCATCTCAATGACAACAACCCATCCCTCTCCGTACGGCTCGTCGTTTAGTAGCTCAGGTTGGTTTTCCAATGCCGTATTGACTTTTACAATCTTTCCGCTTATAGGTGCGAAAATCTGATCTGCTGTTTTCATTGAATCAAGATCTGCAAGCTCTGAACCTTTCTCCACAGTTGCTCCTTCGTCCGGCAAACCTACTCCGACAATTGCACCAAGTTGATCTTGGGCAAAATAGGTAATACCAATAGTTGCTTTGTTACCGTCCACACGCACCCATTCATGCTGTTCACTGTACTTTAAGTCTTTTGGATACACGTTACTTCTCCTCCTTACCTTCTTACCTTTAAATCTCACTGATCACTTCAGATTCCTTCTGTTAGCTTTAACTGTGTTGCTGTTATCTCACAAGAGCACTCTGTCACCGTGAAAATACTGGGCTATTCCGTTGTTTCACGTGGAACATCCCTTTCGTAAAACACGAAAATCCCGTTCTTACTTAGCCCGTCTGACTTTCGTCTCTACGAACGGCGGTCTTACAGACTCTGCAAGAACCCTTTTGCCCCTGATGACTATATTAAACTGATTTCCCGGCTTAGCCAGTTCCGGAGACACAAAACACATACCAATACCTTTACCAAGCATCGGAGACAGCGAGCCGCTTGTTACAACGCCTACTACCTTACCGTCTTTTTCTATGTTGAATCCTGTTCTAGGAATACCACGCTCGAGTAGTTTGAACCCTGTAAGCCGTCGGGAAACTCCTTTCTTTCTCATCTGGTCAATAGAATCCTTTCCTATGAAATCCCCCTTAGTCTTGGATACAATCCAGCCTAAGCCAGCCTCCAGAGGATTTGTTTTAGAATCCAGTTCATTTCCATACAAGGAGTACCCCATTTCAAGACGCAGGGTATCGCGAGCTCCAAGCCCTATAGGTTCGATACCGTACTCAGAACCTGCATCGAGCAACGCCTTCCATAAGGCTTTGGCATGTGTGTGATCAAAAAACAGCTCGAATCCATCTTCGCCTGTATATCCGGTGCGAGATATCATACAATCGACATCCGCTACACACCCGGAAGTGAACTGATAGTAGCAGACTTCATCCAGATCAACCTGGGTTAATTTAGAGAGCAGAGCAGCTGAGTTAGGTCCTTGTATAGCCAAGAGAGCTGTCTCAGATGACATATCTCTTATCTCTACGCCATCTTCCGCATGTGACCGAATCCATTCTACGTCCTTATCGGCATTCGAAGCATTAAGAACTAGGTAATACCCATCTTCGGTCTTGCAGACCAAAATATCATCAACTATTCCACCATCAGGATAACAAAGCAGAGTGTACTGAGCTTGACCTACAACAAGTGTAGACGCATCGTTGCTGGTAATTTTTTGCAGAAACTCAAGGGCCTTTGGCCCGGATATCATGACTTCTCCCATATGGCAGAGATCGAATAGGCCCACCCCTTGTCTCACTTTTTTGTGCTCTTCTACGATTCCTCGGTAATACACAGGCATGAGCCATCCGCCAAAATCAATCATTCTTGCCCCTGCGCTAACATGAGCATCATACAATGGGGTCTTCTTTGGTTCATCACCACGGTTTTTCGTCATTTCAAGCACCTCCTTGATTACTTCTAAGTAAAAAACGGGCAAACGCTTGCTGCCCGTTTCCCTGTCCTGTCGCCTGAGAGATTCCCCGTCTGCCGGCAGAGCGGGCGGGTTACTCCTTCGGCGGCGCTCCATCAAAACTAGAATGCGCCTCTCCAGAGATCCGTCGGCTCGAGGTGCTTTTGCCTGAGAGTTTGGATGCCTTTCGGCTTGAGAGGCATCTTGCTCCTACGGCTCCTTCTCCTACGGATCGTTAGATTAATCTATGGATCCTGTGAAGGAATCTCCCTCCAGCGTCATCCGGTAGTCTATTCATCTTGTGTCATTGAGTACGTCTAGCAGCTCCCCTCGACCAAAACCGAGGACTTCTCCGTTCAACTAATCCACTTGTATCCACTATCCCAGCGAGAACAGCGAGAATCTCTTGTTTATTGTCATTCCTTTCGGTTGGTATTCTCAACCTTAACGTGACATCCGCTCAACACTTCAGCCTCTCGTTCCCGGCAGAAACATACGGTTTCCCTTAACTTTGTAATAAGCCTCACTTCATAAACGCGATAATTGGAACCAACACTTACTGTACTCCTATTGATATATATTTGACTAAAACCCCTTGATTCCTTCTTTCGTAAAACTAAGTTATGGACGAAAAATGTCACGTGATAGAATGCTCAGCTAAGAACCACAGACCTTCTATGCCGGATTAACAAGAAGAAGGCACCAAATCTTAAAGAAGATCTATCTTGCTTACCGCACTGAATAGAACTACCTGCGGTTGTATTTGTCTTTTACCTGAGTTTAAAGTCTAAGTATGAGTTCATTAGTTGTCGCTCGTTTTCCGAGGACTTGGGTGGCCCCGCACGGTACGTACATTTTCTGAAGTCGGTGACCTATATGCCGTCCCCGAGTGCAACACCGGCAACCCTGCACGGTAGGTACACTTTCCGGAACCGGCGATTACTTATGGTGGAGACCGTTGAACTTCTCCAGTAGATACCGGTTTCGCCGAAGACGGCGACCAGTTTTTGCGATTCAGGCGAGCTACGTTAACATAATGTGGGAGAGAACAACGGTCTCATGGCGATCTACTTAGGGGGTGCTACGAACCAGACAAAAAGATCCGATAGATTCTTGTTTCTCAAAAGGATTGCACAGTTTTGCCCTGCCTGGGATATTATGATTCATGATCAAAAACTTTGCCATTGTCGACCACTTAACGGCTGTTACTTGAATATCTATGCAACAGGGGTTTGCAGTCAGACTACTGCAGTAAGTGATGCCCGGGTGGACAATAATGAGAAATAGGGGGTTACTTCTATGTATCAACTACTCGAAAAACTCATCGGGCCTGTTTTCAGGTGGCGGAAAAAGACCTGTATAATCATAATTAAGAAAGGAAAATGACAGGCTCGCAATCACTATCCGGATTTGCGCAAACTTCCATCGCATTAAAGCTGACTTCGCCTTGGGATATCCCAAAATCTGCAGCACCTCAACCCGGCAACTACAGAAGATAATTTCTCGCTGCTTGTTAAGTGCGTCCATTGCAAACCTCACCGGGTACGCCTTTTAACCAGGCCTTTCTCTAAAACGGTATTCCAGCGCCTCCATGCTCTTTAGTTGTCTGTAGCAGGTATCTCATACTTATGTGTAGAAACACAGTCCTAAACTCCAGGAAAACTCGAGGCTCCTCGATGGCTCAATTATCATTATGGATCACACGAAGTCACGACAAGGAATGTAAGCATTTATAG
>JAAYRV010000142.1 GCA_012518595.1 Bacillota bacterium
CTTGACGGGAGCCGTTTCCAACAGAAGAACCAGGGAGGTACGGGTATACTACGGGGCTGCGGATTCCACTGTTTGCTTGGCCACAAGCAATCTAGACGCGATGCTTGAGTACTTGGGAATAGAGTAGTGTAAGAATGACGAAAAGTAATCAGTAAGGCGCTATGGCGCCTCGCTGATTACTATGTATATCTACTAGCCTTCTTCTGAGTTCCTTCTTACTTAGACCAAGCGTGAAAACGCTCTTCTGACAATTCTTGTCAACTATCCATGATGTAATGAACGTCTTGATAGAAAAAGTAGATTTAGAGGAAAAAGTATGGTTTCATCGAAGTAAAGGGTTGGACCAATTGTCTAATGTTGGGGAGTTCGAACATCATGTACAGCAATGAACCATACACAGCAAGTCTAACCGGGCAACCCTTTCTCTTTTCAGAAATGCGTACCGTAGCAAGAATGCGTATTGATGGGATGACAGATGATGAAATCGCGGCGAAGGTCTGGGATGAGAACCTTTTCCAATGTAATGGGAGAAAAGGGGTCCGAAGAACTATGAACGCCGTTCTGCTGAGGCTTAATACCTTAGATGGCACTTTGCTGTCATTAGTGGCAGAAGGGTTAGCAGATGTCGCAAAAGTTGCAGCAGTCTACTCCATCATGAAAACAAGTCGTTTGTTTCGTGAATTCATGTACCACGTCTACATGCCAAATGCGCGCCTATCAGATGGACGCGTAGATAGGACCGATGTGGACGCCTTTTTTAGAATGCTACAAGAGCAGGACGAAGCAGTCGTGTCATGGAGCCCGAGCACCGTACAGAAATTGCAACAGGTTATAGTGAAGATACTGGCGGACGCAGGGCTGATTAACAACACACAGGATCGATTAATTCTTCGCCCGATCTTGTCTTTCGAGTTACGTTCCGCAATAGAGGCTGTCGGAGATGGTGTCTATCTTGAAATCTTAACCGGAGGAGACATGGCCAAGTGAGCTACAGCATCCATAAGCGTCTGGAGGAACTCTCAAAACGTGTAAATGATGAATCCTTTCTTCACAGACGGCGCTTGGGAAACGAAGTTGCGGTGTGGATTTTCGACTACGACCCCGCCGATGAAATGCTGGTTAGAAGATTTACTGACAATATGGTCAAGAGGTCACGTGTGCCAGGCTCAGATCGGGCAATCGCCAACTTCGACCTCTATCAGATTGCACTGGATATCGCTGACTCATCGGGTGTCCTACATAGCCTAGCTGCCTTCGAAGAGCAACGCGGGCCGCAATTCTTGCAAGAGGCAATTAAGCCGATAATTACACCTGATTCTATTATTGCTTATATGAATCAGAGCCTAGAAGACGAAAAGATCGCCTTTATCACCGGTGTGGGCAAGGTGTGGCCTTTGGTTCGATCCCATACAGTTCTCAATAACTTGGGCGGACGTTTGGATGAAATACCTGTGGTGCTCTTCTTTCCTGGAACATTTACCGGAACAGGGCTCCGGCTTTTCAATATTATGCCAGACAGCAATTATTATAGAGCTTTTCAACTAGTCCCGTCCAGATGACGTGCGATTTCGTGCGCTAATTCAAATGGACGTGAAGAGGTGGAGGTGGCTGCGATTAAGATTCGCGACATGTTCCAGCAGCCTATAGATCGCGACATAAAAGGCGTGATTAAGGTTGGCCAGCAGGAAGATGAGAATATCAAGCAGGAGCTGGAGGAGTATGTTGTCACAAGTGAGCTTCGTAAACACATTAGTGGATTCTATAAGTCTTTCAATAAGAGCCTGGAGCGGCCATATGACAAGATGGGGGTATGGATCTCCGGCTTCTTTGGATCAGGGAAATCGCATCTTCTTAAGATCCTTTCCCATCTGCTGGAGAACCGTCATGTGGACGGAAGCCCTTCGATAGATTACATTGAGCCAAAACTTAAGGATCCGCTGCTTACAGCCGAAATATGTCGTGCTGCTGAAGTCCCTAAGGACGTAATCCTCTTTAACATTGATTCCAAGAGCGATTCGTCATCAGGTCCGGATCGGGATACTGTTATGCAGGTGTTTGCGAAGGTTTTCTTCGAGATGTTAGGCCTTTGCGCAAATCCTCCTTGGCTTGGCAACATGGAATGGAAGCTTTTGCAACGGGGGAAGTATGAAGAATACTGCCAGGCATATCGCGCAATAACAGGTTGTGCTTGGCAAGAGCGACGCCGCACCGCACTATTTGAAGAAGAAAACATAGCCAAAGCTATGGTTAGAATCGGCCTTTTGGACGATTCAAGGCAGTACGGATTTCTGGAACATACAAAGAATTTCTATGAAATGAGCCCTGAGATTTTTGCGCGCATGGTCAGTGAGTACCTGGACATGCGAAGTCCAAATCACAAGATAGTGTTCCTCGTAGATGAGATGGGCCAGTATATAGCAGGAGACCAGCGGATGATTCTAAACCTTCAGACCGTTGCCGAAGATCTTGGAACCTTCTGCAAAGGCCGCGCATGGCTGGCTGTCACTTCTCAACAGGCGATTGATGAGATAGTAGCTGAGGTTCCAGGTGAGGATTTCTCGAAGATCTTAGCGCGATTCGACACTAGGCTTGCCCTCTCTTCAGCTAACGTAGATGAAGTGATTAAGCGTCGTCTACTTGAAAAAACTCCTGTAGCTCGTGACACGCTACACTTGCTATATGAACAAAAAGAAGCGATATTGCGGAATCTCTTTACATTTTCAGATAATACACCCAACCAGCGGGTTTATGAGTCAGGAAATGAGTTCTCCGAGACTTATCCGTTTGTCCCGTACCAGTTTGACGTGTTGCAGGCAGTATTTGAAGAGGTTCGCAGGCATGGAGCTTCCGGAAAACACCTTGCTAAAGGTGCGCGATCCATGCTTTCTGCAGCACAGTTTGGCACTCTCACTGTTGCTGATCACGAGGTAGGAGCCTTGATTCCGTTCTCACATTTTTATGATTCTATGGAAGAGTTCCTGGAGCCTTCTATTACAGAGGTTATAGAAGCAGCAAAGCGAAATAACGTGCTTGAGCAGCCGTTTGACGTGGAGGTACTAAAGACCCTGTTTATGCTGAAATGGACTCACGAGACGATTCCTTCCACAGCGGAGAACGTGACAATTCTCATGTCATCCACGCTGGATGAGGACAAGCTTGCCCTCAGGCAACAAGTAATGGTATCTCTTGATCGCCTTGTTCGGCAGAGCTTGGTTCAGAAAGACGCCGACTTGTTCATTTTCCTTACCGACGATGAACAGGAAATTGACAGAGAGATTAAGAGAATCAACTATGAGCCGTCGCAGATAGCCCGCTTATTTCATGAGGCGACCTTTGGGGCAAGCGGAGTCTTTCCACCAAAGAAAATCCGTTACCAAAAAGTGCATGACTTCGACTTCTTTCAGTATGTAGATGGGATGCGCTTTGGTTCCCTGAGAGCTGAGATAGGCATTTCCGTTATGACTCCCTTCTCTCATGGCAATATCAATTTGGACAAACAGAGTATCTTGAGCAAGTCCGCCCTTAACACGAATCAGGTATTCATGGTTTTCCCAAATGACCCTGATTTGAGGGAACAAGCGGAGACATCTTTAAAATTGGAGACTTATCTCAAGCAGAAGTCCCGCACAAACCTCCCCTACAGTATTCTGCGTATTCTAGAGTCTCGAGAAAAACAGTTTAAGAGGAGTAAAGATGAATTTGCTCGGTCGGTTGAAAGAGGCATAGCACAAGCCACGTTCTATGCAGATGGTCGCAAGTTGGATATTAGATCAAGCGAACCGAGTGTGAGGCTTACGGAGGCACTAAGAACTGTC
>JAAYRV010000143.1 GCA_012518595.1 Bacillota bacterium
AACCGGTTATGAGCCGGTCGCTCTACCGCTGAGCTATGGGCCCAAAATTATGGCTCCCTGGGTAGGATTCGAACCTACAACCCACCGGTTAACAGCCGGTTGCTCTGCCATTGAGCTACCAGGGAACAAATCTCACTTGGTATTTTGCATTATATAATACATTCTCCCCTCGGTCAAGGGCAAGTCACAGATTTCACTGTCATTCCAGATAATCCTTAAGCTTCTTGCTCCTGCTTGGATGGCGTAGCTTCCGTAAGGCTTTTGCCTCTATCTGACGAATACGCTCTCTCGTAACACCAAACTCCTGTCCCACTTCTTCAAGGGTTCTGGGACGGCCGTCATCCAAGCCGAATCTTAGCCTGAGCACTCTCTCCTCACGGGGAGTAAGAGTGCCTAGCACATCTTCAAGCTGTTCCTTCAACAAATAGAATGACACGGCGTCTACAGGCGCCAGGACATCTTCATCCTCAATGAAATCACCTAAATGACTGTCTTCTTCCTCGCCAATCGGGGTCTCCAAGGACACCGGCTCCTGGGCTATTTTTAGAATCTCCCGCACCTTGTCTTCAGTCATCCCCATAGCTTCGGCAATTTCCTCGATTGAAGGCTCCCTGCCGTATTCCTGGAGGAGTTGCCTCGAAATCCTCATGAGTTTATTTATTGTCTCCACCATGTGGACAGGAATACGGATAGTCCTTGCCTGGTCTGCAATAGCTCGAGTGACAGCCTGCCTAATCCACCAAGTTGCATATGTGCTGAATTTATACCCCTTACGGTAATCAAACTTTTCGACAGCTTTTAGCAACCCGAGATTCCCTTCTTGGATGAGATCAAGAAAAAGCATTCCCCGCCCTACATAACGCTTGGCTATGCTAACAACAAGACGCAAGTTGGCTTCGGCAAGCTTACGTCTTGCTTCTTCATCCCCTGCTTCAATGCGTTTAGCCAGCTCAACCTCTTCCTCTGCCGTAAGAAGAGCGACTCGGCCGATCTCCTTCAGGTACATCCTGACAGGATCGTCCACATTCACGCCTTCAAGAAGGGAGAGCTCTGTCTCAGCTTCATCAGAAGTAGCCTCTCCGTTTGCAGTGTCATCTGCATCCTTAACCTTTACAGACTTAATCTGGTCTGATTCCGCTTCACTGTTCCCACTGGGCTCTTGAACAAGGTCAATACCTGCCTGCTCAATAACATCGTAGACATCATCGATCTGGTCAGGCGTCAACTCTACATCTTGCAAGGTATCCATGATTTCTTTGTGCGTCAGAGCTCCTGTCTTTTTACCGCTCTCGATAAGCTTCAGCACCTTAGGTATTTCTAAATGCTTTGGTCCGCTCATCCCTATCCCTCCTTTCAGGCATATACCATAGACTACACTTTGTTTTCGGCAACTTAAACCTACGCAAACTAATGCGTATTGCCTTCATAAGGTTCCACGAAACGGTTGAAGTTCTTCTGAAATTCTCTTTTTGAGGCATCCTAATTCTGCCAGCAACTCTTTTGATTTTTGCATCTCTCCCGTGCAACTTAAGCTCATGAGCTCTTTCTCTATCTCTCGTATTCTGTCTAAAAGGTGATGCTCGAGGATAACATTAATACAATCCTCAGCTGCCTTCTTTAAGTTATCCGGTAATTTCTCATCTTCTCCGACAAGTATTCCTGCAGCATATTCAAGAATCCCTCCGTTATCTATAAGCCCGATTACTTGTCCGGAGGTCAAACCATCTTTCCCCATACCTTCAGGATGCGCATCTTGGCTCTCCTCGATTGCCCGGGCGAGTGTCCTGTGCCTTTCGTCAGAAAGCTCATCCCACTTGAGTCTCTTCGCAGCTGTCTCCAAAACTTCCTTGCTCTCCCACATGAGCCTCAAAAGCAGTCTCTCAGCTTTCAGAACCTGAACAACCTCATCGGATCTGGCAATATCATCCTTAAAACTAGTATACCTACTTGCTTCGAATCTATCCTGTGCCTCTCGGCTTCGCCTTTTCACCCTGCGCGAACCGGACACTTTAACTAACCGGTTGATATCTCCAAGCATTGCCTCTTGCGATACCCCTAGCATCTTTGCAGCTTTCCCGGCGTACTCCACTCGTTCTACAGCGCTTTCAACATTTGCAAGCACCCGCGCTACTTCTTTTGCAGCCTTTATCCTCTCGTCAAGCTTAGAAGTATCAGCCTGAGAAGTAATAAGGTGTAATTTATAAGCTGTCAATGGTTTTGCGTCTTCCAACACTTCGGCAAAGGCTTCCTTGCCACATTTCCTCAGCATCGAGTCAGGGTCTTCTCCTTGAGGTAAAATCGCTATTTTTACACCTGCTCCCACGCCTGCTAAGAGCTCCATACCGCGAAGGGTGGCTGCCCCCCCTGCAGCGTCAGCGTCATAGGCAATGATCACCTGAGGAGCGTATCTTGATACAGTATCAGCCTGTTCTTTCGTAAGTGCGGTTCCAAGAGTGGCTACTACGTTCTTAAACCCAAACTGATAGCACATAATAGCGTCCATGTACCCTTCAACGATTACAGCCCTGGATTCGTTCCTGATGGAATTCTTTGCAAGGGCAAGCCCGTAGACAGTCTTCCCCTTTCGAAATAGCGCTGTCTCAGGGGAATTCAAGTACTTTGGCTCCGAATCGTCAAGAACCCTGCCTCCAAAACCAATAATTCTGCCGGAGGTGTCTGTAATGGGGAACATAAGCCTTCCCCGGAATCGGTCGTAATGTCCTTTCCCGCTCTTGGAAGGTATAATAAGACCCGCGGCGACAAGCTCCTCACGTAAAAACCCACTGCCTGTAAGAGTTGTGAGCACGCTGTCCCATGCCCTTGGGGCATATCCTAATCTAAAACATCTCGCAGTCTCATCAGAAAGGCCACGTCGCTTCACATAGTCTCTGGCTTCCTTAGCATCCCGGCTTTTCGCAAAAACAGTCTCGTAATAACTACAAGCTGCCTCCATGCATTCATAAAGCCTACGTCGCTTCTCCCTTGCTGCCCTTGCCTCAGGAGATTCGTCTTGAGATAGCGCCACTCCGGCCCTCTCAGCAAGCATCCTTACTGCATCGCCAAAATTCATATTTTCAATTTTCATGACGAAGCTGAAAACGTCTCCGCCTACACCGCATCCAAAGCAATAAAAAAGCTGCTTATCTGCTGATACCGTGAAAGATGGTGTCTTCTCCGTATGAAACGGACATAATCCTTTATAGGTATTCCCGGCCTGCTTCAATAAGACATAACCGGATACTACTTCTACGATATCAGTTCGTGCGCGGATCTCGCATAGCGCCTCTTCACTGTACATGCGCCTCTCACCTTGACCGCGCATAGCTCTATATACCCCTTCCTCCTATAACCCATAGAACCAACTATTTCTAGTTCTAGTTGTGTTTCGCCATATCTGGCGTTTTTCCTTTTTTCCCTGTTCATTATCGGCTACCTGCCGGCAAATCAAAATGATTCCAGTCCGATCTCCTCTGATAAGATAAGATATCCCCCGGCGCTTAATCGCACAGGGGCTGATTTATCGAATTCGACGAATTTATTGAAAATCCTCCCTGATATGCGTTATTTAAGTTCATGGACTCAGTTATCCCTATTTCCCTTAAGCTTACATAAGTGTATTATTACTCACTTGCATCAATATATGCCAGAAAATTCGTGCAAGTGTTCCGTATACGCTTTCTGCATAAGGCACGGCAATAGAATGTCCCCACGATCCTTGGAGACTCATGGGGACATCCCATACTCAACACATATCCTACGGAGCCTAACTACGGTATCTTCAGAAAATACCCAAAGCTCCTATTCGGTTGCTTTAGCGAAGAGGATTCTTATACTGTCGAATACTCCGTCTTGACCGATTTGGCGCCACTCTTTCTTGGATTCTTCAGTTCTGCCTGAGCTGCTGCCAGTCGCGCAATGGGCACACGATAAGGAGAACAGCTGACGTAGTCCATCCCTACGTCATGACAGAATACGACAGATGCAGGATCCCCTCCGTGCTCTCCGCATATGCCTATCTCAAGATTAGCATTGGCAGACTTGCCTTTCTCTACGCCAATTCTAACAAGCTCGCCTACGCCCTTAACGTCAATAGTCTCAAAGGGATTGCTAGGTAGAATCTTCTCATCAAGGTAGTACGGTAGGAACTTGCCCTCAGCGTCATCCCGGGAGAAACCGAAAGTCGTCTGAGTCAGGTCGTTAGTACCGAAAGAGAAGAAGTCTGTTTTCTCCGCGATCTCGTCTGCAGTAAGGGCGGCCCTTGGAAGTTCAATCATGGTGCCGATCATATAGTCGAGTGTTACACCATGCTTCTCAATTACCTCTTTTGCTACTCTGTCAATGACTTCCCGTGCTATCTCTATCTCATTGACGTGTCCTGCAAGAGGTATCATAACCTCAGGGATGACCTTATGTCCCTTTTTCGTAAGATCACATGCAGCCTCGAAAATCGCACGCGCCTGCATCTCGGTTATCTCAGGATAGGTTATGCCGATACGGCATCCTCTGTGTCCAAGCATAGGGTTAAGCTCCCGCAGCCTGTCAATGCGGGTGAGGAGCTCTTCTTTCTCCTTGATCTCCTGCGCATTACCGCCTTTGGCTTTCATAGTCGCAATCTCAACAAGCAGTTCTTCGTAACTGGGCAAGAACTCATGAAGCGGCGGATCCAGGAGTCGGATAATCACAGGATAACCTTCCATCGCTTTCAAGATACCCTTAAAGTCATCCTTCTGGAAGGGCAGCAACTTGTCAAGGGCAGCACGTCTTGCCTCAACAGTCTCAGCGAGTATCATATCCTGAACGGCACGAATTCGGTCTTCCCCAAAGAACATATGCTCTGTCCTGCAAAGTCCTATGCCTTTCGCGCCGAATTCTAAGGCTGTTTCAGCATCATGAGGCGTATCAGCGTTAGCTCGAACACCCAATGTCCTGATCTCGTCAGCCCAACTCATGACGGTAGCGAAATCCCCGCCGATGGAAGGCTCCTGGAGTTCTATTTCACCCAGGAAGATCTTACCGTGGGAACCGTCAATAGTAATGATGTCCCCTTTCTTCACAACAACATCACCGGCATGGAGCTCCTCGCGGTCTTCGTCTACAATAGCAGCCTCACACCCGGTGACTGCCGGCTTACCCATGCCACGAGCTACTACCGCAGCATGGCTTGTCTTACCGCCGCGGCTCGTAAGGAACCCTTCCGCTGCAGCCATACCGTGGATATCGTCAGGAGAAGTCTCTCTTCTTACAAGGATTACATCTTCACCTGCCTGTGCCATTTCCACGGCGTCATCCGCGGTAAAGACCACCTTCCCCACGGCAGCGCCTGGAGAAGCAGCGACTCCTGAGACAATTGACTCATCTTTTGTTTTCGGATCAACAGTCTTATGTAGCAAGGTGTCGAGCTGCGCAGGATCCACACGCAGTATGGCTTCTTCTTTAGAGATAAGCCCTTCGTTTACCATATCCACTGCGATTTTCACAGCTGCTTGAGCGGTGCGCTTGCCGGCGCGGGTCTGCAGCATGTACAACTTATTCCTTTGAACTGTAAACTCTACATCCTGCATATCACGGTAGTGGTCATCGAGCGTCTCAAAGATGTCCGTAAGTTCCTTGTAAATCTCAGGCATTTCCTTCTTTAAATTGTCAAGGGGGAGAGGGGTTCTGATGCCTGCAACCACGTCTTCACCTTGAGCGTTTGGCAAATACTCGCCGTAGTATTTCCGCTCACCGGTGCTGGGATCTCTCGTAAACGCCACACCCGAATTTGAATCGTCTCCCATATTGCCGTATACCATTGCTTGAACGTTAACTGCGGTTCCCCACTCACCGGGTATGTTATGTAATTTGCGATAGGTGATAGCTCTCGGATTCATCCATGACCCGAATACCGCATCTCTGGCCATATCCAGTTGCTGTCTGGGGTCTTCCGGAAAGTCTAGCCCTGTCTTCTCTTTAACGAGAGCTTTGTATTTGTTGACTATGTCTTTCATAGCCTTTGCGTCAAGCTCTGTGTCAAGTTCGACACCTATTTCCTCTTTCTTTGCTTCGAGGATAGCCTCAAAATCATCATGAGGAACCTCCATTACCACATCACCGAACATTTGGATGAACCGGCGGTAAGCATCGTATGCGAACCGCTCATTGCCGGTCATTTCAATTAGCCCTTGAACAGTCTTATCGTTTAATCCGAGATTAAGTACTGTATCCATCATGCCCGGCATTGACACTCTCGCGCCTGACCTCACAGATACGAGAAGAGGCTTTTTAGGATCACCAAACTTAAGCCCCATTGCATCCTCGAGCTTCTTCAGGTTTTCGTCAATTTGCGTGTCAAGCTCAGGAGGGTAATTTCGGTCACCTTCGTAATAGACTTTGCAAACTTCCGTTGTAATGGTAAAGCCTGGAGGAACAGGAATCCCGATATTGGTCATCTCAGCCAGGTTTGCGCCTTTGCCTCCTAGCAGATTCCTCATTTCTTTACTGCCTTCGGCTTTACCTGCGCCAAAAAAGTATACGTACTTTCTTGCCATCTTTCAGTCTGACCTCCTTTACTTCTCAGTAGACCTGAGTATCCAGCATGAGAGTGAAGTGTATCCCAAATCAGCCCATATCTGCGAACTCATTTAGGCAATATCACCCTCGCTACACTGCTTTTTCAACCACCTTGCCAAGGTCGGCCACTTCCCGTGCCAAGGAAGCAACATGAGCCAGAAGAGCAAGTCTGTTCCCACGCAGACTCTCATCTTCAGCCATCACAAGCACCTCAGTGAAAAATATGTCTATGGGTTCAGCCAACTCAGACAGCTCTCTCAAAATGCCGGAGTAATCCTTTTCCCTTTGCATCATGCGAATGGACTCTTCAGCGTGCCGGAGCGCATTAAAAAGCATTTTCTCTGCAGGTTCGCTAAGAAGAGATAAATCTACATC
>JAAYRV010000144.1 GCA_012518595.1 Bacillota bacterium
GGTTGTTTTTTATAGGCATATTTTTAGGCCTGTTGTTTATTATGGCTACTGTGTTGATAATCTACTATAAGCAGATCGCTGAAGGCTATGATGACCGGGAGCGTTTTGAGATTATGCAAAAGGTGGGTATGAGCCGTGCTGAAGTTAAGCAGGCTATACAGAGCCAGGTCTTAACTGTGTTCTTCCTGCCCCTTGTCACAGCGGCAATTCATATAGCATTTGCCTTTAAAGTAATAACCAAATTGCTTGAAGTGCTAAATCTGACCAATGTACAGCTCTATGCCGGGTGTACAGTCGTAACAATCCTTGTTTTTGCAGTATTTTATATCATCGTCTATGCCGTGACTGCGAGAACTTATTACAATATTGTGAGTCAGGTGGCCACCCGATAGGATGCATAGCTGTAGATAGATCTCGCTTTAAAGACGATCAATGGGATCATTCACACAAAAGTCTCGTGTGTTCCTCACAAACTAATTCATTATAAGATCAAAATCGCCGGTCGTTGCGGCTGATAGGATAGGCCTCATGTACTCTTCCACCATTGACGCATCCAGTGGAACCGGCATGTTTTTGAGTTTCATCTCAAGCTGAGGATTCTTCGCAGCGGAAATCGCGCGTTCAATTTGTTCATCACTGAACCCCGGAAGTTCAGCCAAGGTTGTGGGGAAACCCACCTTCCGGCTGAGGTTAATCATTCCCTTGGCCACCGCAATACCGAGTTCGCGCCCGGAAAGCGAAGTAAGATCGCAATCCATTAGTCCGTACCGCTTATATATGTCGCCTACAATCCGAAGCTGCCTCTGGATCGCAGGGGCAAAAAACACTGTGTAGTAGGGATTCATGATAGCTACCGCTCTGCCGTGGCTTGCAATATCCACTAGAGAAAAGCTGGTTAAGTGAGCTCCGTTGGTCCCTCCCACCATTATTGCATAGCCTCCGATATCGGTTGCGAGGCCCAGGGCCACGCGGGTGCTCTCATCAGACGGATGACTTGCTACCTGTTCAACATTGGCCACAATTAACTCTATGCCGGCCTCAGCTATCTCCGATGCCAGGTCGTATTCTGCTTCCGGTATTCCGTAGAATACTTCTAAGCAGTGGCCTAACCCGTCGAAGGCGCCGTCCAAACTCGTAGGAGCAGGCATGGATTTTGTGACAAGGTAGTCGAATACCGCTCGCTCGGGGACTATTGCATCGTCTACAATGAGTTTCTTCTGGCCGGCAACAGGATCAGTGACATTCGAGTACTTAGTCAGATGCGCAGCTGAGCTGGCAGCTGTCTCCACTGCGATCATAGGAAGCAAAGTGGCTCCGTACTTTGCCATAGCTTCCGTGACCAACCCTGTACCGAAATACGAGTCAATTTCCGGCTCCCATTTCCCTAAAGATGCAAGGACATTGGCAGCCTTTACCGCATCTATAGTGCTTCCTCCGCCAACTGCAACCAGGCAATCAGGTTTGGACTGCAAAATACCGGTAGTTATCCGGTATACGTCCTCACGAGGAGAGTTAGGCGCTGACCCGCGAACCACACCCTCTCCCACTGCTTTTACCCCATGAACGCGGAGTGAGTCCATCACCCTGTCGAGCACTGGGGTGAGCCAAGCGTTTCTATTGGCAATCACCAAAGCAGACTGTCCTAGCTCAGCTGCGAACTTACCTGTTTCACCTATTGTCTCTACTCCAAATGCATACCTGTCGCCCTTGAAATTCGTTAATAAGGTTCTGGCTCTGTTTTTGAGTTGGTCTGAGATTGTCATATGGTTATCTACTCCTTCTCGTGGCTTGGGCGTTCCTTGCACCTGCTGCCCTTTCTTCTAACTCACAAGTTCCAGTAGTCTCTCATAATTCTGGACTACATCGTACTTGACGCTGTTATTGCTGATTCTTTCAAA
>JAAYRV010000145.1 GCA_012518595.1 Bacillota bacterium
GATAGCAAGCTGAAAGGGATCTCATAAGATCTTATTCTTATATAAATCAGGGAGAGAGCCCTGACTTGAGGTTGGGCTTTGGCAATCGCAAAATACAGTTCAAATACCTTCGGTATGACTAAGCAAAGGGGAGCAAGGAGAAAAGACAGTATAATATAGCGTTGTAGGGATCTTCTTATCCGTTTCCTGTCACCTGCTCCATAGGCCTGGGAAACCATTACCAGGGTGCCTCCTACTGTGCCTCGGAAGATTGCTGATACAGCAACGAAAAGAGTGGCTGCGACACCGACAGCACCGAGTTCAATTGTCCCGACCCGACCCATGAAGATGGTATCTAAGGCTCCTAGCAGGGTATAAGCCAGATTGGACAGAATCAGCGGTCCTGCAAGATGAAGAAGCTCCTTTGTGTATTCTCGTTGTGATCTACTACTACATGACATCTAACCCCTCCAAAAAAAAGAGCGCGACTTCGTCAGGGGAAAAACGCCCAACGAAACCACGCAACGTCCCTTGGCACCAGCCAACAATTCTGAGGCCTTCCCTGTCTAACGAACGCCCTGCTCCAAACTGTGAGCATTCCAGAGTATTATCTTTATTTATTATAACATTTCAGACTCTCTCGGGTCAAAACTACCCTGCGCGCCTGTCGCGCGCCTAAATTGTTAATCGACAGCGACTTTCCCAATCCACACCGCTTCTAATGCCCTCGGAAACCTGAACATAGTCAAATGGCTCGCCTGGAGAGCCACTCAGGGGATTCGAATGGCTTCGAGCGCGTTTTTGGATCACGCCTTCTGAAGCGAGCCCGAGGACCCGCAGAACCGAGTGGGTTATCGAAAAATAGGTCCTATTCCAATCGCAAAAAAGCGAGTGTCTTCGCATGCCCAATTTTGAGAACAGTGACACGAGGTCTAACCGTGGCTATAATTGACGTAGGCGCATAATAAGTAAAGCACCAACTGGTAGACAGTGCGCAAATATCACATGGATAGCGCAGATATCACATGGATACTACACAGTCCAATCAGGAGGAATTACGTTGCAGAATACATGCAGCAAAGGGAAAGCGATGCAAGAGACACGTAGCAGTAGGGTAAAGCCCGAGAAGCTATATATCGGCAAGACCAAGGACGTATTTTTGCAGGATGACGGCAATGTCCTGCTTTATTTCAAAGATGCCGTAACCGGAGCGGAAGGGCGGATCGATTCAGGAGCAAATGAAGTTGTCGGAGAGGTAGAAGGAAAGGGAAACGCTTCTCTTCGCCTGACAATACACTTCTTTGGCCTCTTACAGAAGGCAGGCGTACCTACCCACTTTCTCAAGGTCGGCCCAGAAGAAAACACCATCATCGTGAAGTATGCACGCTCTTTCAACCTGGAGGTTATCTGCAGAGAGAAGGCATGGGGCAGCTTCGTTCGCCGCTACGGGCAGTATGTCCAAGAAGGCAAACCTTTGCCGTCTCTTGTGGAGTTTACGTTGAAAGATGACAAACGCGAGGACCCCCTAATCACTGAAGATGCTCTAGTCGCGCTGGACATCGTGTCCGGAGAGACAGTGGATTACATGAAAGATACTGCACGCCAGGCAACGACTATTATCAAGGGCGACTTGGCTTCACGGGGCTTGGAACTCATTGACATCAAGTACGAGTTTGGTGAAGTCGAGGGGAAGGCTATGATTATTGACGAAGTGTCCGGTGACAGCATGAGAGTTGTTAAGGATGGTAAGGTTCTTATGCAGAAGGAGCTTGCTTTTGCTCTTCTGGAAGGATAGCTTGGGTAATAGCCTTCTTGCTTTCTCACTTTCGCTGCCACAAGTTGTGAATGGACCTACGATCACACAGGGGAGGCCGGTCTTGTCTTCGCAAAGACTCAGCGCCTCCCCGCCACTCAGGTCCCAATCAGCACATGGATCCGGTGGATTCAGCTGGCAAGCTAGCAAGCAAGTTGCTTGATTAGCCTACCATTCTCTGAAGAATGTCAGCATATTGTTCTCTTCATCTGATTCTTTCACTTTGTTGGTATAGTCTGCCTTGACCCAGAAATTCGCGTCAGGACGAAATACCCAGTAGGGTAGCTCAAAAGTAGCCACGTAGTACGCTCCGGAAGCCAGCGCAGGGACTTCCGCAACCGGGCCACCCCCATCCTCACCCTGGTCCTTCAGCTTGGCATATGATGCTGCGGCTCTCGCGTTACCGATGTTTCTTATCACCGCTCTTATCACAGTCTTGTTGCGCGCCTTGTCCCACTCAGGCTCCTCCACAGACTCAACAATCAAGTCCGGAAGAGGAGGCGTTGACGACGGGGGCTGCGCCCCGCCTTGTCCTCCGGCGCTTCTCCGGAAGTACTCCACTTGACGGAAATTGTGACGGCTGTCACTTGACGGGAACCGGCTGTACCGGACGAGCCTTATTACATTTGTGCCTTCAAGCTCCAGCGTGAGCGTGCGAGTGCTGGAGCGGTCGTCGTAGATGGTTGTAGCGTATTGATAATTTGGATCCTCAACGCTTGTCCCGTATAGATTGAGCAGGCTCTCTCCCCAGTCAATGTCACTGGGATGGGCTTTTCCGAACACACGGATAGTCAGTTCATCTCTTCGCGGCCCGTTAGAAATCACAAGACGAGTAATACCACGAGTGTCAGGGTCTTCGTTAATCCAAGTTCCCACAAAACCACCTGAGGCCCCAGGCACTATCGAGGGCGCGATAATCCGTTTCACCGATTCCTGCTGGGCATGACAGGTTACTGCAACCGGCAGTAGCAAAATGACAAGCACCAAGACCACAATGATTCTCCGTACCTTCAAACTGTCCGCTCCCTTCATCTCATCATCTTATGTTTTCATTCCTCAGCTCTTGTGCTTTCATTCCCCAGCTCTTATGCTTTCATTCCCCATGTAGAACCGGAAACTCAGCCGGGTAGACATAGGGGCGGACGCGTCAACCGCACCACCCCCACGTGATTGCACACTATCTGCAACCTCAGTTCCCTGTGACCGGTTTTAGGTCCCAGGATACTTCAGCAGTGATCCAGTCGGCGGCGCCCTCAAGCCTTATCGTCTTCGAGCCGGACAACCTGTCAGTTCCGCTAGGCACCGGAACGGTAAAGCTGAACCCGTGTCCGCTATAATATGCTTTCTCCTTATGGTACATAGTGCCATCTGAGTGATAGTAGGAGAGTTCGCCTATAGGTCCCAGAAACTCAAAACCGCCGTACCCTACTGTATAAACACCGGAAGCGAAGGGATCGAACTTGGTGTGCTGAACGAAACAAGGACTGAATTCCGTTTCCACGGTCCGCTCTTCGCATAGCCAACGCTCTATCACTACATCGTCCTCGTATCTCCGATAATCGAAGCTCACTGTGGCTCGAACCGGACTCTTTGTGACGGGCATGGTACCCGTACTAAGGACGATCTGAGGCACATAAACGACAGCTTTCTCACGGACAGTCTTCTTGTGCCGGGTGTACCTGTCTTCGCCAATGCCTCCGACAAGTGTTTCCCATTCCCTCTCTCCGCTGACGATAACAGAGAACGTCCCCTCATACACGTCAGGCAGGCCCGGCCCATTGTCTTGAGGCATCTGCGGCATACCTGGCATACCCTGTGGCATTCCGGGGATACCCCCAGGCACTCCGGGAACACCGGAGAGGTCACCGGGGGATCCGGGTACGCCTGAAGTGCCGGGCATCCCTGATCCGCCTGGGACATCAGCCGGCGCACCTGAACCGGGGACTCCGGTAAAACCTTGAGCTCCGCCCGTTCCAAGCATACCGGGAATGCCAAACAGATCTACCTTCTCACAACCCTCCGGCAGCTCAAACAGGCAGTCGCACAAGGCTTCTTCCTTGATGTTTGAGTACTCCGTTATTGCCGTGACTTTGCCTGTCTCGTCCATCTCTTCCATTCTCAAGGGGTGATTCAGCTTGCGTGCCACCCAATGCTTAGAAGTTCCAAAGGCGTTCTCTTTGTAGATGAATTGGATTACGTCACACACGTAACCTTGCACCGTCTCCACACCAAGGTTTACTTCCTCGTATTCATCACTCTCGAGGATGCTGGGGTCCTCGGGGGCGAAGATCTCCATATACGTGTTCTCAGGCATCAGTAGCCAGGCAACTCCCTCATTAAGATTAATGATGGTAACCAGCGTTTCGTCCTCAAGGTCCAACTCACTTCGCAGCATGTTATTCTTGACATAGATTCTCCCGGTCATTTCGCCTTCGCTGTGCCTCGTGACCATGTCCGCCGAAAACTCAGATGCAAAGGCGAATGCAGAAAGCAGTAACACGCCTGCTAACGCAATTACCAGGGTACCTGCCAATCGTGGTCTTATGAACCACGGCATTCGTATCTTCAAGCCTATCCCCCCGTATGCATGATCCTGTTCTTAAGGAATCGTGACATCTTCTCACAGACTCGTGGGACTGCGCCGGTCGCAGAGCGGCGCCGGGAGAGGGCGTGCTCTCTCCCGGCGCTTCTCAAAACATTAGCTGGGTTTTCATGCAACAAGCTACTCGCCTATGCGAAATGCTCTCACCAATCCTCAAAATCCTCGTCGGTGAGGTTTAATTCCATGTCGAATCTGCCGGCTGTAATCTCCACGCCTCTTATCCAATATGAAGCAAAGAAATTGGTGATCTCGATGTCATAGACTCCTTCCATGAGTTCTCCTTCGAAGAATCCGGGACGAGTCTCTTCCAAATCTCGGACATAGTCGCCAGTTTCTACGTCATACACCATAACCCTGATATCGTCGTTAGTGCATGGGTCCCCGTTCAGTGTGACTTTAAACTTGACATCACTCTTGCTGCCCAAGTCTATAATCCTCTCGAACGTTTCGCCTCCCGAGATCTCTACATCCCGTATCCACTTCTCGCCAAAGCCCACTGCCGGGCCGAGATTGCATATACAAAGATCATACATGCCTTCTTTGATTTCCTGCTCAAATACGCCTTTTGTTGTCTCCTCAAGGTCAAAGACGTACTCATCCCCATCTGTGCCGGCCTCAGATACTATAACCCGGGTTCCGGCTTCCGGGTCAGAGTACGGCTTGCCGTCTGCAATCAGCTTGATCCGGATCTTTCCCTTGCCTCCTAGATTGACAATCTTCTCCAGCGTTTCACCGGATCTGACTTCCTGATCCCTCATCCACTTATCCGCAATTCCGGTACCTATGTTGACAAGCTCCAGATCATAGAGCCCTTCCTTCATTTGCCGCTCAAATACGCCTTTCTCTATTTCTTCAAGGTCACAGACGTAGTCTGTGGTTCCTGCGTGATACACAATGACCCGCGTCATAATAATGTCCTGAACATGATATGGTTTTCCGTCCATGATGAGTTTCACTCTGATTTTTGTGCTGCTTATCACAATCTCCTTATTTACGGTCTCTCCGGCTTTGACTGCTACATTGTTTAGCCACTGCGGAGAGAAACCTGCGATCTTCGGGGTGGCCAGGATATCATAACTACCTTCCAGGACACCTACCTCGAATACACCGCGCTCACCTTGGACCTTCTCAAACCTCCCGAGAGACTTATCATTCTGGTATAGCTCGACATCCACCTGGTCGCTGGGTTTGCCATCCACAATAGTCTTCACCTGGATCCGTCCAGGCCGCTCGAACGTAAGCTCTACCTTCTTGGTTTCGCCACGCTCAACTTTGATCCCCTCGACTCCTAAGGTCTGCTTAGGCCGGGATGCATAATCGCACCTCAAATCATAAGTCCCTGCTGGAACCCTAATTGACAACCTATCACCGTCAGCTAAGAGCTGCCCGCGGTCTTTTCCGTCTCTATACACCCTGGCAGCAAGTGCAGACGGAGGTATTGCCTTCCCGCCCGCCTCTGCATAAAGGACAATCTTGCCTGTCATGTCCCCAAAATCCAAGCGGACTCTTGTCGTCTGGCCACCCTTGAGGTTCACGTTCGTCTGGCTTACCTCCATAGGCTCATTGTCCACTATGAACTTGCCTATCACAGTGTACACGCCTTCAGCCGCCGAAAGTCTCAAAACTTCCCCGGCTTTGGCTTTCACCTCGACCACCACAGGCTTACCTGATGAATCAAGGACTTGGATGTCGGTTTTGGCTGTGACATTCTTCCCGTCAGCCCATGCCTCCACCTCAAGAGACGGCGCAGCGACCACTTCAACCATGATTGACTTTAGCGCATCACTGAGGCTTGCCTTGTCTTTTGCGGAGAAGTAATTGCCGATACATCTCACTTTTTCTTCAGCCGCAGCAGAAAGAGCAAATCCTACAACATACGGTTTCAGGATGATCCCTTGTTTCTGCAACTCCTGCGAGATGGCGCATGGGTTTGCCAGGCAGCTCTCCTCTCCGTCTGTAACGAGGACAATAACGTTCCTGCCGTCCTTGCCTTTAGGAAAATCCTTTGCCGCTTCTCGCAGCGAGTACCCTATCGGCGTCATCCCTTTCGGGCTCAAAGACTCAACGATCTGCAAAATAGAGGACCTTACCTTGCCTACCGGACCGAAACCTTGCAAAAGTCCTGAATCCTGACACGAACTCTTCCCCGGCAGTTGAAAACCATACACTCGCAAGGCAATCTCGAGCATAGGGTCATCATCTAAGCCTTCCACAAGCTCCTTTAAGACTTCCTTCGCCACATCCATGCGGGATTGGTTCCCTTCCACTTTCTCCCTCATACTGCCGGATGCGTCGATAATAAACTCGATATACGTCTTCTCACCGGACTCGGCGGCAAAGACGGAGCCGGCTTGCGACAACAAGAGCCCGACTACCAGAAGAACAACTACCTTCAAGAGAAAATCTCTCCGAGATGACTTAAGCATTTGATTCGCCCCCTTTTCATAATCCGCCATCTACAAAAACCAATAAGGCGTTACTGATATCCCGTCCCGGACAGGTGATGTACTTGTCTCGAAAGACCAGACCGCTGGAAGCGCCACCGTCCAGGTTCATGGCCTCCACCGCGTCCAAGGATTTCATCAACTCCGCAAGTTCAGCCATGTTTGCGCCAGGCACGGTAACCATGAGCAGCTCGCCTAACTCAGTTATGCCCAGTGCTGAACGGGCATTGGACTCCGAGAGGATCTTCGCCTCTGTGAAACCCTCAGCAGCGGCGGACTCAACACTGAAAGCAATATCGCCGTCCTTGACCAGCCTGGGCCCTGCACCTATAGCCTCTGTAACATCAGCCCAGGCAGCACTTTCTGATGTTCCACCTTCTATCTCAAGACGGCAATAGACAAAAGCGCCTACTTGAAAACGGCTTGCCAGAGACTCTTCGCTGCCTCTAAAATTGATAACGTAACCATCCTCAGGAATTGCCTGATCTCCCGTACTAATTAGTGTTACCTTGCCATCTTCGATCACCACGGATATTCCATCGCCTACTCCAGTGGTTGTACCCCGCCAAGGGGTGTAGATTATGACGCTATTCGCAGAAGTCGGCGTCCGGTTAATGAAGTAAGCATACCAGTTGTTTGGCCATTGTTCAGAACCGTTGATCCCGCCGACAATCTTGAACCTTACCGGCGCCATCATCCCTCTTTTGTCATAGGTTATGCCAAATACCGTACCCGTATTGCCCTTATGGACAAACTCGCCACAGGTAATGATAGTTCCCACAGGAGCCTTGACAGGTCCTTTCTCATAGGCGTTAAAGAATGTTCCATTAATGGCGGCCACAGCGCCTTTTCGCCGGGCAAGGGCTAAGAGGTCCTCTGTAGCTCCCACCCTGTCACTTCCCAGCCCCACGCTTACCCTAACCCTAGGATCGCAAAGGTTTACCCTGACCACATTGGCTGTGATAGTCCGGCTTCCCAACTTAACTTCTACGACTTCACAGGCTACAGGATCTCGGACTGCTTCACCCTCCGCAAAACACACTAAGTTTACACGGACAAATCCTGTGACCAGACCATGTACACACAAAAGGCCTACGACTACTCGTAATAGTAGACCCCAGGCCCTGTCACGTCTCAAACCTGTTTCAGGGCTTCCAGCCATATCTGTCACCTCACCCCTATCTTTCCCCCGATGTTTATCCCTGTCCCTTACCTTTCATAAAATGGCCGCAAGTTGCAGTATTACAAAAAGAGAGTACGCTGAAACTGTACCGTGTGCATCAAGGCATCCACATGACATTTGCCGGTAGCACAACCCCACTCACAAGAGGTGCCCCCTCATATGAAGGTAGATATCCCAGTAGGCTTTACACCAACCGGTGCATCCTCTCCAACTGGGTTAGGGGGCTTATAGGCAACTAACTTGGAATATGCTAGATTTTCCATTCATAGAATTATTATATAAATGTAACCTGACCAAAAAGTTACCACAATGTGTCCACCTGAAGTTGGAGAATGATAGGAAATTGACCTTGTGTGTAGAAGAATCATATCGGTAACGACCTTCCTGTAAATTAAGGGCGGTGCCTCTGTTGACAGAAGTAATAGTAACGAAATTAGCGCCACCGAAACCGGGGCCTGGGTTGATTGAAAGACCTCGTCTCCTTGAGGCCTTCTCTCAGCTTGGAGAAAGAAAATCGACATTTCTCGTGGCGCCTGCAGGTTACGGGAAGACCACTCTGATTCTCCAGGCAGCCGGTACCACCCCGAAGCCCCTGGTCTGGTATAGGCTGGACACTTATGACAATGATATTTCTACTTTTCTCAAACATTTGATAGCAAGCATAGAAAGATATTTTGGCATCCCGTGTCACAGGATACCGAGTCCACTAAAGCCGGGGCCGGACGAAGATGGCTCACAAAGACGTTCACTAGTAGGTATGCTGGCAAACTATCTCGCAGCCAGAACCAGTGAAGAGCTACTCATAGTCTTAGATGACTATCATGTAGTGACTAACCCCTCAATCCACAGTCTCGTCGAGGATCTCATTTCCTATGTTCCCACAGGAGTCCACATAGTCATTGCAAGTCGCACATCTCTTCCCCGTTCCTTCTCGCGGTTTCTTTGCACAGGACAAGGTCTCCTTATCGGAGCTCAGGCTCTACGCTTCACCGCGGACGAAATGGAAGCCGCGCTTAGCCAGGGCTTCTTAAGTCGAAACCTCCGGATGAAAAGCTTGCTCATTGGGAATACCGGGAAGGGAATCCTAGACGAGGGGAGCATGGGGAGCGAAGACCCCCACGGTGTGCCTCTACAAGCTATCTTGGATTTTCAACACATGACAGGCGGTTGGCCAATAGCGTTGACGCTTCTGCCGGAATTCATCGCACGATCCGGAGCTATGAGCCCTTATGCTATGCCCTCTGATGCTATCCGCCCTGGTGCTGCGCACTCTGATGCTATGGGGCCTGATACCATACGCTCTAATGCCATAAGGTCCGGCACTACCGACGACAACGGCCTTCTCCGTTCTATCCATTCCGACGCCTTTCTTCGAGACGTTTTTCACCCGGACAAAAGAACCCGCGCAATCTATGAATACCTCGAAACTGAGGTCCTCAGTCAGCAGCCTGATGACGTCAGAAGGTTCCTCCTTGCCACCTCGGTGCTGGATTCACTGACATCATCCGACTGCGACAAGTTGTTATGCATAACTGATTCAAGTCGCATCCTGGACCACTTGAATCTTGAGCAACTGTTCCTGGTTCCTCTTGAGCGAGATAAGAGGTCATACCGTTATCATGAGTTTTTTCGTAGGTTTCTTCTGAATCAATTGGGCCCGCAACGCAAAAACCTGTTATTCCAGGCAGGCCTAATGGCAAGACAGGCTGGGGAACTTGAGCAGGCGGCCGGATATTTTTCTTTAGCGGAGGCAAAAGAAGACACAATTTCAGTTATCAGTGACATCGCAGAGCGAGCTCTCCGTGTCGGTCGATGGCAGACAGCAGCAAAGTGGTTAGGGTACATTTCCGCTGGAGACTTAGCTTCTCACCCCTGGTTATCTCTGTATAGGGCACATGTAGAAGTCTCCAGGGGAAAGCTGGCTGATGCCGAGACCTGGATAGTCCGAGCCAACACAATGTTCGATGGCGCAGATGAACGCTTGGGCCTTTCTGAAGGACAAGTGCTCATGGCGCGGATCCTACGCTCTCGGGGCCGCTGCCACGAAAGCATGGCGCTATTGGATCAGGCCTACTCAAACCTAACAGAAGAGGAGATTAGTGAACGTTTTCATATTCCACTTGAACGCGCACTGAATCTGTTCATGATAGGTGAACTACGTCAAGCAGAAGCCTTACTAATCAGCGCTTTCAGACGAGCTCAGGAAGAGAATGACGGCCTCACCCTATCATACATAGCCGAGAACTTGGGCAACTTGAACTACATTCAGGGAGACTGTCAAGAGGCGTTACTCATATTCAAACTCGGCGTCGAGGCGTCCCCTGAATCCAAGCTGCCAGGCCATTGGCTTGAGGAGAGTCGTTGCTGGATCTACTTGGGTTGGGGTCAACTGGATCTGGCGCTTGAGCATGCTAAGCAGAACATTGCAGCGAAAGAGAAACTTGGCCCTACCGGGACTCTTCCTGCAGCATATGTTTACGCGGCCTGCGTTTACACTGAGCTGGGAGAGTTGGGGCTTGCGGAAGAGTATCATAGAAAAGCTCTTCAACTGGGAGAAGATCCTTTTGCTCATGCCTTAGGCAAAGCTCACCTGGCAAGATGTCTGAGTCTTCAAGGGCGCTGGACTGAAGCGTTGGCTGAAGTGAAGGAAGTCCTCGATCAGGTTGAGAATGAGTCGCTTCTACATGCACTATGTAAAGTTGTCGCCTCAACTGTATTTATTCAAGTGGGTGACCTGCTCCAAGCTAGATTCCTACTTCAAGAGGCGATCAGTTTCATGGAGGCATGCGATATATCAGGCCAACCCTTATGCAGTGCATACGGCCTGCTTAGCGGGATTCTGTTCTCTCTGGACGACATGTCAGATGCCCACATCTTAGCAGCTAAGGATTACGCCAGGCGTCACGTTGCTCTCGCGGCCCGAATGAATTACGTCCAGAACTTGCTCATGAATGCAAATGACCTATACGACCCAATACTGGGCGAATGTTTGGAAAGCGGGTTTGAAGTTGACTTCTGTCAAAGGGTTCTTGTTAAGAGGGGTGTGTGCTCGCTAGGACTCCTTACTAAGCTGGCGGCTCACAATGATCCAAACGTCCGCATGCGAACGATAGTACCGCTTGCAGACATTGGCGGAGAGGAAGCAGGAAGGGTCGTGAAATACTTGACGAAAGACCCCACCCCTCAAGTACGTCAGAGGGCGATAGCCGCTGCCAGACGGTTCAGTGAAGCAAGCGCCACAAAGAGCCCGCCTGAAGATACCCCTGCTTTGCAGCTTCTTACATTGGGACCTCTCCGGGTAATAGTAAGAGGACAAGAAATCACTGCATCTCGCTGGCGCACTACTAAAGCCCGGGATCTCTTGGCATATCTTACTCACCGGACTGAACCGGTAACCCCGGAACGGATCCTGGAAGACCTATGGCCCGGGGTTGACAAGAGGCGGGCGTCAACCTCCTTTCACAGCACCATGTATCGCCTGAGACAAGCGCTCCGTCACGTGTCTTCCACAGATTTCATCCTACATAGCGGGAAACGTTATCAATTAGCTGAAGGCCTCGTGTCTACTGACCGCCAACGCTTCGAGGAGCTTGCAGCAAGTGTCCTGAAGGCTGACGCGTCTCGCGAAACAGTTCCTTATCTGGAAGAGATGGTTTCCTTTTATCGCGGTGAATACCTTATGGATCTTGGTTACGTGTGGGTCATCCAGGACCGAGAGCACCTGAAGCAACTCCACTGCGATGCCGGCCTGAAATTGGCCCGCTATTACCTGAAGGAAGGCAAATATACAGATGCTGCGAAACGCCTTCGACAACTCGTTGCCATAAACCCTGTTTCTGAGGAGCTATGTTGCTTGTTGATGAAGGCATATGCAGGGCTCGGAGACAAGCGAGCAATCACGGAACAATTCTTGAGCCTGAAGACCGCGCTTGCAGATGAATTAGGACTTATCCCCTCTACTGCAACCAGGGATTTGTACTACAGCCTTTGTGGAGATGACACACTTTAGAGTGTTTATCACCTATCGTCTAACTCTTGAGCCGCCTCCGCCAAATGATCCTGAGACTCCCAAGATAAAGCCAAAATCATACAGATGCCCTCCGTTATTCGTTTCGTAGATCCCTACACGGGGATTAACCAGGCTTACTACGAATGTAACCGGTTAAGACGCTATCATCTTTCTGTCAATTGCCTTAAGACTCGATTCCTTATGTGCTAGAATAGGTATAATAGGCGAAGCCGCTAAAGGAGGCGATGGCGGTGGTAGAGACAACCGAAGCCCTTATTCAAGAAATGGTGCTTGTCGCTGCTTCGGAATGTAAACCGGAAGCTATCATTCTCTTCGGTTCCCATGCTACGGGAAATGCAGGACCAGAATCGGATGTTGACTTACTGGTAGTCAGGTCACAACCTTTTGGGCGGGACGACGAGCGGCGGCAGGAGATGGTTCGGCTTTGGAGGGCGCTGGCCCGATTCCCGGTGCCAAAGGATATCCTTGTCTATAGCCGTGACGAGGTGGAGCGATGGCGAGATTCGCGTAATCATATTGTAGCGAGGGCCTTACGGGAGGGGCGGATTCTGTATGGCAATCTATGAGGAAGCTAGCCTCCTGCTAGCAGCAGCCAAGAAGGACCTACGCGCTCTCCAAGGTATGCTTAATCCAGCTGTTTTCGCGGACGAGATATTCGGTTTCCATGCGCAACAAGCTGTAGAAAAGGCGCTTAAAGCTTGGCTGGCCTTCCTGGATGTGCAATACCCACGAACTCATGATCTTACGTTACTACTCACCCTACTCGAGGCTCACGGGCAGGAGGTCAGTGATTTTCAAGACATGACAGAACTAAACCCATACGCGGTCCAGTACCGCTATGGGGCATTTGATGAAATGATCGGCTTCATCGATCGTTTGGCGATAATAAACCGCGTACATAAGCTTACAGCATTAGTTGACTCGCATATTAGCCCCAAGAGTTGGTCCTCACTTGTAGAAGATTAGTCCCCGTATGGAGTAGTCCCAAAAGGTATATATCCAGCGGACAGGTCTAACCAGAGGCTCTGTTGAAGGCGGCGTTTGTCACTACAGGCTGCATAGCACAATAGCCCTATTGGGCGATTGCCATCATACCATTATTGCTCTATTATGATTATGACGCCAAAGGCAATTTGAGTCGTTTCTGTAGTAGATGGACGCATAGTCTTGTCCCAAGGAGGTATCTATATGGAACGCAGCCGTAAGCAGGTTTACCTATCGCCCGACCAAGACGAAGAGCTCTCTAAGTTGGCATTGGCCACAGGGCGTTCGGAATCGTCCATAGTCAGGGAGGCTCTCAGTGAGTAGTTGGCCAAGATGCGTAAAAAGGCTGATGCAAGCCCTAACCCCTTATCAAGGCTCCTTGAACTCAAGGTAGCGACTGAAACAGTTGACGGCAGTGAACAGCATGACAAGGATCTATATACAGCTCAGGACGAGGTCCCAGCAGAAAGCTTATCGTGAAAATGTTTGCAGATACTTAAACTTGCCAGGGTATTGTATGGAGAATCACTGACACCAGGAGGGAATCGAAAATGCCTGTTAGAAAGATTGTAAGAATCGATGAAGAAAAATGCAACGGGTGTGGACTGTGCGTAATTCCCTGCGCAGAAGGGGCCATCGAGCTTGTGGATGGAAAGGCCAAAGTCGTCCGGGAAGAACTCTGCGACGGCGCAGGCTTTTGCCTGGGCGTGTGTCCTACCGGCGCGCTCACTGTAGAAGAACGGGAAGCGCCCGCTTTTTCTGAGGAAGCCGTCGCAAAGGCTGCCGAAAGCAGAGAGGTATCCTATATGGTACAGAAATGCTTCTCCTGTAATTCAGGAGAGAACCAGGTAGCGCTCTTCCCATGCCGTCTTAAGGGTGAAAGCTTATGGGTATGCGCAAAGTGCCTGCCAAAGCTCATACATGGCTA
>JAAYRV010000146.1 GCA_012518595.1 Bacillota bacterium
GACATGTCTACGTATTTGAACCTGTTGGCCACAAGCTGCTGGGTTGGTTTCAGCGGACTGCCTCTGTTACCCGAATGGTCCTAAGGAACACCGATGATCCACTGGGTTTACAGACAGTCGAAAGCTATTTCCGCAGACTGTACGATATCGAGGGAGATAGGCTTGACAAGGAATGCATTATGAATGCAGTGGAAGAGGAACGAAAGACGTTGAGCTTTCCCTTTGCTGACATTGCAGGCAAATTCCGTATCATTGATTCCAATACGGTTTCAATAGTAATCCCGTGGGATGACGAGGCGCGTGACTTGATAGAGCAGGCGACCTACTGGCCGTCTTACCGACTGTTCCGGCAATTGCAGTCCTACATCGTGCAGGTATACCCAAATCAGTTTGCTCAGCTTGAACAAAGTGGCAAGATTCACACCCTTGGAGGAGATAAAGGGGTGATTCACGTCCTTGCTGATGATTCGTGTTATACGGAAGTGGGGCTTGAGATATCAAAGGATCTTGATGCCGTAGGAGCAGCCTGGTTTGTGTAGCACAATCCATCATACAAAGAACGGAGAGGAGGGAAAAGATGGGATACGGAGTCGCTATTCGAGTTTGGGGGGATTATGCGTGTTTCACGCGACCTGAGATGAAGGCGGAGCGCGTCAGCTACGACGTGATAACACCTTCAGCTGCGCGGGGAATCCTTGAGGCCATCCATTGGAAACCGGCTATCCGATGGGTGGTTGACAGGATACACGTGTTGAATGAGATACGCTTCGACAACATCCGACGGAACGAAGTGGGACACAAGATCCCAAAGAGGAATGTAGAGCAAGCAATGAGAGGCGATGAAGTGCTCCTGTGCCAATATGCGTCTGAGGATCGGCAGCAAAGGGCCTCATTGGTGCTCAGGGATGTGTCCTATGTAATCGAGGCGCATTTTGAGATGACTGATGAAATAGGCTCTGATGATACACCTGAGAAACACTACAACATGATTATCAGACGCGCGCGGCAAGGTCAGTGTTATCACCGCCCTTACCTTGGGTGTAGAGAATTCCCTGCACACTTTGCTCTTGTTGAAGGGCCAATTCCGATATCGCCCTACAAAGGTGAACGGGATCTTGGCTGGATGCTCTTGGACATCGACTACCAGTACAACATGACACCGCGTTTTTTCCGCGCTACGATGCGTGACGGCGTTATTGACGTTCCCAAGATACCGGAAGGAGGTGAAATGCCTTGGTACTTCAAGCGCTGTATCAGCTATATGGGCGCTTATTGGATGAGCCTGACTCAGACATTTCGCCGCCTGGCTATAGTAAAGCACCGGTATCGTACGCTCTTAACTTATCGGAGACCGGTGAGCTTCTTGATGTTTTAGACTTGCGGGAGCAAGGCAAGGGCAGGAGCAAACGACTTGTCCCTAGGGATATGGATATTCCCAGACAGGTGAAGCGGACCTCAGGTGTCAGCGCGAACTTCATGTGTGACAACAGCGGTTATGTGCTTGGGGTTGTTCAAAAGAAAGGTAAGCCTATCGAACTCGCGGACAAGAAATTCGATGACATGCAGGCGAGACATGAAGAAATCCTCGGAAACGTGGATGATCCGGGGGCAAGGGCAATCCTTGGTTTCTTCTCTACCTGGGGGCCTGAGCACGCTGAAGAACATCCTGTATTGCAGCCTGTATGGGATGAGATAATGCGTGGGGGAAATCTCATTTTCAAACTCGACGGCACGCATGGATTCGCGCATCAGCGACCTGCTATTCACAAGGCGTGGGAACGTGTTATTGGGGGAGCGTCCCACGAGAATGTCGGGCATTGTCTCGTGACAGGAGAATATGCGCCTGTTGCACGAATCCACGACAGCGTTAAGGGAGTCACCGGCGCCCAGGGGACAGGGGCTGCACTGGTCTCATTCAACTTAGACGCCTTCACGTCCTATGGCAAAGAGCAGAATATCAATGCGCCGGTAAGCGAAGAAGCTGCCTTCGGTTATGTAACTGCCTTGAACTATTTGCTTCGAAGTGATCGGCACCGTCTTCGTATTGGAGATACAACTACTGTATTCTGGGCGGAGAAGCCTGCTTATTTAGAAGAGGACATGCTGGCCGAATTGCTCGACCCTACGTCGCTTGTAGATACGGTTGATAAAACGAAAGCTTTAACTGAGGATGGAGAGACGAGACTCCGACGTGATCTCCAGGCTACGAGGATGGTCAGGGATGCGCTTGACCGGGCGGCCCAAGGCAAGTCGTTAGAAGCAAGTATAGTCGGCGTCGATAAGGATGTGCGGTTTTACATACTTGGCCTTGCGCCGAACAATGCCCGTCTCTCAGTCAGATACTGGCATGTTGACACGTTTGGGAACCTGCTGGAGAAGATCGGTCAGCACTATTCTGACATGGCCATCATTCTTCCGCCATGGCAGACAGGATCATTTGCGGTATGGATGATAGCAAACTCAATTGCGCCGGTTATTGAAGGTAAGCGTGACGGAAGGAGGGCATCACCGCTTTTAGGTGGAGCGCTCACCCGAGCAGTGCTGATGGGCACTCATTACCCACAAGGCATGTACACTGCGCTTCTTGCAAGGCTTAGAGCCGAGCAGGAAGTCAGTCCTATACAAGTTGCTGTGATCAAGGCTTGCTTGGTTAGAAGCGCAAGGATATCGGGCAGTAAAACAAAGGAGGGGAATTACACAGTGAGTCTCAATGAGGAGTGGACGAATAGCGCTTATCTCTTAGGCAGGCTTTTTGCGACCTTAGAAAAGGTACAGCAAGACGCGGCCTCCGGAGCGAAGCTAAGCGCTACTATTCGCGATCGGTATTTTGGGGCAGCGTCTGCGACACCACGGAATGTCTTTCCGGTGTTATTGAGGTTAGCGCAGCACCACATAGGCAAAGCTGAGTACGGGGGAATAGCGGACAGGCAGATTGAGGCTATCGTAGGTAGACTTGACGGTTTCCCTGCCCATCTGAACCTTGAGGAGCAGGGAAATTTTGTGCTTGGTTACTATCATCAGCGTCAGGATTTCTATCGGAAGAGATCACCTGAAACCCAGGAAACAGCAGGGGAGGGTCAATAATGGCTAAGGTTATCGATAAGCGTTATGAATTCGTGCTTTTCTTTGACGTGGAGAACGGTAATCCTAACGGCGATCCGGATGCGGGAAATATGCCGCGCATCGACCCTGAAACCAGTCTTGGATTAGTAACTGACGTGTGCTTAAAGCGAAAGATCCGAAACTACGTAGAGCTGACCAGGGAAGGCCAAGAAGGCTTTGATATCTATGTAAAAGAGGGAGCGGTCCTGAATGTGCAACACCGTAAAGCCTACACGGCTCTCGGTATTGAGCCTCAGCCCAAGAAATTGGCAAGTGACGATCTCACTCGGTTTATGTGCGCCAACTTCTATGACATTCGCGCTTTCGGTGCTGTGATGACCACAGAGATTAATTGCGGACAGGTTCGAGGACCTGTACAACTCAACTTTGCGCGAAGTATGGATCCTATTGTGCAGCAGGAGATCACAATCACGCGAGTAGCGGTCACCAGCGAAAGGGATGCTGAGAGGAAAGACCGTGAAATGGGCAGGAAGCATATTGTGCCGTACGGCCTATATCGTGGTGAGGGCTATGTGTCTGCTCCCTTGGCTGAACGAACCGGTTTTACTGTCGAGGACCTGGACTTGCTGTGGGAAGCCCTTGTAAATATGTTTGACCATGACCGTTCAGCTGCCCGTGGGAAAATGACTTCACGCAAGTTATTTGTTTTCGAACATCAAAGCAGATTGGGGAACGCGCCTGCTTATAAACTATTTGATTCAATTGATGCTGTACGCCGTGATCCAATGACTCCTCCCAGGCGATTTGATGACTACGAAGTGATAGTAGATGAGACAGCGCTGCCTAGTGGGGTTAAGTTGGTAGCCTTGATATGACGGGCGATTATGATGAGGATAGTTTGCTCCCGCTTTCGGGCATACAGCACCTTGCGTTCTGCCCGCGGCAGTGGGCACTCATACACATCGAGCGTCAGTGGGCAGAAAACGTGCGTACGGTTGAAGGCAAGATCATGCATGAGCGGGTACATAATCCTAAGCTCATTGATTACGACAGTGAGCATATTGTCGCACGGTCTGTGCCTCTCATCTCGTATAGGTTGGGGCTTTACGGTCAGGCTGACGTAGTGGAATTCTGGCCTGTAGGAGGCGGAGCTGATGGAGGCACTTCCTTGTCGGGACGGGACGGCCTATGGATTCCCAAGCCTGTGGAATATAAGCGTGGAAGGCCTAAGCGGGACGATCGCGACAAGGTGCAGCTATGCGCTCAGGCGTTATGTCTGGAGGAAATGTTAGGAACGAAGATTCAGGCAGGCGATCTCTATTACGGAGAGACTCGTCGCCGCGAGAGAGTGATCTTCGACGATGTGTTACGCAAGAGAGTGGAACAGCTTTGTTTGCGTATGCATGAGCTATTTGACTTAGGATGTACTCCCCGTGCTGAAAAGGGAAAACACTGTTCACTTTGCTCTCTTGTTGATGTATGTCTTCCTGACCTTACACGGAAGTCGCGTTCGGTGGAAGCATACATTCGCAGGCAAGTGAGGTCGAGCACGGAGTCATAAAGGCATCAAGATGTACCGTGCTGTTTATTCAGCAATTATGGTGCTGTGGGGGGGATGTCGTTGCGAAAGTTGCTGAACATGCTATTCGTAACAAGCCCAGATGCGTATCTCAGTCGGGACGGAGAAAACGTAGTAGTGTCAGTCGACGGCGAAGCTAAGTTCAGAATGCCCGTTCATAACCTCGAGGGTATCGCGACATTCGGATACACAGGGGCAAGTCCTGGTCTGATGGAGTTATGCACAAATCGTGGCGTAGCCCTGACATTCCTGAGCCAAAGCGGTCGGTTCATGGCGCGGGTTACAGGAAGGGTATCAGGGAATGTACTGCTTCGAAGACGACAGTATCGAGTTGCTGATTCCAAGGATGAGTCAGCTCGTATTGCCTCTGACATTATTGCCGGTAAGATCTCAAATTGCCGTACGGTTCTACAACGTGCTGTGCGAGATCACGAGACTAATATTAGTGCGGAGGATGTCACGGCTGCATCGAAGGCTCTAGCAGATTACTTGATGAACGTTGTTGAAGGTTCATCCCTTGATACACTACGAGGCATTGAGGGTGCAGCTGCCAATGCCTACTTTGGCGTATTTGATCATCTGATTCTCAGTAACAAACAAGACTTTTTCTTTAACGAGCGAAGCCGCAGGCCACCAAAGGATAACATGAACGCGCTCCTGTCGTTTCTGTATACATTGCTCGTTCATGATGTCCAGGCCGCACTGGAGACAGTCGGACTCGATCCACAAGTGGGATTCCTGCATCAGGACAGGCCAGGCCGCCCCGGGCTAGCCTTGGATATGATGGAAGAACTGCGTCCGTTTTTGGCAGATCGCCTGGCTCTCTCTTTGGTCAACCGCCGGCAGGTTTCTCCTTCAGGGTTTCAGACCCGTGAGTCAGGAGGAGTCCTTATGGATGACGAGACACGAAAGACAGTAATAAGCGCCTGGCAAAAACGAAAGCAGGAGCAGATTATGCATCCGTTTTTGAATGAAAGAATCGAAATCGGGCTGATCCCGTATGCACAGGCAATGATACTTGCCCGTCATTTGCGGGGAGATCTAGATGGTTACCCACCTTTCTTTTGGAAGTAGAGGTTATGCGAGATGATGGTACTGGTCACTTATGATGTGAATACGACAGATCCTGAAGGGCGTCGACGTCTCCGGCAAGTAGCAAAGGCATGCACGGACGTGGGACAAAGAGTTCAGAATTCTGTCTTCGAGTGTTTGCTGGATCCTACGCAATTTGCGATTTTCAAATTCACGCTTGCCAGCCTAATAGATCCAAAAAAAGATAGCCTTAGGTTCTACTTGCTCGGAGCGAACTGGAAACGTCGTGTAGAACACGTTGGGGCAAAGTCTAGTTATGATCCGGAAGGGGTGCTGATTACTTGATTACGGACCGCGAACCCCAAGGGATCCCAGTTTCCCGGGGAGATTCGCATAAGCGCTCTAACTGGACTTTTGTACGTTATTTGCTTGCAGTATGGGC
>JAAYRV010000147.1 GCA_012518595.1 Bacillota bacterium
CAGCAGCAATCTCTCTTCAGAGCGCAGCTTGGGTGATTTTGGGTCGTGCTTGTCCTCACCGACTGTCTGGCGCCTATCCTTTGCCTTGTAACTCTCATGATACTCCTCGAATCCACCGAGGTAAGTTTGGATTTTCTGATTTTCGATGGATATCACCTTACTGCACACTCTCTTTAGAAGATACCTGTCATGTGATACAAGGATTACAGTACCACCGTAGGAAACGAGCGCTTCTTCCAGTTTCTCTCTGGACAGAAGATCAAGGTGCTCGGTAGGTTCATCAAGGACCAGGACGTTTAAGTTTGACATAAGGAGTTTGATGAGCACGACTCTCTTTCTTTCCCCGGGACTCAGCACTTCTATCGACTTCTCCACATCGTCAGGAGTGAACAGGAAACACCCAAGCATGGTTCTGACCTTAGTCATCAGTTCAGGGGTTTGCTTTTCGAAGCTGCCAAGAACCTCCTCCAGTACTGAAGCTTTCAGATCGAGATTTGAGAGCTCCTGATCCATGTAACCTATTCTTGCACTGGGTGAAACCCAGATTGTGCCTTCAGACGGGAGTTCCTGCCCTAGGATTAGTTTAAGCAGAGTAGTCTTTCCGGATCCGTTAGGTCCTACTATACCAACCTTTTCCCCCCTTTGAACGCTGAAATCTGATACCCGAAACAGAAGCTTATCGAAGGCTTTAGTCAGGCCCTCTGCAGCAACTATAACCCGTCCTCCGCCTTCCCCCTGAAAGCCGTCAAAGGTAATGGCTTTCTCCTGCTTCGGTTTGGATACACTGGTTTTCTTGAGAGCTTCCAGACGACTGACAACACCTTTTGCCCTCTGTGCGGCCTCTTTTGCCTTGCGACGGTAAAAGTCATGAGTACCTGCATCTTTATGAGCTTTTTCAGCCCACCTCAACTGTCGATCAATCGCCACCTGGATACGACGGATTTCCTTTTGCTCCTTCTCGTACCTGGCTACGTGGGAGGCAAAATCTCTCTTCTTTGTCTCCCTGTACGTAGTATAGTTGCCCCTGTATTCGACAGCCTGGTTTGGTGATAGCTCGATGATCCTTTCAACCGTTCTGTCTAGGAAATACCTGTCATGAGACACCAAAAGAATCGTTCCGGGATAGGTGTGAACAATGTCCTCAAGCCAGTCTAAGGCAGCGTGATCTAAATAGTTCGTAGGCTCATCAAGAAGGAGAATGTCCGGATGGAAGAGCCATACCCTGGCCAGTGCAAGCTTGGTTTTCTCACCACCGCTAAGGTTTGAGATCAAGAGCTCGGAATCAGCGTCAGTAAAGCCGAATCTGCTCAAGGCCTCAGCTGCCTCTGAGAGTGACGGTAAGCCTAGTCGAAATCGCTCATTTGTCAACACATCCCACGGTGTCACCGTTGGATCAAAATCTGTGTCTTGAGGAACATAACCGACAGTTGATTTGTCGTTGAAAAACGTTACTGTACCTGATGTAGCGCTCTCTTTGCCTGCCAATATCTTAAGCAGCGTGGATTTTCCCACTCCGTTAGGACCTACAAGAGCGACCTTATCCCCTTCCCGCAGCGGAAAACTTATGTCATTGAAGATTTCTCTGAAACCATATGATTTGGCCAGCCTGTTAACTTGCAGAAGTGGTCGTGACATGAAAAATCCCCCTGTCTGGTTGACCGGGGGCAAGAAGATCTATCCTCGGCGTTATGCGAAGCAGCCAGGTAACCTCTTAATTCGCCCCGGTCTTAGAATGATATGGTGCTTACCGGATTCGTGCTAATAGTTGAGGTTATGTGTCGAATCTCCATGGCTGTCTCCTTTCGCCATCGTGGCAGTTGATATGTGTAACTAGTTGTCAGTATATTATATACACGTCATAGGGTCAATGGCCTAGTCAAATACGAAGATATCCTCAATCGGCGCGTTTACCGCTCTCGCAATATCAACTGCCAGTTTCAAAGATGGATTGTACTTCCCTGCCTCGAGCCGGACAATGCTTTCACGCCGTACATTCACTCTGGCAGACAAATCCTCTTGTGTCATATCTGCAAGCTGCCGGTATTTCTTTAAGTTGCACGTAAAATTAGCCATTCTCTTCGCTACTTCTCTTCAAGCAGATAGAACTTAACCGCATGGATGATCAAAAAAGATGAGAAGCATAACGCAACTGCTGCAACAAGTAATTCCTTACTGGCAAAGCCCAATGATGAAAGCAAGTTAAGAGCGACGAGTTCAATGATGGCTGTGTTAAATGCTGTGGATTTGGCCTTTGCTACATTTTCAAGATACCGTTCATCAGGCATTTGGTCTGCAATCTTAGCTATCCAGAAGTAAGCAAAGAAACCGAAGTAAGCAAGGAAACTCAGGGAAGCTACATTGTGCTCTTGGAAATATGAAAACCCTGTAAAACCTACAAACCCTAAGAATCCTAAATAAGACTGCCTTTGTCTGTTTCTCTTGAGTGACATCACTGACCCTCCTAAATAGTGATATATATATCACTTGTTGTTACAAATATATCACTATGGGGTTTGGATGTCAACCACGATTTCGATAATCCGCAAGTTCATAGGAGCAGTCGTGACATAAAAAAGCCCCTGTGCAATTGACTAGGGGCAAGAAAACCTATCCTCGACGTTATGCGGAGAAGCCAGGCGACCTCCCTTTAAGCATATGCCAACCTACCTTTAGGTTCCGGTGTAGGTCTTCCTAATGATTTAGCAGTCTCTATCCATTCTTGAATTATGGTCTCAGTATTTGCCAGTGTCTCCTGATAAGACTCCCCATCAGCTGCACAACCAGGCAATTCCGGCACTTCTCCGATATATGCCTGATCATCTTCACTCCAATAGATAATGATTTCATATGAGGCCATAGAGGGAGTCCAGGCTGTATTCCTTCAGGCAGAGCCCATTCTAGGCGCATCAGCGGTCTTGTTCCAACTGACGAAGGGACACTCCTCTACACAGGAGACTTCACCACCTTAGATCAGGAGACCGTGAGGATGCAGGCATTCAGCGAACTCCTGAAGCAGGGTTAGGAATCCGGTCTTTCAGCTACTACATAGCTTCTGAAATCGCCTTTGCCTGCATGAAAAAGAGTAGATAATCGGGGCCTCCCGCCTTGCTGCAAGTACCGCTCATGTTGAATCCTCCAAAGGGATGAACCCCGACCAATGCGCCGGTGCAGTGCCTGTTAAGATAGAGATTCCCAACATGAACATTATCCTTGGCTGTTTCTAACCGCATCCTGTCCTTGCTGTAGACAGACGCCGTGAGCCCATATTCTGTGCAGTTGGCAATCTCCACAGCATGGTCATAGCTGTTCGCTCGAATAAATGCAAGCACAGGCCCGAAAATCTCCTCCTGAGCTACACGCGCACAAGGAGATACGCCTTCTATGACAGTAGGTTCAATGTAGTATCCTAAACTGGAATCTGAGTCTCCGCCCTGCGCTATTCTACCTTCCTTATGGCCAATCTCAATGTAATCCAAGATTCTATCGTAGGCTTTGTCGTCAATAACAGCATTTACATCGCAGTTAATCCTGGCTTCTCCTACAGTCAGTTCACTTGTTAATTTGCATACCTTCTCAAGAACTTCATCGTACACCGAATCTACGATTATCGCCCTTGAACAAGCAGAACATTTCTGGCCCTGGTACCCGAAAGCTGACTTGACTATTCCAATAGCTGCTTCGTCCAGATCAGCCGTCTCGTCCACAACGATACAGTCTTTACCTCCCATCTCCGCCACTACGCGCTTGATCCACATTTGTCCGGGCCGGCACTTGGCAGCCTCTTCATTAATCTTCAGGCCTACGCCCTTAGAGCCGGTGAAATTGATGAACCTGGTTCGAGGATGCTGAACCAAGTAGTCACCTATCGTTCTGCCGCTGCTTGGCAGATAGTTAATGACACCCGGAGGAAAGCCGGCCTCTTCAACAAGCTCCATCAACTTGGAAGCGATCACCCCGGCGGTGTTGGCAGGCTTTATGATGACGGTGTTTCCGGATACTACCGCAGCAGTCGTCATCCCTGTAAGAATTGCCAACGGGAAATTCCAAGGGCTGATAATCACGCCGACGCCAAGGGGCATGTAGCGTTGCGTATTCTGTTCAGCAGGATGTGGATATACTCGATTTACGCCCTCATACCGAATCATCTCCCGAGCGTAGTATTCGCAGAAGTCTATCGCCTCAGCCACGTCGGCGTCAGCCTCCACCCAGTTCTTGCCCACTTCGAAAACCAACCAAGCTGCAAGCACGCTCTTACGCTCACGCATTATCGCAGAGAGCCTGAGGACAGTAGCAACACGTCCTTCAGCCGGAACCTTACGCCACGTCTCGAAAGCCCTCCAAGCCTCATCCATAGCCAGTTCAGCATGGGCCTTGTCAGCCTGAGCCACGTAGCCTACCGCTTGCTTGTGCACGCATGGATTGAACGATGTGACTCTGCCCTCCGTTTCCATGTGTTTACCTGCAATTATCAACGGATAATAACGTCCGAGTTCCTCTTCGACAAGAGCCAGAGCATTTGTCATTCTGTCATGATTGGCAGGGACTGAGAAGTCCAGCAAACGCTCATTGGAAAACTGCCACAATATCATAGACCCCTTTCATATGTTGCCTGAACCCGCATCTGACAATAATAAACAAAATGCTCGCATCTTTTGCGAGCGCATAACTCATGCGAAGCCCACTGCCAGGTACCGCCACCTGGCAGCAAGCACACAAACATGTGTCTGCGCTCCTTTCCAAACACGGGAGGCCAGGCCGTTTCCAGCCGGACCCTTCGGCAACTTCATGGTTGCCGCCGGCCAGACCCTCTCCAGCATCATCTGGTGAGAAGGAATGGCTCGGAGACGCTACATAGCAGATTCGACATAAATAGCAGGAATCCTACAACTCATAGCTAACTGATACTCACATTCTTCCTTTTCTGCTTGGCCCTCAATTGCCTTTTGCATCTGTCTTAGAGCAACCAGTGAGGCAAGGTCAAGTCTGTTGGCACAGATGGTGATTTGGGTGATCTCGCAGCTTCTTAGAGCAGCATTGCTAACAAGTAACTAGAAATGTAGAATACTAATTAAGAGAATCAAGAGGAGAAAAGAGCAATGGTATATAAGTCTACCCTGCAAACGAAGCAGGAAGGGTTTTATGATGTAACATCAAAAGTCAGCGAAGCGGTTCGTGAAAGTGGCGTAACCGATGGAATTTGTGTAGTGTTTTGCCCCCACACCACAGCGGGAATCACAATCAATGAGAATTATGTATGAGTCTCTGAAATATCAACTAAACACTACAAGTAGGTTTCCTAGTGTTCTTGCTGAATTATACTGTACAATTAGAGTGGCATTATCATGGAGGTGGTTCCAAATGGGCGATTTGAACGCA
>JAAYRV010000148.1 GCA_012518595.1 Bacillota bacterium
CACGAGAATCAGCGCAAGGGAGATTACAGCTAAATACGACCGACAACCTCTCACTTCTCATGCACCTCCTGCCGATCTTTTCGCTGACAGATCACACGCCCTGACCCTAATAGCGATGGGCTTGAAAAATAGTTCGTCAATTCACACGATTATCCTTCCTAGCAAGCGGAAAAAAAAGACTATGCCCATCCCTATCAGAAAGTCACCTATGAATTTCTCATATGAAAGATGGATTCAAAAGTCATGGAGGAAGTCCCCGACTTTAGCGTAAACTTCACCTTGATACATGAAGCAACACCGGGATCGACAGGTTCATATGTAGAGTATTCTGAGGGCCCAGGTGGTTCAGTCTCTTCATTTCCTTGAGACGGTGTCAGGTAGTCGAATTTGCAGGATACCACTTGCACTCCGCTTTTGGTGATGTCTTTCCCGTTCCTGGTGAGCGCGCCGGGCCTGTCATGTGCCGGCTGCGTAAACCGGTAATCGATATCTTGAGCCCCATAAATGCGCCCGTAGAGCCTGATTTCGGAAGATGTGTCGTATATCTCAACCAGACCACGGATATCCTGACCAAGCATTTCGAGCATATGGGTTCCGGTGGAAGCCAGGCCGGATCTTGCATCGATAACCCGATATGCACTAAGAGCCGCAGACATAACCCCAAATGATACACCTAATACCAGTGGAATAACCATGATTACTAGAAGCACTTCCACAAGGGTGAATCCTCGACTGTCAATATTTATGATGAACTCTTTCATGCTGCGCAATTTGCTCATATTCATTAAATCACCGGAATTCCTCACCGGCAGGCAGGGTTTCTTCAATCTTCGTCGCATCCCGCGGTTTCCTGCCATAAATCATATCAGTACGCAAAGACCAGAGTCTCCAGATGATATACTGGGGAAGCGCCTTCAGTATCCGGATGAACATCGTAAACCAAGACATCCACGTGCCATAGGCGACCGGTGAGATTCTCCTCATCCGGAGGAGTTGTCTTAACAAGTCGCATTATCCAATATTCTCTACCCTCCGCCTCTACCCTGACAGTTTGGGGGCTGCTGTCTTGTAGCAGCTCTAAGCCATCTGAGTCAAGAGTCTTGGTCTCTTCAATTACATTACCTGCCAGAATCCGGGCGTAATCCCTTGCTTCCTGTTTTACCTGGTCGGCCAAGAGCGATTGCAAGCCCGGCAACATTACAAGAAAAGCTAATGCCAAGATAACAAGGGCAATAAGGACTTCCACATAACTGAAACCTGCCTCCCATAGAATGCAAGGCCTGCTTCGGCAGCTATTTTCCCCGTTTTCTGAACTGAACTTACACATCATCACTCAAAGCCCTTCTATACCTCAGACTCAGAATCCAGTCAGGCAGAAACGTTGGTAAACGCCTCTCACGTCAATCACTCTCGTGAATACGACCAAGTTTGTGGAATCAGTGCTAATTCCCCTGCTTCGCCGGTAAACCAAGGCGGAGGTTTCGAGAAGACATCTTCATCATATGTAACGTGAACATTGCCTACCAGTAACGTTCTGCCCGGGCTTACTATACTGCCATCCATTCGGATTCTTGGGGCGGCGTTGCCATAGAGATCATCGCCGAAAGCAATTACCCCCGTCATATGCGTAACGTGTTCATGAACGAGGAGCTCAGGCCTGTACTCGCGGAGTATTTCCTCAACCATCCATCCCCATGTCTTGCTGTCATGCACATTTGTGCGAGCGTAAACCGGACCTTCAACTTCAATCCAGTTTCTCGCCCCGTTAAATATGACCCATCCGTCTGACAGAACAGCAGGCCACGACGCTGACGCATTGTTGCGTATATCGACTGCTCCCTCAACAAGGATGCTCGCGTCTTCTGCGAAGACTCCCTTATGAATAGTGGTTGCCCCTGGTCGCAAAACCTCCGGCCCTGTGATTTTCAAGACAGTTGCAGGTCTGTTTGAAGCGCGTTTTCCGCGAATGTACACTGAACCGTATATGTTAGTCGGTACTTCTCTGTCTCCAATAGAGGGCATGCTGTCAAAGCCTTGAGTGGAGCCGCCGGACTCTATCCATACAGACCCGAAGATATCTCCGAAGATGCGCTCCGCGCCCAAGACAGAGTTAGAGTTCCTGATGATCACGTTCTTTGAAACTGAACCGCCCAGTGCCGATATTCTGCATTCTCTGGCAAAAATGTTTCCGGACACTGAGACATCAATCTCCCCAATCTCGCAATTCTCGAGGTATAGGTCACCATTTAGGCTGCCTGTCAACTTGCCTATCGTGCTGTCCTTATAATACGCAGACCCTTTGCCGGACACGGACTCCTCTTCACCCGGTTTGTCCAATACCATCGCATTCACAGTTGGATCCCATTGTGCCGGGTTGATTGAAATGAGATTAGATCTGTATCCGTCGCCTTCGTCATCCCAAATGGGAGAAGGCGCAGAGTTCTTATTCTTCACCCAGATAGGACCTGAATCACCTGAGTCAGGTGTACAGTGCAAACCGGTGTTTACGGCGTATCCTTTATCCTCGAGATTTCTTATGACATTTTGATGCGGTTCAGTTGAATACACCACATGCCTCCACACGCCGGACACCGGTCCCAGTAAGAGAGAGACCTTAACAGAGCGTCCTCGCGCAGATGCTTCGGATACTAGGTGATACATCGTTCTTTTTGAATCCGTCCCGGCTATTCCGGCGACGTACGGTATCCCGTTGGTTTTGCCGGTCACCGTAAGGGCCAGTATTTCAGATACGTCTTGTCCGCTTTGAGTCTGGCAAGACATCTCGTACAACCAATGATTAAGGCCTGCCTCAGCTGAATAGAGGGCCTTTGTCCTTTCTATGGACCATGCAGCGGTTTGAGTGGCGCGAGTAACCAGCGCCGCGGAAGCCATAACTACCATCGTAACTATGCAAACGATAAGAAGCACAGAGACAAGAGCTATTCCCTTCTCCGGATACCTATCATCCGCCATCTTGCGCCCTCCTTGAATACCGCCTCGTGTCAGATCACACTTCAGGTGCGTGTTTTGCCTAATCATGGAGTACATTTCTACATATATCAACCCTTTCCTTCAGGGGAATACATGACGTAACATGATATTTTAAGAAGTCTGACTAATCCACTCTTCGGTTTAAGGCGTCTTTACCAAAGCAGTTTTCTGATGACATCTTGAATCTTCCTGCACATATGTGTACTATATGTATAGTTAGTATAGTACTCTTACATATAGTGCCTGGTCATGACGAACCCATCTTACAAGGAGGTTCAGAATGGAGAATCAAGACAAACATAAGCCTAATGCCCCCTGCGTCCAAGGTAGAATGGCAAAATTCATGGAACCCTGTCTTCTCTTGCTCCTTCGCGAGCAAAGCTCCCATGGGTACGAACTGATGGAGAGATTGAGCTGCTTTGGTTTCGAAGGGACTTCCAGTGATATGGCGACTCTCTACAGGACTTTGCGCCAATTGGAAGATGACAAAATGGTGTTGTCAGAATGGGAAGAAGGTTCACAGGGTCCCAAGAAGAGAGTATACGAACTTACAGAAGATGGCCTAATCTTGCTGGAGAACTGGGCTTCAGTAATCAGAGAGAACAAGAACAGACTCGGAAGATTTCTGGAGACATATGAATCTCGAAACGGGCATACCTGTGGGTTGAGGCAAATTGACCCGGAGGAGGAATAGCACGTGTATAGTCTCATTCTCTATTTGCTAGCGATTGTTAGCGCAGCTGTGTCCTTCAGAGCGGATCAAGAGAAGACAAGACAAGCATTCAGAGTCTCAGTCCGCTCTCTGGTAAAAGTCGCCCCTACAATGCTGGGAATTGTGGGAGTAGTAGGGCTCCTTCTAGCGCTGGTTCCCCCCCATTGGATTTCGACCTACCTAGGTGAAAAGGCAGGCTTCGTCGGCACGATCGCTGCTGCCGTCATTGGAGCGGTCACGCTTATTCCTGGACTCGTAGCTTTCCCCCTGGCAGGATCCATCTACGCACAGGGAGCATCCACAATGACAGTGGCCGCGTTCATCACAACCCTAACGATGGTCGGGTTTGTTACAGCGCCTACAGAAATTGAACAATTGGGCAAGAAAATGACTATCTGGAGAAACAGTTTGAGTTTCGTATTCGCGCTGGTAATCGCTGTCCTCATGGAGGTGATTCTCCCATGAAAGACTCAAGGAGCCACAAAGGGAGTACCTTTAAGCAATACCGAGTAGTTGTCCTTGCCGTCTTGGCAAATCTGGTTTTGTGGTATTTCTCACCTGACAGAGCCCGTATATCGATTGGCACAACAGGGTCTGTGTTCCGGGAAATGCTTATGATTCTGCCTCCAGTGTTTTTCCTTGTTGGAATGCTTGATCAATGGGTCCCAAGGGAGGTTATTGGAAAATATGTAGGCCACGAGTCAGGGATAAAAGGCATGGTAATCTCCTTACTTCTGGGCTCAGCGACTGTAGGCCCGCTGTATGCAGGCTTCCCTCTGGCAGCAATGCTCCTTAAAAAAGGCGCACGCATGTCCAATGTAGTCGCATTTCTTACAGCGAAAGCAGCGGCAGAAGTGCCTCTCATAGTAATGGAATCGAAATTCCTAGGAGCGCGCTTCGCCCTGGTGCGCGTTAGCCTAACTTTTGTTGCTGCAATCGCAATGGGTTGGATTATGGAACAACTCAGCCGGGGATGGTCTGAGACTAGCTCGGATTCAACTTCACCAAAGCCAGCTAAATAACGAAAGAGAACGGAGGAATAACGAAATGAGCGGAAGAAGCCCTAACCCAAATAGCAGAAATCGTAGTATGCGGATACTCAGTCAAATACTGTTTCTTCTCGTATTTATCGCCTTGATCAAGATGAAGCGTCCTATGAATTGGATGATTGTTTTCCTGGGATCCACGGTTTTAGCCGCCTTATTCGCCAGGTTTTACTGCGGCTGGATATGCCCGATCAACAGCGTGATGCAGGTCAGTGAATGGATCGGCAAGAAGGCGAAAGTTCAAAAAGACGAGATCCCTTTTGTCCTCCGTTCAGGCATGTTTGCATACGGAATGCTGATTCTCACCTTTGTGCTGGCCTTCCTTAACATGACAGGTAGGTTTAAGCTACCGTTCCTGCTTGTCATGATAGGCTTAGGATTCCTTATGACCCTTAGATATCCTCAAGCAGCTTGGCACAAATACGTGTGTCCCTACGGAGTTATCCTTCGCCTTCCGGCGAAGTTCGCAAGGCTCAAAATGAATGTGGACAGCACCTGCTCAGGCTGTGGATTGTGCAAAAAGGCATGTCCCGCTGAAGCAGTGGAGATTGAAAACCGTAGAGCTACAATAGATCCGGGGCACTGCCTCGTGTGCCATGAATGTAGCGTTGTATGTCCGAAGAGCGCAATTGCCTATGGAGGGACGAAGCCCGAAGCGATAGACTCCCGAAGCATTGCTAAATGACAAGGGAATCTACTATAGTATTAGTATGACTGCCTAAACTTGACAGTCTGGTAAGACAGTCGGATGATTTTGCTTGCAGGGAGGAAATATTAAGATGGAAGCGATCGAGGAGATTTATAAGGAGAGAGCAGAAAAGCTTCGTATTCTTATGACACATGACAATACCGGAGGATTCCTTTTCACTGCTTCGCCGAACCTGCTTTATATGACCGGATTCTCAGAGGGTCAAATGCCCAGATTCTTGAGTCTATTCGTCCCTACCGACCATGAACCAGTGTTTCTGGTTCCTGCGTTGTATGAAGCACAAATCCGGGAAAACACATGGATAGAGACGGTTATTCCATGGGCAGACGGTGAAAATCCCTTCGCCAAAATGAAGTATCTTCTTAGCAGCAAAGGCCTTGATACTTCGCAAATAGCTGTTGATGACACTCTATGGAGTCTGTTCTTGCTGAATCTACAGGAACAACTGCCTGAGGTTCGCTTTGTCTCAGGAGGCAAATACATGAAACCTCTACGCAGAGTGAAGTCTCAATATGAGAAAGAACTCATGATGCGAATCGGGGCAATAACAGACGAAGTCATGGGAAAAACAATTGACTGCCTGGAACCGGGAATTCCCGAGCAGGATATTGTGGATCTCATCCAAACCGAACTGCGAAAGATGGGTGCCGGCCCGTCAACTGCCCAACCCATAGTAGGATCCGGCTTGTACAGTGCACAACCTCACTACAAACCAAAAGGAGGAAAGACTATCGAACAAGGTGATGCCGTGGTCTTGGACTTCGGCGGAACCTTGGAACACTACCATTCGGATATGACTCGCACTGTGTTTGTGGGCGAGCCCGATACGGAGTTTCTAAGGATATATGATACAGTGCGAAAAGCCCATGACGCTGCCATGGCTTTCGCCGGCCCCGGCGCGAAATGTGAGGATGTGGATCATGCGGCCAGACGTATAATCACTGAATCCGGCTACGGAGAGTATTTCATACACAGGACCGGCCATGGCATCGGACTCGAGGTGCATGAAGAACCTTACATTGTCGAAGGCAATACCACCATCCTTGAGCCTGGGATGGCCTTCAGTATTGAACCTGGAATATACATACCGGGTCGTTATGGAGTACGGATAGAAGACTGTGTCATTGTGACAGAAGCCGGCGTTGAGCCGTTTACCAAATTCAGATCCGAATTAATCGTGATTTAGTGACTGAGAAGGAAAAACATAGATTGTATTGAATAACTATAGTCAATCACCTTGACACCGGATCCCGGATTGGATGGGACCCCGGTATGAAACCAAGTCAAGGTAGGAGGTGGTACCACCCAAGTATAAGTATGAGACTATTATGGATAAACAACCACACCAATCAGTGTCCAGCTAACTAAGTAAGCTGACCTTTACCATCAATTACTTCATCAGTAGGGAGGAGAGAGATGATGAAGAGATTTATGCTGTGCCTTGTGGCAGGGGTTCTTCTATTAGGGCTGTTTGCCACACAAAGTATGGCAAAAGAGACTTACAAGATAGGTGTTATGACCGGTACAGTCTCGCAGTCGGAGGATGAGTACCGCGCAGCCGAGATGTTGAGAAGTAAGTACGGCGACATGATAAAACACGTTACCTACCCTGACAATTTCATGCAGGAACAAGAAACTACCATAGCCCAGATCCTTGGCTTGGCATCAGATAATGATGTAAAAGCTATTGTAATATGCCACGCTGTGCCGGGTGCGGTGGCCGCAGCGCGGAAGGTTCGTGAAATCAGGCCGGACATGATTTTTGTGTTCGGGGCGCCCCAAGAGGATCCAGAAATCGTTAATGTTACCGCTGACTTGTCCTTCATGCCGGACGATGAAGCCAGAGGTGTCACAATCCCTAGGTTAGCAAAGGAACTTGGCGCTAAGAAGTTCATATTCTATTCATTTCCCAGACATATGTCCATATTACTTCTGGCAAAACAGAGGGATGCGACAAAGGTAGAATGTGAGAAGCTAGGAATGGAGTTTATTTTCGTATCTGCGCCGGATCCAATGGGTGAAGGCGGAATTCCTGCTTCTCAGCAGTTCATTCTTGAAGATGTGCCGAGACAAGTGGAAAGACACGGCAAGGACGTGGCATTTTTCAGCACAAACTGTGCGATGCAGGAGCCACTTATTAACGCTGTCCTTGACGCAGGCGCTATCTATCCGGAACAGTGTTGTCCCAGCCCGACTCATGGCTACCCAGGGGCTATAGGCCTTGAAATAACTGATGAAATCCAAGGCAACATGCCGGGGATCCTACGGGAAATCGATAGAATCATAGTGTCCAGGGGAGGCTCAGGCAGATTCGCCACATGGCCTGTGCCCATTATGTGGCTCATTCTGGAGTCCGGCGTAGAGATCGCGCGGGATGTCATTGAAGGAAAGATGGACATTGCAGATATGGACGCGGTTAAAGCAAAAATGTCATCCATCGCCGGCGTAGACGTGAACATGAAAAGATACTATGAGGATAAAGGCAACTTCTATCTCGTTACATGCGGATCAGTTGTCTTTGGCCGTGACAAGTTCTAACTGGAAGAGATAAAGGAGCATCAACTTGGAGACAGGCACCGAATTTGCCCGGTGCCTGTCTCTTTAGTTTGCCACCGCCACCCGGATCTCCCTGACATCGATAACCTTCACTTTCAGGCGGAGGACGATTTTTTGCACGAGAGTCCTAGTCTCAGGATTTAGCTCAACGATGGTTTGCTCAATATCCGACTCATCTTGGAAACCCATCCCCTCACGAACAGGATCACCTGGCCGCACAGGGGGCACGTCTACAAGGTCACTGAAGGAGAATTCCTCTCCCAAATGCCGGATGAGGTCGCCTTCCACGACGAAGAAGATCTGCTTATTCACGATCCCCTGCACAATGGCTTTGCCATCCTTTATCAGCCAGTTGATCTTCTTAAACGCCGCATTTACGTTCGCTATCTTGATGGCGTCAAGAGTCTTTTCTTCACTAATGAACTTCTGCTTCTCAGCTTCCCCGATAACGACCGGTGTCTTAATCAAGACGCCGCCGGGATCTTCCTTGACAGTCACCTGTTGTGTCTGGAAGACCTGGGCAGAGAAGGTTAAAAGGAATTTGGTCACCAAGAAGCCCGTGACACTTGAAAACTCAATGCCGATATTTTGTGCCGAAATACTGCAGGTAGGCGTTATAGGACCCGGAAGCTGATGCAAGCCTGGGAAATTCACGAAATTGGACACTGCAACCCTTTCTTCCACTGTCTTCGTTTCTCCGTCCTCGGTCTCGAAGCCAATCAACTTCACCATCGTTCCCTGGATGATGACATTGTCCCCTTCTACCACGCATCGAACATCCTCAAACCTGGTCCTCACGATCTTGATTCCCGTAGCGTCGGGAAGGATTGTCTCTTCCCGGAAGAACTTATGAGTTTCCGCTGACCCTACTTTGACATTCGCCTTGATGAGTATTCCATTCGGATCTAGCACAACATGCAGTTGAACAGGTCTGGTCACGACAACATCCAGTAGAATCACAACCTTCTGCGTGAGAACCCCGGTAGATTCATCCAGAGCGAATACTACGTTCTCTACCCTCGAGTGGTCTTGCACTTCGTCGCCGGTCGCCACCGGAGTTCCCGGATCCACGAGTTCGATGTCAACAAGTTCGCTGAAGGAGCCTGCGCCTTCTGCTGCGTGGTGCTTGAGTCCATCGGGTCCTACGAAGAATATCTGCTTTTCGACGCTCCCCTGCACGATTACCCCTCTCGTTACGACCACAGCTCGGGTAACATCTAGAGTTGCTGCTATCTTCGTGACTTTTACAGCCTCCGGAAGACTGACTTGTTTTTCCAACAGGACTTCTTTCCTGCCCCGGCCTATGATCCTATTCGCCAGTATTTCTATCATTCCGTTAGGCAACGCGCTTCCCCCTTTCTCGCAAAGTCCGGCATCTTCTGAGGATTAGGCGCACCTATTCCGGGTAAACTCGGCGGATGACAGTAACCTGCACAGTGACTACGACAACGATTTTCTGAAGAAGAACCGAGGTCGCCGAGTTGAATTCGAAGAATATGCTCTCTGCGCTGACGTCGGTGAGAGATTGCATTCCGGGTCGAGCCGGATCATTAGAATCATTAGGCACAATCTCAACTAATACACTGAATGGGACTCTTTCCGTTATTGTCTGTGACTCAAATTCCCTGTCCAGAAAGGTAATCTCCTTTTCCAGGGTCGCCTGGACAATAACTTTACCTTCCACTACTCTCCCGATATTAGGGTCATCATCGATTGGCTCTACTGTAATATTTGTGACTTCAAAGGCATCCAAAGTGATTTCGCGCTCCAATAGAAACCTGGTTTGACCTGTACCGATTTCTACTTTAATCTCCTTTGGCAAGCCGGAGGCCGAGGGTTGAGTTGCCTTCACCTGGGGCCGGGCGCTTCCTTCTGCTCCTAATCCGGTAGGCGTGGCGGCAATCGTCTGAAGCGGGGGATCCCCGGTGACACCGCCTGCGATGACATTAATGAGGATGGCTATCTTCTGGGTCAAGGCATGGGTCTCCGGGTCAAACCTTACAACAACGTCCTCCAGAACGGATCTGTTTTGAAAGGGGCCGGTGACAGGCTGTGACGGATCAATAGGAACAACATCGACGGTATCTCCGAAAGAAAGAGTCTCGCTGAGGTGGCTCTTGACTCCGGCAGTATTGATGAAGAAGATTTGCTTTTCAATCGTTCCCTCAACAACCGCAGCGTTTCCAACCCGCACCAGTCGCGTAACGCGAAATTTCACCACGACCTCGGAAATCTTAATTGCATCACTGACAGTCTTGGTTTCTTCAATCAGAACCAGCTTCCTGCCTTCCCCGGTGATGTCTCCTTCCTCGATAACAACTGCATTAACGGCAACAGCCATAGTCCTCCCCCTTCCCCATGAAGGCTCATAGTGACCTACAACATTAATATGAGGGAGAATTTGAGAAGTGCCTGTCAGACAATGCGAAAACCTCTTGGCAGTACTTCAGGCATAAGGCATAATGCTGGTAAGCGATTCCTTACATGAAAGGAGTGCGTATGAATTGTGGAACCATACATTGTTCATGTGACAAGCAAATGAAGCTAGTTTTCGTAGACACCTCAGGGATCGTGGCTGCCATGAATGCTCAAGATCAGCACGGTTGGGAATTGACACTGCCATCACATTTGATCGGCATTTTCAGCAATACGGATTTA
>JAAYRV010000149.1 GCA_012518595.1 Bacillota bacterium
AGATCTAACTTTGGATATAGCTTATTGACAGTGATCATTACTCTCCCTCTCTATTCGGCGAGTCTTTCCGGAATGTCCTTATCCCGGTGTTCCACTGTCACATTGTATCCTTGTTCCCTCAAGAAGCCGACAAGACGATTTGCGATAGCGACTGAACGATGCCTTCCTCCGGTACATCCTATTCCTATTATCAGTTGAGCCTTACCTTCCTTTGTGTATTGCGGCAAAAGAAACGTCATAAGGTCAAAAAGCTTATGAAGAAATGAAGTGGTCACCCGGGAACGGAATACATACTCTCTGACAGCTTCAGATTCCCCGGTAAGCGGACGTAAGGCCTCTACATAGTGGGGATTCGGTAGAAACCTTACATCAAAAACAAGATCCGCGTCTATTGGAATACCATGCTTAAACCCAAATGAGACTACAATGACATCAATTCCCTTTTTAGGGCTCAATCTGACAAAACCTGCTGCTATTCGTTCACGAAGCTGTTTCGGAGTAATATTCGACGTATCGATGATACGGGAAGCTTTCTTGCGAACCTCCTCAAGTTTTCGACGTTCTTCACCAATCCCCTCAATAATGCCGCCTTCCGCAGAAAGAGGATGGCGTCTGCGCGTTTCCTTAAACCTCCGCACAAGGGTTTCATCAGATGCCTCAAGGAACAGAATCTCATATCCGACACCCATTACTTCGAGGGAATCCAGTGCAGTAAACAACCTGTCGAAAAACTCGCGACTTCTAATATCTACTACTAAAGCTATCTTATCGATCTTTCCTTCTGATTGTGCAGCAAGTTCGGCGAATTTCGGAATCAATGTCGGCGGGAGATTATCCACACAAAAGAAGCCGAGATCTTCAAATGCGCGCACTGCCTCACTCTTGCCTGCGCCTGAAAGCCCTGTGATTATCACGAATCTCTCTTCATGCAATGCTTAAGACCTCCGCTTCTTCCCGGCTTTCAACCCGGTATTATCAAGAAGGAAAACCCCAGGTCAACATACTTAGTATACCATAGTCCTTATGCCCCGTCCCGGCACAAAACCATTAGGTGACGGCTCCAGCTCGCAAGCAGCATCTTTGTCCAAAATCAGAGTGCAATCCGGATGGAGTTGTAGGACTGAACTGGGAACCATCTCAGTCACAGGACCATGTACAGTCTGATAGATGGCATGGGACTTTTCAGTGCCGTTGGCTAACAGAATAATCTTCCTGGAATTCATTATCGTTCGGATCCCCATGGAAATAGCTCGCCTCGGTACAGCCTCATGATCTCCTTCAAAGAACCTTGCGTTAGCTTCAATAGTCCTCTTAGCAAGGTAAATAGGACGGGTACTCGATCCAAATTCCGTCTTTGGTTCGTTGAACCCAATATGTCCGTTACGGCCTATGCCAAGCACGCCAAGATCTATGCCGCCCACCCTTTTTATCGCCCATTCGTAATCAGCTGCTTCCTCTTCAGGGTCTTCTGCAAGCCCGTGAGGAATATGGACCTTATCCCTTGTCACATTCACATGATTGAAGAACTTGTCATACATGTAGAAGTGGTAACTTGATTCGTGATCCTCGGGAAGGCCTATGTACTCATCAAGGTTGAACATGAAAACGCGAGAAAAATCCAACCCCTCTTCTTTATGCATCCTGATGAGCTCCGCATATAAACCAACCGGGGTTCCGCCTGTGGGCAATGCAAAAACACTGTCACGCCTCTTTCTTATCTGGTCAGCCACAATCTTAGCTGCCTCTTTGCTCATTATCTCATAGTCATCTGCAACTATGACTCTCATACTCTCTCCTCCTTTTATCGTTCTTGGCTTCGGCAAAGACTCATAATCTTCATAATCCCCGCGCTCCATGACAGTAGGGATTGACGGCAATTTACTCTCCTGATTGCATTTACGCAAAGATGTCCTGAGATGAATATATCACATCACCACGGACAATGGTTGCTCTCACCTGTAGCGATGCATCGAGAAGGACGAGATCGGCATCCTTGCCCACTTCGATACTGCCTTTTCTGTCATAGACACCGATTATCCTGGCAGGGGTCTTAGAAACCATGGTAACTGCCTCTTCCAACGAACACTCAAGTTCTCGGATCGCGTATTTAACCGCGTTATCCAATGTAAGGGCAGACCCTGCAAGATTCCCGGAAGGAAGCCTGACTGCTCCGTCACGGTAGATGACCTTCTGCCCGCCTAGTTCATACTCACCGTACGGCATACCTG
>JAAYRV010000150.1 GCA_012518595.1 Bacillota bacterium
GATTCTGGCGATAAACCGGGGAGAGTCCAGAGGCGCGCTGAAGGTTAAGGTTTCACGGCCTGATGAGACCCTCATTTCGGCTATCAGGGGGAGTTTTGTCAGCGAAGACAACGGTATGTTCAAGGAGCAGTTGGACCTTGCGATTGAAGACGGATACTCGCGACTTCTATGCCCTGCAATGGAGCGGGAAACTCGCAACGCGCTAACGGAGAAAGCGGAGGACCATGCAATAAGAGTATTTGCCAAGAATCTGCGGAATCTCCTTATGCAGTCCCCCGTCGGCGGCAAAACCGTCTTAGGTATCGATCCCGGTTTCAGAACCGGGTCAAAGATAGCAGTGGTGGATCCTACAGGCAAACTCCTTCAGACTGCCGTCATATATCCACATCCCCCACAGGGGCTGCGTGACGAGGCAAAGAGGATTATCCGGGAACTCGTCTCAAAGCATAGTGTCAATGTTATCGCTATCGGCAACGGGACCGCCTCCCGTGAAACTGAGGCCTTTATCAGTGATTTCATCAAGGACTCAGCTCATGATCTCAGCTATGTAATTGTGGATGAGGCCGGCGCCTCAGTTTATTCAGCATCTGACATGGCAAGGGAGGAATTTCCGGATCTTGACGTATCCATGAGGGGTGCAGTTTCAATTGCCCGCAGGCTTCAAGATCCCTTGGCTGAGCTTGTGAAGATTGATCCTAAGTCTATCGGGGTAGGTCTTTATCAACATGACATAAACCAGGCCAGGCTCGGGGAAACCTTGGGAAAAACAGTGGAATCATGTGTCAATTATGTAGGTGTCAATCTTAATACAGCGTCAGCTGCTCTCTTGTCATACGTAGCAGGCATTTCAAAGACAGTGGCAAGAAACATTGTCTCATTTCGCGAGGAGAACGGTGCGTTCAAGTCCAGAGCAAGCTTGCTCGACGTGCCCAGGCTCGGACCGAAAACATTTCAACAAGCAGCTGGATTTCTTAGGATAAGGTCAGTTGAAGACCCTCTGGCTCTTACGCCTATTCACCCTGAATCTTATGACGTGGCTAAAGCGGTTCTCGCGCGCCTTGGATTTTCCCCGGAGTGCCTCCTTTTTCCTGAGAAGGTAACAGAGTTACGACGTAAACTAGTGGATGTTGACGTTAGCGCTCTTTCAGAAGAGCTTGGAGCCGGTATTCCTACCCTGGAGGACATAGTTGACGCGCTGAGACGTCCGGGACGGGATCCCAGGGCCGAGCTGCCAGGCCCTGTGTTCCGCAGTGATGTCTTGTCTATGAAGGATCTTGCGCCAGGCATGGTGGTCTCCGGAACCATACGCAATGTAGTTGATTTTGGGGCATTTATTGACATTGGGGTTGAACGGGACGGACTCATCCATATTTCCGAAATGAGTGATTCTTTTGTGCATAGTCCCCACGATGTAGTGGCAGTCGGTGACGTGGTAAGGGTGAAGGTAGTCAAAGTCGACTCTGAGCGGGGACGGATATCCCTTTCTATGCGAATTTAGGCCTGGATTCGGGATTGCTGATTCAGAGGCCGGTTGATGTTTGCATCTGTTGCCGGTTGCTGTGAGCTGGGAGGAAAAAACACGGGGATGCAGAAAAAACTAAGTTGGTGCAAGAAAGAGGGTGTGTGTTTTGGATAGTAACTGGACGAAGGTGAGTCAAGGGAGTCGAAATGTTCTTTTTACTACCAGGACTGCAATACTAATGGCGCTTACTCTAGCAGTACAGATGTTGGGTATGCCTCAATATGTGACAGGTCCGCTGGTTAACACAATGCTATATGTTGCAGCCGTATTTGTGGGAATTTGGGGAGGCGTGGCGATAGGTCTCATCACTCCTGTAATCGCTTTTTGGCGCGGCATTCTACCTCCTCCGCTAGGACCGATGATTCCTTTTATTGCATTGGGGAATGCTGTTTTGGTTATAGTCTATGGACTTGTCAATAGGCATAACAAGTATGTCGCCATTATTGCTGCCTCAGTAATCAAGTACTTAATGCTCGCCGTCGCAGTGAGGTTTGTGGTTGCGGTTCCGCCGAAAATAGCTCAGATGATGCAAATTCCTCAGCTTATCACTGCTCTTGCAGGCGGTGCCATCGCGACTGTTCTTTCTGAGATATTAATCCGGAGAGGAACCCTAAAACCCCTATCCCAAATGAAGTTTAAGGAATAGTGTGGGAATCGATATTGTCCCGGAGGATGCAGCTACATCAGGAGGAGCTAGGTTGCCGTGAGTATGAAACAGAATCTGTTCCTTACCGGGCCGAAACACATCGGCAAATCCACCATCCTGTTTTCAGCCCTTGAGAAGTATCCCGTATCTCTAGGCGGGTTTCGCGTAGACAGGGTGTTCCAAGGCAGGCGTTTGCGCGCATTCAGTATTATCGATCTGGATACATCTTCGTCAGCAAACATATCTACAGCTCGCAAAGGTGGATGGGACATTCACATTGAGGCGTTTGAAACGGTTGGAGCGGAAGCTGTCAGGCACGGTATTCGTTCTAAGGATCTTATTGTCATGGACGAACTCGGTCGCTTTGAGATTCCAGCGCATGGGTTTAGGCAAGCTGTCACCGAGGCTCTTGACAGTCCTGTGCCTGTCATAGGCGTTCTCAAAGAAGACGACAATCCTTTCCTGAATGGAATCCGTAGTCGAAACGACACTGAGATATTGGAAGTCACCAAGGAAAACCGGGATAAGATTGAGCGGAATGTAGCGAATTGGCTTAGTCAAGTTTTCAGACACAAAAAGGAGTAGGTGCATCCTGTTTGAGATTCATGCTGAGTGAAGAGAAGATTAAGCGGAATTCTGTTGGTTAAGCTGACGCCTACAGGGGAGCATAAATGGCAGGCAACTTGTGACTGAAACGGAAGGAGTTGGAGTTCTTTGGACTGGAAGCTGTTTGGACTTACCTTTGCGACAATTTTTTTTGCAGAGATAGGGGATAAGACACAACTTGCAGTATTTACTCTGGTGGCGCAACATCAAAAGATAATGCCGATTTTTATCGGAGCGTCGCTTGCCCTTACCAGTGTGAGCCTGATAGGAGCTCTTTTTGGGAGTGTCGTTTCGAAAGTTGTGCCCACGGAATACTTTCAGGTTGTCGCCGGATTGCTTTTTGTAGGAATGGGAATTATCATACTTATCAGGGCTTTTGGTAGTATCTTGGCGTAGGCTGCTCTGTTTGATTGTGGTGAGGGTGGCGTGCTTCATCCGGTTTCGGACGGGAGGGGGAGGACCTACTTATGCTTCTTGCGCTTGATATTGGAAATACTCACATAATGATCGGTGTCTACGATGAAACTCAACTTGTGACGTGCTATCGTATTGCCACAGACAGACGTAAAACCTCTGACGAATATGCGATGATTCTGTCTGCCTTGTTCTCTCATGGCAATATCAAATTTGACGAAATTCATGGGATAGCAATTTCCTGTGTTGTCCCGCCTATCATCGGCATATTTGAAGATCTTGCCAAGAGATATTTCAAGGTGGAGCCTCTTGTAGTGGAACCCGGGATTAGGACCGGAATGGTGCTTCGCTACGAAAATCCCAGGGAAATCGGGGCAGACCGTATAGTTAATGCTGTCGCAGCTTATGAGAAGTATCACTCTTCTGTGATAGTGGTGGATTTCGGTACAGCCACTACTTTCTGTGCGGTTTCAGAGGACGGGGAATATGTTGGTGGCGTAATATGTCCTGGAATCATGATTTCCAGTGAAGCCCTTTTCGCTCATGCAGCGAGACTCCCTCGTGTAGAGTTGGTAAGGCCTCCTGCTGTTATCGGACGAAACACAGTCAGGAGCATGCAGGCAGGGCTTGTTTATGGGGCAGTTGGCCAGGTCAATGAAATCGTGAGGAGAATCAAAGAGGAAATGGGGACAGGCCCCAAAGTTATCGCCACCGGAGGTCTGGCGCCGTTGATTGCCAAGGAAGCCGAGGAGATCGACGAAATCGATCTTAACTTGACACTTGAGGGTTTGCGTATTATATACGAGAGGAACCAGGATTAAGACCATGCCCATAATGTCCTAAGTAGATCGCCATAAGTAACCGCTAGCTCTAGAGATTATATCTTCTAAGATGCCACAGCCAAAAGAATTGCCAAGGGAATTTGGCCCCGGATCTATTGGAAATACCCGGACCCGGGGATTTTTGCTGATTTTATCAATAATGTCCTAACAGACCGCGATCTCTTGCGATATTCTCGCAATAGGAGAATATGATTACTCCGATGACAAGGTAGAAAACGCCTACTGCCAGAGCAGTGAGAATGCTCCCAATCGGAAGCTCCCAAAGGCGTAACCCGTCCACCATTACGTCGTAAATGAGGGAGTTCCCCAGTGAAAGCGGGAGGAACTTGGCCCAAGGCACTCTCTGCGGGATGACGAGGAACCCAACGAATACGAATTGAAATATCTGAAAGATAGCCTGTATTCTCTTGAATATGAGGGCAAGACCGCCCAAGGCGAATCCGAATCCATAGGCGCCGAGAACTGTGATGAGTAACAATGGGATGAGGCTGATGAAGTCAAGATTCAGCCATTGCCCTGTGGTGGCCATCATTATGAAGAGTAGTATGAAAACAGGGATAGACTGTAGCACCAAACTGGATATCATTGTGCATCCGCATACCCATTTGAACCCACAGGGGGTAAGATAGAGTTGCTCTAATGTGCCGGTTTGCGCTTCAGATATGAGACCCCAAGCCAATTCCGAGAATCCCATTATAGTGAAGGTCCAGACGAAGAATCCGATAACAGTGCCTTCCATCGATCCCTCAAGCGCTCCGGTGGCAGCGTAACCTGAAAGGCTCTTCAAGCCTAAGAAGATGAGGAGAAAGATCAGGTATATTGACACCAGTGTTGAGACAGTGTTGACTATATACCTCTTCAGCATTGCCCAATCCCGTCGAATGACTGTGACGAAAACGCTAGCGAGATTCATTATTATTCCTCTCCCTTCTGACAATCTCCAGAAACGCTTTCTCAAGGTCGGTTTCCTCGTGGGAGATTCTATCGATGATTGCTCCCGCGTCACGCAAGATGTCCATAAGGACGTAAATGTCATCATTCTCGAGCAGATTGACATTGATTTCTGCGATTGTCCCGTCTGAAGTCAACGTTGCACCTTTGAATCTGGACGTTAAACTTTCCTCTAAACCTTCAGATACAGGCTCGTGGAGCGTAATGCGGTAAGCTTTGGTTTTGAAGAGGTTTACCAAATCACTGACATAGTTGTCTGCCACTACCCGTCCTTGCGACAGGATGATTACACGTTGGCATACATCTTGTATTACGTCCATGTTGTGGCTACTTACGATAATTGTGCGGTTCTCCTCTGTGGCCAACTGTTTCAAGACGGCTCGAAGCTCCAGAGAGGTTTCTACGTCTAAACCGAGGGTAGGTTCGTCCAAAAAGACTAATGGTGTGCGTCGCGCCAATGCACATGCTACACTGGTTTTTTGCTTCATGCCTTGCGACAGTTTCCTTACTTCGACATTTCTCTTGTCCTCAAGTGAGAAGAGCCGGATAAGATGTTCAAAATGTGCCTTATCGTCGCGAGATGTGACTCCGTGCAGCCCGGAGAAGAACAGGATATTTTCCCACACCGTCAGCCGCCAATACAAATTCCTGCTGCCTTCCAAAACTGCGCTCATGTTCTTTAACATACGTGGATAATGTTCCTCTACGTTTTCGCCGAAAACCAAAATGCCGCCTGCGTTCGGGCGTATCAGGCCGAGGATGCATTTGATTGTCGTGGTCTTGCCTGCGCCGTTCGGGCCGAGCAGGCCCAGCACTTCGCCTTGTCTTACTTGGAAGCTGACATTATCTACTGCTTTAACGTCTTTTGTTCCTCTTTCATGAAATACTTTCGTGAGGGATGTCACGTCCAGTGCAGTAGCTGTCTTGCTCAATTGAACTCACCTCTCAAGGCCGTATTTGGCCATATTTGTGAAGGTGTTCGCCATCAGCAGTTGTTCTCCTGTGGATAAGTAAAGAGTCATGGGGACTTTCGCAAGCTGGATTAGGCACGCATTGGGTTTGGGTGTCCGGTAGTGGATTTACGCCTCTGACTCTCAGAGACACGTCTATATGGTGTCGATCTTAAGATTAGTGCCTTGACATATCATGTTGCGGCATAGCAATGTGGCTGATTATGTGCAATATGGGATTGGTTTCTCATAAGCATATTAAATTCTAATGTTAACAATGTCAATATTATATCTGATATATTATATCTGATATTCTTGTGGTCTGATATTCTTTAAGAACATTCGCAAAGATCATGATTATCACCAACTCATGGCCACGTCTAAGGCAACGTCATCAGGCAGAACGAAATCCTTATTTGGTAGGGTTTTTTTGATTTTGACTAGCAGGAAAAAAGGTTTCTATGGAGAAAAACTATCCTAGTAGCTAACAAACGGTAGAAAATTTATACTATCGAGAACAGGTGGGAGCAATGCCTGATTACGAAATTATACGCAGATTACGCAAAGAAAGAGACATGACACTACGGCAGTTGGCTGCAAAAAGCGGTTTGTCCATCTCGTTTCTCAGCAACATAGAAAATGGTCGGGTAAATATCACTGTATCCTCTTTGAAGAAAATAGCTACTGCCCTGGAAGTGCCGGTAGCAAGGTTAGTCTCCGGTGATGAAATCAACGAATTGGTTGTTGTTAGAAGGCAGCAAAGATTGAATATTGTCCATCATCATTCGTCGAAAGGCACAGTAGTTCAGCAGTTCCTTACCAGAAGTCCTAA
>JAAYRV010000021.1 GCA_012518595.1 Bacillota bacterium
ATATCGTTTAGAGGAGACTGCCCACTGGGCCTGAACTCCACGTTCAGTGGAAGCTCAACCGGGAGATCTTCCTCAGGGACTCCCACGATTCCGCAGGAATCGCAGTACACAATTGGGATAGGAGCTCCCCAATACCTCTGTCTTGAAATCAACCAGTCACGGAGTCTATAGTTAATGGTCCGGCTACCTATACCGTGACTTTCCATGAAGTCGGCAATGGCATCCTTTGCGGCTTCACTCTCCATCCCGTCAAAGCCAGGTGAATTCACCATTACCCCCGGCTCCTCGTATGCCTCGCTGATCGCTCCTTGACATTTGGTTTGATCTTTGGGGGCAATGACTGCCTTGACAGGAAGGCCGTACTTCTTCGCAAATTCAAAGTCTCGCACGTCATGGGCAGGGACTCCCATAACAGCTCCTGTACCATAGTGTGGCAAGACGTAGTTTGCGATCCAGACAGGAATGTCTTGGCCGGACATGGGGTTCACTGCATACGCTCCTGTCGGTATCCCGACCTTTTCCGTAAGCTCACTGGTTCTCTCTATCTCACTTTCACGGGTGACTTCCGCAATGAACTTTCTTATCTCTTGTTCCCTTGGAGAGCCTGTTATTATTTTTTCGACAAGAGGGTGCTCAGGAGCGAGCACAACGTAGGTAACACCGAAAATCGTATCGTGCCTTGTAGTGAACACAGGGATGTCATGGTTTGTATCTTTTAGCTTAAAGACAACCTCTACGCCTTCGCTCCTCCCAATCCAGTTTCTCTGCATTGTTTTGACCTTTTCAGGCCACCCTTCCAGCTTATCAAGATTCTCAAGAAGTCTGTCAGCATAGTCAGTGATCTTGAAAAACCACTGCTCAAGCTCTCTCTTTGTGACCTCTGTATCGCACCTCTCACAAAGCCCTTGAACAACCTGCTCATTGGCAAGGACTGTCTGACAAGCCGGACACCAATTTACCTCCGCCTTCTTTCTATATGCGAGCCCATGTTTGAATAATTGCAGGAAGAGCCATTGGGTCCACCTATAATATCCCGGGTGATGTGACGCTACCTCTCTTCTCCAATCATAACTCAGGCCTAGGCGGCGAAACTGGCTGCGCATATGTTCAATATTACTCCTCGTCCACTCATACGGTGGGATACCCCGTTCAATAGCTGCATTCTCAGCAGGAAGCCCAAAAGCGTCCCATCCAATGGGATGCAGCACACAGAAACCGTTCATCCGCCGAAACCTGGCAATTACATCTCCGATAGCGTAATTTCTTGTATGTCCCATGTGAAGTTTGCCGGAGGGATAAGGAAACATTTCCAATGCGTAATATTTCGGCCTGGTCTCATGTGGATCTACATCATATATTCCTTCTTCTTCCCAAGTTTTCTGCCACTTGGGCTCGAGTTGCTTGAAATCGTACTTATCTTTCATGTGCGATCACCTTCTCAGAAAGTAACAGTTGCCCAAGAACACCGAAATAATTCACGGACAGAATCAGCATAATCAACCAAGAAAAAGAAAAACCTCTCATCTTTAGGGACGAGAGGCTAATTCCCGCGGTACCACCCTTGTTAGCAAGAAGAAATAAAAAATGGTGGAGACGATGGGATTCGAACCCACGACCTCATGAATGCCATTCACGCGCTCTCCCAACTGAGCTACGTCCCCACATTCTTCTGCTCACTTGAACCATGCGCGTAACGTGCGCTACCCGTCGTAGGTTACTTATTGTACTTCATCCTGTAACCTGATTTTCACCTACGAAGCTCAAAGGCGAGTTCGGGGAACCTGTGCACCTGCTTTCACCAACCGCAGGCTCTCTGGAAGCCACCAGGCTTCCCTACTGCTCCTTCTCATTGCCATCCCACATATTTACATATGAACGATAGAACGCATTGAGATTATAACAGACGCTTTCCTCGAAAGTCAAGGTCATTGTCGCAAGTCGCAAATTGCCGAAAGCCTATTAACATAATGTCGGGCTCATTCGTTACCTTCCTCAGGTGGGCCTGTCCGGATTACAGGAGCGCCCCTATACATGCGCTCCAAGTCGTAGTATTCTCGTTCTCTGGCGTGGAATACATGAACAATGGTATCCGCATAATCCAAGACAATCCATCCTGCGTCAGGAGTTCCATCCCTGTGAAAAGGCAGTGCGCCCATCTCCTTGATGTCGTATAACACACCGTCAGCTATGGCTCTTACATGCCTGTCTGATGTCCCGCTGGCCAGTACCAGATAATCGGCAATGATTGTCATGCCCCGAACATCAATCACAGTTATGTCCTCTGCTTTGCGAGACCAAGCCGCTTTATAGGCAGCCTCAACTATCGATATCCCGTCTATATTCTTCCGCCTCCTGAACTATCAGTATTACTAGAATCTATCATGCCTCGGTCTTGCTTCGTTAACAATAAGGGGCCTCCCTTGAAGTTCAGTGCCATTCATGGCGTCTATAACACGTTCAGCGTCGTCTTCCGCCACCTCCACAAAGCCGAAGCCCCGTGATTTCTGAGTTACTCTATCAACAATTACTCTTGATCCTCTAACCTCCGCAACAGCCCCAAATACCTGACTGAGTTCTTCATCAGTCACTGACCAGGGTAGATTCCCTACATAAAGGGTCTTTGTCACAATGAGTCACCTCCGCGTGATTATCAAAGGAAAACCAAGGTCAATACTATGCCTTGGCTCCTTGTCCGCACATATGGATTTCAGATCGTGGCGCGACCATTTCCACTCAAGTCTAGGTCGCATTGATTCAAACACTCGCCGAATCCCCGATCAGTTCCTGCTTAATGAATACCCGGCAACTGGAAAAATTAGTAAGACAGAATCGAGGCCAGGAGACCTTTTCAATTAGCCTGGAACTTACTTCCTCGTCGCTATGGCACCCAATTCTACCTCCAGTTTTTTACGTTTCTCTCATTATATCATTGAACCTTGTCATTGTAAACTATCTGCAATCAGATATTACACACAATTCTTACTTTTTATCATTATTGCACTTTTTTTGATAGAGTCCTGTCTTGTAAACATAGTTCTCTACATTCATGGGTAAGAGATAACGGATTGGCTCGCCTTGCTCCACTCTACGCCTGATATCTGTTGATGAAATAGCGAGAGCAGGAACTTCCACCATGCAAATACAATGCGTCGAATGCAACCTTGCTTCCATAAGGCGTCTTTCCAGTTCGCCTGTGGAACAACCCGGGCGTGTCGCCACAATGAAGCCACACTCCTTGAGGAGGTCCTTAGCGTCTTTCCATGTGAGTATCTCTATGGCGGCATCAGCGCCGGTAATGAAAAATATTTCAGTCTCCTCGTCAAATTCCTTCTTAAGATGCCTTACAGTATCAATAGCGTAAGAAGGCCCGGGCCTGTCCAGCTCAGTTCGAGATACCTCAAAATATGGATTTGTCAATGTTGCCATAACTGTCATCATATACCTATCTGTTCGTGAAGATATCCTTACCCCTCTCTTGTGGGGAGGAATCCCTGCAGGCACGAAAATCACCAAATCCAAACGGAACTTTGCCCTCGCAACTTCTGCGGTAACCAAATGTCCATAGTGGATGGGATCGAAAGTCCCTCCCATTAGTCCCACCCTCTTAATACCGGGCCTTTTACCGAACCCTTCTGAGGGCGACATAGCATCCCCTTGCTGCAACAGATTCAACCTCCTGTCCCACGGCTCATATGGTTATCCAGTATCATATTAGTGCAATCCCGGACAAATCGCTGAGAAGCTTCACCTAGGTATTAGTTCACTACTTTTCGCTGGTTTTCCCAGGTCTTAGGTGGTCCCGCACGGTACTTGCATTTTCTGGAACCGGTGATTGCTTATGGTGATCTACTTAGAGCTCAAGCGCTTTGGCAATTGCCAACAGGAGCTCTCTTACTCCTTCACCGGTTACCGCTGAAATCGGGTACATCTCGCACCCGAGCTTACATAGGATATTTCGAGCTTTTTCATAATTCTCCTTGGCTTCAGGCAAATCGATTTTATTGCCTGCTATTATCGTAGGACGCAAAGCAAGTTCAGGATTGTAGAGTTTCATCTCGTCATTGACAATATGGAAATCTTTCACAGGGTCGCGCTGATCGCCTATACCTGCCATGTCTATAACGTGAACCAGGATCTTTGTGCGCTCTATATGTCTTAAAAACTCGTGTCCCAGGCCGGAACCCAGATGCGCTCCTTCAATAAGGCCGGGTATGTCTGCAGCAACAAAACTTCTGCCGTCACCTAGGTCAACAACACCAAGATGAGGCCGGGTCGTAGTGAAGGGATAATCCGCGATTTTGGGTCTGGCAGCTGATATCCGCGAAAGAAGTGTTGATTTGCCCACATTCGGCAGCCCGACAAATCCGACGTCTGCAAGAAGCTTCAACTCCAGATCAATCCAGCGCTCCTCGCCTTCATGTCCAGGCTGGGCAAAGCGCGGCGCCTGTCTTGTTGCGGTAGCGAATCTTGCATTGCCTTTTCCGCCCCTACCACCGGCAGCCACTACAACAGCCTGTCCCGGAGATACAAGATCCGCAATGACGTCGCCTGTAGAAGAGTCGCACACTACTGTTCCCGGAGGAACCTCTATGATCACATCTTCGCCATTCTTGCCATGTCGGTTTTTCCCACGGCCCGCACGGCCGCCCTGGGCTTTATAGTGCTTTCTCCGACGCAAGTCCATCAGTGTATGTAACCTTGGGGAAACAGACAAAATTACATTGCCGCCGTCGCCGCCGTCGCCGCCGTCAGGTCCGCCGGCTGGGACGTACTTTTCTCTCCTGAAGCTAACACATCCTGAGCCGCCGCTTCCGGCTCTTACATAAATTCTAACTCTGTCAACAAACATCAAAGCCCACCCCAAAGTGGCACATTTTGTGCCAAATAAGACAAAAAGCCCCCGCAGGCAGACATAGCTACTCGACCCGCGAGGGCAACATATCCGAATCTGTAACTTGGGCAATATTTATGCTCACAAACTTGATACCACCGGATACCCGCTAAACGCTTTCTACAGCTTCTGGGTAAACACTTACTTCGGTCTTTTTCCGTCCGCGTCTTTCATATGACACAAGTCCGTCTACCTTAGCATAAAGTGTATGGTCAGTACCCATTCCAACATTTAAGCCAGGGTGAATCCTCGTGCCTCGCTGCCTTACAAGTATGCTGCCGGAAGAAACGTACTGACCTGCATACTCCTTAACTCCAAGGCGTTGAGCCTGGGAATCCCTACCGTTTCTAGAGCTGCCTCCCCCTTTTTTCCTGGCCATTATCCTTCACCCCCTGCGCCATAAACCATAAACCGCCAAAATTAAGTCAAACTTCTATTTTTTGAATCTGAATCTCCGTATATGGCTGTCTGTGTCCGTAGCGTTTTCTATAGTTCTTTTTAGGCTTATACTTGAACACCAAAATCTTCCTGCCCTTGTCTTGGGCAAGCACTTTCGCTGACACGCGTACACCGGATAACACAGGATTTCCTACCTTTATGTCATCACCGTCACGTACCAGCAGAACTCTGTCAAGCTCCAGAATCTCTCCGGGTTCTCCCGGAAGTCTCTCGACTCTGAGAGTATCCCCTTCTTTTACCCTGTACTGTTTACCGCCTGTCTCAATTACCGCGTACATAAATTCTTGTTCTCCTCTCGCTCTGTCTCGCCGAAATCCAGGCACACACATCATGTGCATGTTTTCCGTTGCCCATTCCGTGCGGCGGAGCGATAAATGCCCGCACGAAGGAGTTTACCACACCAAGATATGATATGTCAAACATGTCCGTCACCGGCTATCACCATCTTATTTGAGCTATTCAACTCTACATCTTCTATCATGTTTTTTCCATCTCTTGCGTCCATAGGCTTTGCTTTAGCATAAGTTCTGAAAACCTTCCGGATTTCCACAAGGAGCCGCTTCCCCACCAGCCCCCCTGCCCCGTCAATATCCAAGATATACCCGTCTATCCTTGTAATCCCATTTGCCGGATTTGAAGCATGCTGTTCCTTGATTTCCACCTCTAATACATCGCCTACGCTAACAGGGACAGCCATTTTCCTTATTGCTTCTTGCTTCCCTGTAATGATTTCACCTGTATCCTCCATATGGCGATTTGGGTTTCCCTTAACATAGATAATTTTGCCTGTTTCCTGCTCAAGTCTGGAAAGATTGCCCCCGCCTTGCCCAATGAGAAGGGATGCCACATTTGGGTGCAAGGTGACTAACATAGCCTCTTGGTCAGTCTTTACAGCAATCCGCTTCAGTGCACGTTCAGCTCTGAATGCGAGAGTCTCTTCTGATAGTATTAGTCCTCTTCCATCACAATATGGGCATGTTCGTGTAAGAGCTTCCTTGAGCCCAGGCCGGGTTTTCTTGCGAGTCATTTCAAGAAGGCCAAGCTGAGTAAAACCAAGGACTGTCGCCTTGGTCTTATCTTTCTTCAATTCCTCCTCAAGTTGTTTCGCAACTTGCTCACGAGCATCTTCAGAGTCCATGTCTATGAAATCAATGACGATTATCCCACCGATATTTCTAAGTCTTAAATGATGAGCTATGGCGCTTGCTGCTTCAAGATTAGTCTTGAGGACCGTATCTTGAAGGTTGGTGGTGCCGGTATAACGGCCGGTATTTACATCAATGCTTGTTAACGCTTCTGTCTCATCAAAAACAATGTACCCCCCACATGACAACCAGACCTTAGGACGTAAGGCCCTCTCAATTTCATCTTCTATTCCATAGTATTCCAAAATAGGAGTGCCATTTTCGTAAAGCTTCAGTCTGTTCCTTAATCTGGGTGACATTATCTTAATGATATCTTCGGCTTTTGCGAACTCGTGCTCATCATCAATAATAAAGGCGTCAACATCATCAGACAGCAAATCTCTCATAATCCTGTAAATCAGATCGTAGTCCCGGTGTAAAAGACAAGGTGCAGATGCCCTCCGCGCCTTTTGCTTCACCTTGCGCCAGAGCCTCACTAAAAACTTGATCTCAGAGCTGATTTCATCTTCGTCTTTACCTTCAGCTGCAGTACGGACAATAACCCCGTACCCGCGGGGTTTCGCCTTACCTGCAGCTTTTTTCAACCTGGTTCTTTCCTCATCATCAGTGATTCGCCTGCTTACTCCCACATAATCCACGGTGGGCATAAGCACTACATTCCTGCCGGGAAGAGTCACCTGAGTCACTACTCTTGCACCTTTCGTGCCGATGGGCTCTTTAGTCACCTGGACAATGATATCCTGGTTTTCTTTGAGAATGTCCCTGATTGAAAGGGCTTTTAGATCCTCTATGTCTACGTCGTCAAAATGCCCTTCCCTGGCCTTTAGCGCGTCATCCACATAAAGGAAAGCATTTCGCTCAAGTCCTATATTAACAAAAGCAGCCTGCATACCGGGCAAAACATTCTCGACTTTGCCTTTATATATATTACCGACGTGTCTTTGATGAGCAGACCTCTCGATATACACTTCTACAAGTCTGCGGTTTTCCATAACAGCGGCCCGGGTTTCACCTGGCCCGCTACTAACAACTATCTCCTTGTTGGACATCCGTCCTCACTCCTCAAATAAGTCCCCAATGGGGAGAATGCCTCTGCTTAAGGCTATAAACGCGTCTACCAGGGCAGACACAAGCTACCGTCGCGAAACGCATAAAGCCCCTCCCGGGTAATATCGACAAATGCGTCTTTACTTTCAATCCCCTTGGATTCAAGAATAATCTCAGCCAAATCAAAGGGTCTCACATTCCCTCGGGAACCTGTAGCAACAGTAGCGTAAACTGACACAATGGAATCGCGGGATTCTGCACGAATTTCATAAATCAGCGGACGAAGATCGCGTCTCCGGGCACCTTTAGGCGTAACATGCGTAACCACAATGGAATCTCTGTCCAAAACCCGGTCTATGGCAGTCAAAACGCAATCTAACCCCACTTGCGCGTCAAAATGCAAATCTAATCTATATACTGCAGCCTGAATAATCGTGGAAAGGGCAGGTGTTTTCGGAGGAAGAATTCGTGAGGATACAACCCTCATCCCGTCAGGGAAAGACTCATTCAGCTTTCTTGACGCCTCATCCACATCCACTGATTCTTTTAACATAATATCAACAAACTCTGAATTACTTGATACTCCGACAGGCAAAGCCGGAGCAAAGGATATCCGCGGCCGGGGATTGAATCCACCGGATAACGTAATAGGTAATTCGGCTCGCCTCGCAGATCTCTCTACGGTTCTAACAAAGTCCAAATGGGACATGTACTTGGTAGCGCCTGTCTTGGTCATCTGGATTCTCCAAGTGCAAACAGGCACTTCACAGTCATGTAGGGGCTCTCCCGCAGCACTCATTCTGACACCTCCTTCCGAACCCTCGACATGACTTGCGGCGAAACCTTGAGACTTTTGCAGACTCCACAGTCAGGACATCGCCCGGAGCGGCAGTCAGGCGTGAATACACCGGATAATGCTCGGTTTGCTTCTTCTATCAAGAATTCTTTAGACACTCCTGAGCTTATATGATCCCATGGTAGTATATCGCCATATTCCCACTTAGTGTTCCCATAGAACTCCGGGGAGACATTATGAGATTGAAATCCCTTTGTCCACTTGTCAAAACGGAATTCACTGTCCCACGCCGAGAACTTACATCCCCTACGATAAGCAGCCTCAATAACCGGACCCAGCCTTCTTGAACCTCGGGACAGAACCGCCTCCAGGAAGCTTTTATCAACATCGTGCCACGTAAGCCTAAGCCCCTTGCCACGGAGGTGCTTCTTGAGATATGCCTGTCTTCGTGCCAACTCTTCTCTGGGCATCTGCGGCTGCCATTGAAAGGGCGTGTGAGCCTTTGGCACAAAAGATGAAACGCTCACAGTGACTTCAGGCCTCTTCCTAATGCCTGCTTGTTTAAGCTCACGCCTGCCGCACTCAAGTGTTTCCTTTGCCATATCTACGATACCCTTTAGGTCGTCTTCCGTCTCAGTAGGCAAGCCTATCATGAAGTATAGCTTCAGACTATGCCACCCTTCGGAAAACGCAGAAGTTGCAGCATGTATCAGATCGTCATGGGTCACGCCTTTATTGATTACATTTCTGAGCCTCTGCGTGCCTGCCTCAGGCGCAAATGTCAGCCCTGTCCTTCGTCCTTTTTGCACTTCTTTCGCAAGATCTATGGAAAACGAATCAACACGAAGTGATGGAAGACTTACCGAGATCCCCTGATCTTTACGTTCATCAAGCAGATTTCTTGAAACCTCACGTATGTGTGAGTAATCCGCGCTTGACAGTGACATAAGGGAAATCTCATTGTAGCCTGTGTTTTTCAAGATGTTTTCCGCAAGCTTCAGCACTTCATCGGGAGCCCTTTCCCTGACAGGCCTATATACCATCCCTGCCTGGCAAAAACGACATCCCCGTGTACACCCGCGAAACACTTCGAGAACAGCGCGATCGTGAACAATCTCTGTAAGAGGCGTTATTACATTTTCGGGATACCCAACCTGGCTTAAGTCCCTTACCACTCTTTTTTTAACAGGGTAAGATGCAGCCGGATTCCTAGGCTCCACTTCCTTGATCTTTCCGTCGGGCAAGTATGACACTCTGTAGAACGAGGGCACATAAACACCGGGTATCCGGGCCAAGTTTTCAAGCAGCTCCAGGCGGGAAAGGCGATTTGCCTTCGCATCCTTTTGCGTATCCACTATTTCGCCTATAGCTTCCTCCCCTTCACCGATGAGAATAGCGTCCAGAAAATCGGCAATGGGTTCCGGGTTGTACACACACGGTCCACCTGCAATTACCAGTGGCTCATCTTCGCCCCTCTTTGCGGAAAGCATTGGAATCCCCGCGAGATCCAGCATCGCCAGGACGTTAGTATAGGAGAGTTCGTATTGGAGGCTGAAGCCGAGAATATCAAAATCTCGGGCAGGATGACGGGATTCCAAGGAATACAAAGGAATCCCGGAATTCATCATAGCGTCATACATATCAATCCACGGCATGAACGTCCTTTCACAGACGACGTCATCCCGCGTGTTCAAAATAGAATAAAGAATCCTCAGCCCAAGATGGGACATGCCAATCTCATATGTGTCAGGAAAAGCAAGAAGAACCTTAACATCAACATCATCATGATTCTTTCGGATGGCATTCCATTCACCGCCAACGTAACGTATGGGCTTCCCAACGTTAACGAGGAGTTTTTCAAGTATCCCTGGGTCTATCTCCATTATAAGCAAAACCTTCTTTTTACCCGCTGTGTCCCTTACTATCTTAGTATTTCTGCTCTTCTTTGGGTTCATCTGTTATTTTATCAAACTTCCCGCATCTCCGCCATGAAAACACGATGCCTCATCTTACTATCCGACGAATAGGGGCCCTCGGGCCGTACCTCGCCATTCCCTCGAAGACCGCGGCCTCGGTGATAAGTCCGATTATATTCAAGTTGCTGTCAAGCACCATTACAATGCTGACTTTGCCCGGCGCAAACTTCCTTACCACTTCCACTAAAGGACTTTCCTCATATGAAACAATAATTTCTGCATACATCGACCCTTCACTTATCAATCTTTCTTTCTTTCGTAGGCTGTCTTTAATGCGTAAGTATGATACTTTTTCAGACTCTCTTGATGCGGCAAACATGAGAAACCCTCCGAGGGACGGCAGAAAAATGTTGCCGCGGCCTGCAAAGACCAGATAAATGCCGAGGATTAGGATGAAAAAGCCCAATACCCGTCCTATGTTTACTGCGACATGGGTAGCCCTCTCCATGCCGATGCTATCGCTTAAGACGGCCCTCGCCACGCGACCTCCGTCAAGGGGGATGGCAGGAAGAAGGTTGAACAAGCCCATGGCAAGATTAAGTTCGAATATGAACTTCCCAAAACCGGGGGGAACAATTTCCTTGCCAAGAAGGACGAAGGCAAGACCGGCAAAAATGAAATTGTGGACCGGCCCTGCCAAAGCTATGGCTATTTCCGACCTGCGGGTTCCGTCAAAGGGCTTGTCGAATTGCACAACACCGCCGAAAGGCAGCATTTCAATCCTCTCGACCTTATATCCCAGCCCTCTTGCAACCACTACATGGGCTAGTTCGTGAAGGAGCACCACCCAGAAGGCGAAAATCGTTTCCAGGAACAGGCCTACTGAGGCATACATCAAGAGTACAAGCACAAAGAAGGGATTGATGTGAATCTCTGCTCCATGGGCCTTGAGAATTCTCACAACCTAATCTTGCACGTTACTTGGACTTACAGAATCCGGCTCGGTTGTTGAGGGGTAAGAGAAGAGATCCGCCACAACAGTCTTAACCTTAACAAAGTCAATACTCTCTGTAAGCGCTGCATTCAAGTATGGTTTGATCTTGCCTGTAAGCCAAGGACTCCAATAGAACACTCCCGTGACACAACCGTAAATAACGAGGGCAATCAGCCCCTTGCGAAAAAACCTTCCTAGCACTGCGGTTTTCCCCCTCTATAGCAAGAAGGTGTTGCACTTATCGTTATCAATATATTGACCGCTTGTGTCAGCTATGCGTTTTGCTTATGCAATACGAGGGGTCTCCTCTGCGAAGGAATACCTCAAGAACTGAAAACATCCCTGAGCAAGTTCCTGTTAGAAGAGGATCTTCTGGCGTCTCATGTTGATATTGAGAACCAAACCTATAGCGACAAGATTTGCCATGAGAGAACTGCCTCCGTAGCTCAGGAAGGGAAGGGGGATCCCTGTTACAGGCATGAGGCTCATTGTCATACCGATGTTAATAAGGACATGGACAAGAATCATCGACGCAACCCCTGCTGCCACCAATTGACCGAAGGTATCCTTGGCACCTGAAGCTGCCTGTAGACATCTCCAGAGAATCACCGCATAAATAGCCAGGACTGCCACGCCTCCCAAGAAGCCGAGCTCCTCTCCGATCACGGAAAAAATGAAGTCTGTGTGGTGAGCAGGAAGGAAATTCAGTCTTACTTGCGTGCTTCTGAACAGCCCTTTCCCGAAGAAACCTCCGGAACCAATGGCAATAGTTGACTGAATCACATTATAACCTGTGCCGGTAGGATCAGCATAAGGGTTAATAAACGTAAAAATACGAGCGCGCTGGTAATCTTTCAGACCAAAAAAGAACACTATCGGTGAAGCCAAAGCACCAATAGCCACAATGGCCAGCAAGTCTTTAGGCCTCATACCTGCCACAAACAATATGCCCATGGTAATGCCTACAAACACTATGGCAGTGCCAAGATCGTTTTGCAAGAGAACAAGTCCTGTAGGCAAACCTACGTGAAGAAGAGCGATGACTAGGTCTCGTCTTGAATTCATATCGGCATCTGCCAGGTAATTCGATAGGGTTAGAATTACAACGATTTTGGCCAATTCCGAAGGCTGCAAAACAACAGGCCCGATCTTAAGCCATCGTTCAGCGCCTGAAACACGTCTCCCGGCTAGTAGCACCAGAACAAGAATGGCAATGTTTCCCCAGTAAAGAAAGGGATGAGCTCGTCTTACAAGATTATAGTCAATTGTGAGTATCACTACAATGCATGCGACCCCCACCAGAAAGGCAGCCAGTTGTCGCTTGAAATAAGCAAAAGGGTCTTCCGGCTCCCCATGGCCTACCCCGCCATGTGTTGCGCTGTACACAAAAATAAGCCCAATACCACACATAACCAATACGGCAGTGATGAGCACAAAATCCAAATTCCTGAGGAGGCGCCTGTCAAGGATCAACCCATATTACCTCTACGCCTTGAATTATAGGAATCTCGCTTGGTTCCAATCACGGGCACACTGGCAACGAGGGCGAGAGTCCGATCTCCTGAATCGAATCTCACGTCCATATTTGCCGCATCTATCTCTACGTACTTAGCACATGCAGTTGCCAAGTCCCGCCTCAGCCTTTCAAACATCTGAGGCGAGATATCAACTCGGTCTTGCGCTAAGACAAGCTTCAAACGCTCCTTAGCCAGGTCTTTGCTTCCCGGCCTATTCTTCCTGCCCAGGATCCGAGACATAAATTCAAACACCACTTGTCGCCTCCTGAAGTCATCTCCCTGCGCCGAGGAATCGTTTGATTTTCCCCCAGAAACTCGGAGCTTCCATTGACAGGAACGGCACATCCTCACCTTCAATACGCGCAGCAATCCGCCGGAACGCTTCGCCTGCTCTGGATACCCCGTCTAAAACTGCAGGTTCACCCCTATTTGTGGATGTGATCACAGTCTCATCATCCGGCACCACGCCAACAAGGTCTATGGCCAGAATATCTATGACATCTTCGATATCCAGCATGTCACCGCGCTTCACCATGTCCGGACGCAGTCTATTAATGACGAGCTTGGGTTCTTCGATACCTTCAGCCTCCAACAGTCCGACAATTCGATCCGCATCCCTTACCGCCGAGACCTCAGGTGTGGTTATTATCAGCGCCGAACCTGCGCCGGCTATCGCATTTTTGAATCCTCTCTCTATTCCGGCGGGACAATCAAGTATGACATAGTCAAACTCGTCTGCAAGTTCACTTGTGAGCTCCTTCATTTGCTCAGGCATAATAGCATCCTTATCTTTGGACTGAGCTGCAGGCAAAAGAAAAAGCGTCTGAACCCTCTTGTCTCTGATAAGAGCCTGCCTCAGCCTACATCTTCCCTCCATAGCGTGGATAATATCAAACACTATCCTATTCTCCAGACCCAGCACTATGTCGAGATTGCGTAGTCCGATATCTGCATCAACCAGGGCCACCTTTTTGCCACGGACGGCAAGAGCGCAACCGATATTCGCGACTGCTGTCGTCTTACCGACACCGCCCTTACCGGAGGTGACCACCATCACCTTCCCATTCATGTAGGTTCCTCCTCCAGTTCAGGTTTCCATCCTGAATAGGCCTCAATTACAATGCGTTCATTCCTTATCCTTGCCACCTCAGGGCTTCTGGGTGCCTTATGCTCACCGTCAGGTGAACGGGCAATAAGATCAGCAATTCTGAGTTGGGTGGGCATGAATCTTAAGGCCACAACTACCGCTCGCCTGTTGTCAGGCGTGCCTGCATGGGCAACCCCACGCAAAGAACCGACTATGATAATGTTCCCTCCTGCCACTACCTCAGCGCCTGGATTAACATCCCCTAAGAGCACTATGTTCCCTGAGTGGGTAACACGCTGACCCGAACGCAAAGTCCGCCCTACCAGCATAGCCTGATCCGTGGGGATAGTAGAACGCCTGTGTTCGCGAACCACGCTCTTACGGCGGCTGCCGGATCCTCCCCTGGCTTCCACAGGTCGTCTTTGTCGGCCCTCTCCTCCGGCGACAGCAGTGATACCGTTCCCTACTCCTCCTGCTACTCGAGACACAGATATTCCAAAGGATTCAATTATGCCGACTAATTCTCTGACATCTTCTTCTTGAAGAGCAAGCTCTCCTATATCGAGAATCCCACGAGTGGCTCCGGCAAAGAATCCATCAGTGCTCTCCAGCTTATCAGCAAGCTTACCCTTGAGCCTCACAAAATCCTCGTCGTGGGGGAGAATTATCCAGATCCCATGGCCTGTCCCTTTAAAAATGACATCTTCAGTCTTCATATCAGGATGAGTACGCCTCCAAGATTAAGAAAATATATTTATCTCACTTATGGTAAATTCACCGAGGGGCGTCAAGATTCCTGCTTACTCCGGCTCTTCATAAGAAATTCCGAAGTACGCCTCAAGCACCTGCCTTGCCACAGGCGCGGCATATGCAGCACCGCTTGCCCCGTGCTCTATCATGGTCAAAACCACTATTTCAGGATCTTCTATAGGCGCGTAACATGCAAACCAAGCATGACTCGGACCTTGAGGATTCTCGGCGGTCCCTGTCTTCCCTGCCACTCGTAGGGGAAATCCGCTGAACGCGCCTTGTGCAGTTCCATGAGAGATCACTTTCTCAAGGCCCTCCTCCAGAATATCCCATGATTCAGCAGATATGGATAGGTTGTTCATTACCATCGGTTGAAACTCCCGCATTACTTTGCCGCCGGAACCAATTACGGCTTTCACTATCATAGGTCTTAGCAAAGTGCCTCTTTCAGCTATGGCTGAGTACATGTTCGCAAGTTGCAGCGGTGTGACTAGCACGGCTCCTTGCCCAATGGCAACATCCAAGGTCTCCATAGGATACCATCTCTGGTCATACCCTTTGAAGTTTCGCTGCTTCCACTCCCTGTCAGGCACCAGACCTGCCTGATCCCTTGGAAACATAATCATTCCGGTGGATTGCCCGAGACCGAACATTCTTGCAGTCTCTGCCAGGTCATCAATTCCCACGCGTCTTCCAAGCTCATAAAACACTATATTGCAGGACTCACTAATCCCGTCTATGATATCAAGCGTGCCGTGACCCCTTCCACGCTCTATGGTCCAGCATGACTTGGCTGAAGCAGGGTCTCTGCCTTTACAGAGAAACCTGGTATTAAGGTTTACCTTGCCTTGTTCAAGAGCCGCCAAAGCAGTTACAACCTTGAAGGTAGAACCGGGTGCATACGTATGGCCGATTGCCCTGTTCGGTTGCGGGCTGGGTGAAGACATAAGAGATTCTAAATCCTTCGGGGAAAGTTCACCCACAAACATGTTAGGGTCATATGAAGGCTTGCTGGTCATAGCTAGGATCTCTCCCGTTCGCGGATCCACTGCTATAACTACCCCTGCCTGTGCTTCTTTTGTTTTCTCCGACTTGGAAAGCGCTTCAAGTTGGGATTCGAGAGCTTCTTCAGCTGCCGCTTGAAGCTTCCGGTCTATGGTCAACACAACATCGTAACCTGATACCGGCGGCATACTGCCAAGGACTCTAATAGGTTGCGACAAGCTGTTTACCTCTACTTGTTCCCCACCGTCCACGCCCTTGAGATACTCCTCGAAGGCCTTCTCAATTCCCACCTTGCCGATGAGATCCCCGGGTCTGTAGCCTTCACCCTTATGCGCCTTCAATTCCTCTGCGTCAATTTCCCTTGTATACCCTATGACATGACTTGCAACTTCGCCAAAAACATAATTCCTGACAGGCACTTCTTCAATGATAACACCGGGAAAGTCTGTTCTTCGTTCACCTATAGTTACAACTACAGTCGGATCTACGTCCGCCTTAATCCTAATGGGTTCAAACGGACGCCTCGGAGTGGAAAGCTTCTGCTCTATGGCTTCAGGAGTCATATCCAAGACTTCGCTGAGCCAAGCTATGGTCTCCTCCTTATCCGACATATCTTGAGGGACCACGGACACACAAAACGCAAGCCTGTTTGAAGCAAGGGCAACGTGATTTCTATCAAGAATTTTACCCCTTGGAGCTGCAACAGGGATCACTCTTACTCGGTTTCCCAAGGATAACGCTTCATATGTACCGCCCTGTACTATCTGCAAGTACCAAAGACGAGCAGCAAGAATCATAATTACTGCCATGGCAAGGTATCCCAAGCGCTTGATTCGTGCCTGGGCAGATGACAAAGGTACCATATTCCCCTCCAACCCTCATAAACTTGGCAGTATTAATACGTCGGGGTGCGAAATTAGGATCACAGCGACTTGCGACGCTCTGAAACACGCCGGACATAAGCATCTACTCTACAGGTTATGCTCATCACAAGCGGCGACAAGAGAGCGGAGTATGCTGCCTGAAAAATTACTGTGCTTAGTGCTACCCGGTATGATCCGAAAGGCACACCGAAGGAAGCCAGCAAGAATACATGGAGACATCCGCCGGCAAGCCCGGTGACAAACACAATGACTATAGGGACAAGAACCCATTCTTCGAATACTTTCTGGTAAGACGCGCCTGCCAAATACGCTATTACTAATCGAACAACACTAAACAATCCGAGGAACTGTCCGGATGACATGTCTTCCATGAAGCCTGCCACAACCGCCACAAGAAGTCCATCCTGCCTGCCGCTTAACATGCTCACAAGCGCAACGAAGATTCCGACAATATCAGGGCCTATGCCACCAATGGAAACATAGGGGATAACAGTAGTTTCAAGAGCTACCATTACTGCGGACAAAATGACTAAGGCCCGGTACCTCATGGCCTATGAACCTCCTCTTCGTGTAAAAGCATGTCAGACGATGAGGATGGTTCTAAAA
>JAAYRV010000151.1 GCA_012518595.1 Bacillota bacterium
ACAGCAGATTAACTATTCTGAAGCGTGTCTCATCTGCTAACGCTCTAAGCGTTTCAGGCAAGTGTTCCATAATATCACTCAATCTAATGAAGTAAGTACTTAATTAGATGGTAGTATGCTTAGTTGGCTTTGTCAATCACTGTTTTTCCATGGAACGGTTGAAGACACCGACTGAAATGGCAGGTTCAAAAGGTCCAGCCTGAAATAACTACCTGATAAACCGGTGCTGTCTATCCTTTGATCGCGCCTGCGGATACGCCTTTCGTAATCTGCTTTCTGAAGAGGATGTAGAAGATCAACATGGGAAGCATACCGATAACCAGGGCAGCGAATTGCTTGCCGTAGTCTGAAGAGAGCGCGCCTGAGAATTTCATTATTCCGACAGGCATTGACTTGAGAGAGTTCTTGGAGACTAAGATATTTATGAGCATGAACTCATTCCATATTCCCGTAACGTTCAATATGGCAAGGGTTGCAGCCACAGGCGTGGACATCGGCGCAACTATCGTAGCAAAGATCCTAATATAACCGGCGCCGTCGATTCTTGCTGATTCTATGACTTCGTCAGGGATGCTCTTAATGTACTCTGTGCAGAGATACACTCCTATCGGCAGTCCGATACCGATGTAAGGAATCAGCACTCCGAGTCTGGTGTCATATAGGCCGGTCGTGATACTCATCAAAAAGAGAGGAATCATTATTGATTGAAGGGTCAGCAAAATGCCTACTATGAAGCTGCCGTGGAGAATGGGAGTAGCTCTTGATTTCAGCTTCGCAAAAGCAAACCCTGCCGCAAGGGAAAATACTACTACGACAATGGTGCTAATACCTGTATAGAATACGCTGTTTAAGAATAACGTGCTAAAGTCTCCTATGCGCCAGGCCTGGACAAAGTTATCAAAGTGTATTCCGCGAGGGAGGCCCAGTCTGTTCAACTGAAACTCCTGCGTGGTCTTGCATGAGCTCATTATCAACCAAAGAACGGGATACATTGTCATGATTGTGAATCCAAGAAGAACCGCGTATAGGAGAACACGCGTTGCAACAGATGTTTCTCTTGACATCATACTTTTTCGTCCTGCCTGGGGCCTCATCACTCCCGACCCCCCAGTCTTTGCTCCACTCGTTTTGTGAGTCCGATAAGCACGAGACTTAAAGCCACCATGAACGTGGAAATTGCGTTTGCCAACGGATAATCCGGCGCTCCGCGAAAAGCCGTGTCATACATATAAAGAGATAATACTGATGTCCTCCTTGCGGGGTTACCTGATGTCATCGCAAATATCAGATCAAAGCTTTTCAGAGATCCCGATATAGCAAGTATGCATGCGGTCACGATTACCCCTGACAGTGCAGGAAGTATTACGTATCTTAGGACGTGGCCTTCTGTGGCCCCGTCAATCTTAGCAGCTTCAATCGTCTCGGGGTTGATTTTCTGAAGATTCGCCAGGAAAATAATGAGGTAAGTCCCGGTGTACATCCATAGCATTACAAAAAGCACAGGCAACATAGCAGTCCTCGGATTCAGAAACAGAGTATTTTCCCATCCGGGTCTGAGTCTTTGCATCAACTCTGTAAACGGACCGTAAGGCGAGAAGAATGATTGCCACAGTATTCCTATGACAATCGTGGATATGACCGTCGGCATGTAGATCATACTTTGGAAAAAGTCCCTTGCACCTACAAGTCTTCTGAACAGTGCATACGCAAGGATGAAGCCTAGCGGGATCTGTCCGAACACGGAAATG